>JBCDBW010000102.1:0-15880 GCA_039182965.1 Verrucomicrobiota bacterium
ATTATGGTTAACTGTCTGGCCGTATTGACGCAGACCCATCACTTCGCACGGCGATTTGCAAAGCGGGGTTCGGGTGGCCTCGTTTTGATGGGCTCCCTTGTTGGCTTTCAGGGCGCTCCGCTGGCGGGGCACTACGCTGCGACCAAGGCCTACATCCAGTCCTTTGCGGAAGCCCTTCATCGTGAGTTGAAACCCCTGGGGGTGGACGTCATTTCTTCAGCTCCAGGTCCGACGCACAGTGGTTTCGCGGAGTCGGCCGGCATGACCATGGCGAATGCGATGGCTGCCTCTAAAGTAGCGGAGCAGACGCTGCGAGCGCTAGGCTATCGGGCCACCGTCCTTCCGGGCATTCTTACCAAGGTCTTGGCTTATTCGCTTGCGATGTTGCCTCGGCACACGCGTGTTTTCGTGATGGGAAAGGTCATGCGAGGAATGGTGTCGTCCAAGGATGAAGGCGATGAAGCGGGAGGGGGAAAGGCCCTTCGAGACGCGCTGTGAAAGCGATTCTTGCATGCCTTCTAGCGGCGGGCGTGGGAATCCTTTGGGCGAATCTCGGTCACATTGGGTATTCCTTCCGTGGACCGGGATATGATCCTGATCGCGGTCTCCTCTATCGGCCAGACGGACCGATCATTGTTGCGGTGACGGTCGGGGAGATTGAGAGGGGTGAGCGGCGTGCATTCTTCAAGCGGCTCCATGAGGTTCGCGGGGCGATGCTCCGTCAGCGTGGTCTGATTGGATACGGGCTTCGCAAAGAGATTCTTGGCGACCGGGTTTGGACCCTATCGGCTTGGGAGGATCGGGAGTCGTTGAACCAGTTTGTTCGTTCTGAGGCTCACCAGAGGGCGATTGACCGGGGAGGGATTCCGGCGGGAACGGTCCATTCGGTCATTTTTGAAGTGTCAGCGGAAGAATTGCCGATTCCGTGGATGGTCGTGGAAAAGATGCTTGGGGAACAGGCGGTGGTTGATCCATCGGAAAACTGACCTCTTTCGCTGCTCCAAGGATAGGCGAAAAGGTGGCGGGGAAATGCGAGTTTCAGACCTTGCTCTGAGCCCATCGTCCTACCAGGAGCCCAATCACGGAAACTATGGTCGTGCCTGAGGCAGGTGAGGGAAACCGACTTTTCCTTGGCAAGACTCTTTGCCTCCAAGAGGAGATAATTGCTCTCTGTGGTACGCCGAACCGGACTCGCCGGTGCATTTTGGTCATAAATGATACCATCGGGAGGCTTGACAGCGCGCCCCCACTTGGATGTCATCACTGAGGATAGTGTTATGAAAACCTCAGCAGCAGTTGAAAGATGGGTGGCTAGAACGTTCCTGATGGTAGGCGCATTGGGCGTTTTCGTGCTGACTGCGCTCACTGTTCCAAGAGCGGAGGCATCGGCCCCTCTATTACTTGAGTTTAGTTCGGATGCCTCTCTAACTGTCGAGCCGAGTTTTACGGTTACGTCGAATACGCTTGAATTGGTGGCCTTGCCTGAGCTGAATACGATAGTTGGCGCGAAGTTGACGGGGGCGGTGACCTTCGAGAGTGATGTTCCTCAGGGCGATGAGATCGGGGAGGGCAACATCGATTTTTTCTCAGTTAAGGTGGGTGTTGAGAATGGGACTCTTTTTGGGGGCGGGGCATTAATACCGGGCGGCACGATGATTCCGGTGACCTGGGATTACACGATCGAGACGGCTCCCGGTGGATCCGTTTTCAACGAGGAGGTCACGTTTTCAGCCAGCCTGCCCGAGGAGGGCAACGTTTCCCCGACCTACAGCGGAGACTCGCGCAGCGACAACCGAAGTGGAGCTGGAAATCTCACCTTTGAGGGTAGTCTATTTCCGGCGGGCAACGGAACGTATGACATGTTTTTGATGCTTGACTGGATGCCTGCGATTGACGGTGGGCAGCTGACGATTGATTTTGGATCGGACTCACTGGATATCAATGCCATCCCGGAACCATCATCAGCGGTGATGATTCTTTTTGCAGGGATCGTAGGTGTCATGATGCGTCGGACGCGACGTTAGGGGTGGTTGCTCTATGGCGGATTAGGGGTGTCTGGTCCGATGGGGTGAAGCTTTGGAAAATTGGAACTTAGGGCAGGCTGCGGAATCCGTGTGATTCGCTGAGGGCGAGACAAGTGGGGAGGGGTTGGATGCCGTTGGAAGTGGTGGGATCGGTGAGGCATTGAGCGGCAACGCAGACGGCATAGCGGAGGCACTCGTTGAGGGGAAGATCTTCATGAACGCCGTAGAGGTATCCCGTGGCGAAGGCATCGCCAGCGCCGGTGGCGCCTTGGATGAAGTCGGGAGGGAGGTTGAGCGAGGGCTGGGTTACGATGTCGCCTTTGGAATTGGCAGCGACAGCGCCTTCTTCGAAGTGGATGACGACGCGGGTGGACACGCCGAGGTGGAGAAGGGATTGGGCGGCGGTTTTGGCCGCATCGAGGCTGATGGAGCCAGCGGGTCGGAGATCGTGATCGATGATGGCTCCGGCTTCGATTTCGTTGATGATGAGGTGATCGATGTATGGTAGGGCAGCGCGGGCGACGGGTAGTAGATCGGGTGCATTGGTGGAAACGATGTCGCAGGTCGTGATGAAGCCGAGTTGTTGCGCGTTGGCGAGGAGGTGGGCGGCGGCCGTTGCGTTGTCAGAGTCCAGAGTGTCGAGCGTGCGCAGCAACATGAGGTAGGCGAGGTGGAAGAGGCGGGCGTTCGACCGGGAGAAATTGAAGTGGGAGACATCGAGGAGGGCATTGGCGCCAGGTTGGTGGAAGAACGTGCGACGACCAGTCTCGGTGACGGTCATGGCATCGGTGTAGGACGTGTGGGCGAGCTCGGTTTGGTGGATTTGGGAAGTGTCGATGTGGTGGGCATCGCAATCAGCCAGAATCTTTCTGCCGTCTTCATCGTCTCCGATGAGGCCGACGGCTTCGAGGGGGAAAGTCGCGCCGAGCTTGGCGAGATTCTTGAGGACGTTGTAGGGCCCACCGCCATTTGCGGAGGATTCGCCGCTGATATTGGCGAGCATATTTTCGGCAGGATAAGCATCGATCATCTTGATGTGATCGATGATGAAATTTCCGCCGGCGAGGAGTCCGGAGCGTGGGGTTTTGGTGGATGGGGGCTGAGACATAGGAGCGTTGTTGGAATTGTATGGTGCGGTTTGGGGTGAGGGAACTCTTTTGCGGGGAAAGCGATTGCCAGGGGGCGAGGATGGGGCGGAAGATGGGGGGATGATGAAACGGGCACATTGGCTTTGGGTATGTTTCGGTTTTTTTGGGGCATGGCAGGTATCGGCTGGTGGAGAGGTGCCAGAGAACTTTCGACGGGAAAACCTGGTGGCGTGGGCGATTGTGCCCTTTGACGCGGTGGGGCGCGGGCCGGCGGAGCGGGCACGACTAATACGGGAATTAGGAATGCGACGGTGTGCGTATGACTGGCGGGTGGAGCATGTGCCGGAGTTTGAGGACGAGATCGAGGCGTATGGGGAGGAGGGAATCGAGTATGTGGCGTTTTGGAACGAGCATGAAGCGGCATTTGAATTGTTTGAGAAGCATGCAATGCGGCCGCAGGTGTGGAAGACCTTGCGAACGCCGAACGTGGAGGGACAAGGAGCGAGAGTGGCGGCGGCGGTGGAGGCGATGACGCCCTTGGCGGAGCGGACGGCGGCGATGGGCTGTCCGTTAGGGTTGTATAATCATGGAGGTTGGGGCGGGGAACCGGAGAACCTAGTGGCGGTGTGCGAGGCGTTGCGGGAAGCGGGGCATGATCATGTGGGGATTGTTTACAACTTTCATCACGGGCATTTTCATGTAGATGGTTTTGCGGAATCGTTTGATTTGATGCGGCCCTATCTCTTGTGTGTGAACTTGAACGGGATGCGGGATGCGGAGGAAGTGGATGTGACCGTGATGGAGAACAAGATTGTGCCGATCGGGGATGGGGCGCACGAGCGTGCGATGATTGGCGCGATTATTGAGAGTGGTTATGACGGGCTAGTGGGGATTATTGGGCATCGGAAGGATGAAGATCTGGCAGTGACATTGCGGGCTAACCTTGAAGGATTACAAGAGATCCTCGAGGCACGGATCGAATATGGAGGACGCTAATCCCGGGTGGGTGAATCGGTATAAAAAGGGGGTCGGAATGTAATCGCGCAACTGGGCGGGATCCTCTAGTTTCGGATGCAACAAGGAGGAAATGACATGGAAACACTGACGACCTGGTGGGATGCATTGGATGGGGCGATGAAGTTTTTTTACGCGATCGCTTTTTCGTCGACGGCAGTACTATCGATTCAGACTCTACTTACCTTGATTGGTTTTGACGGTGATCACGGCGATCAAGGTGGGATGGGTGTGGATCACGATCACAGCGCGGGGGACGCGGACGTGCAGATTCTTTCGGTGCGGACGATCGTGGCGTTTCTTGTGGGGTTTGGTTGGGTAGGGGCGATCTTTCGTGATTTTGGGTGGATGTTGATCTTCGTGTTCCCGATTGCCTTGGTGGCGGGATTGATTTTGATGTTCGTGGTTTTTTACTTCATGAAGCTGATGCATGGGTTGAGGGCATCGGGGAGTTTGAATTTTGTGAACGCGATTGGAGAAGTAGGGACGGTGTATTTGCCGATTGCGCCGAACCGGGAGAAGCACGGACAGGTGGAAGTGATGATTCAGGGGAGGCTGATGGTGGTGGACGCTTTCACAAGCGCGGAAGAGCGCTTGGAGAACCGCACGCAGGTGCGAGTGATCGACACGGTGGGGGAGAATGCTCTGCTGGTCATACCGGACGAACTGAGCGCGGTGTAGGCGACTTGTTTGTCACGAAAGAGGAAGCAACGAAGAAAGGAAAGAAGACAATGACGATAGAACCAATGTTAGGAAGTATCATACCGATTCTTGGGGGGAGTGTTGCCGCGGCGATACTGGTCTTCGGGTTGATTGCATGGGTGGCGAGTCGGTATAAGCGTTGTCCGCCGGACCGGATCCTGGTGGTCTTTGGTAAGACGGGAGCGGCGCGGACGGGAGGGAGTTCGACGTGTTATCACGGCGGCGGCGCATTTGTGTGGCCGGTGATACAGTCGCATGAGTTTCTCGATTTGACGCCGATTCCGATTGAGATTCTGCTGGAGGGAGCGTTATCACAGCAGAACATTCGTGTGAACACGCCTTCGACGTTCACGGTGGGGATTTCCACGGAGCCTGGCGTGATGCAGAATGCTGCGGAGCGGCTTTTGGGACTGACCCTGGTGCAAGTGCAGGAATTGGCGAAGGACATCATCTTTGGTCAGATGCGTGTGGTCATTGCGACGATGCCGATTGAGGAGATCAATGCGGACCGTGACAAGATGATCGACAACATTTCGAACGGGGTGGAAGTCGAGTTGAAGAAGGTCGGGCTGCGGTTGATCAACGTGAACATTCAGGACATCACGGATGAGTCCGGGTATATTGATGCCTTGGGCCAGGAAGCAGCGGCGCGCGCGATCAACGAGGCGAAGATCAAGGTGGCCGAGCAGGAGCGGGATGGTGAGATTGGGAAGGCCAATGCGGAGCAGTCGCAGCGGATTCAAGTGGCGGCGGCGCAGGCGACGGCGGTGGAGGGTGAGAACGAGGCGAAAGTGACCGTAGCCAGATCGGATGCGGCCCGTCGGGAGGCCGAGGCGGAAGCGAATCGCAAGGGTTCGGCTGCCGAGAGGGTCAAGTCGGCAGCGGCGCAGCAGGAAGCTTATGCGGCGGAGGAGCTGGCGGAGCGCGAGCGTGCGAAGCGTGAGGAAGCGACGCAGTATGCCAACGTGGTGGTGCCGGCGGAGATCGAGCAGAAGCGGATCGCGGTTTTGGCGGAAGCGGAAGCTGAGAAGACGCGGCGCGAGAGTCAGGGTGAGGCGGATGGGATTCGGTCTGTGAAGCAGGCGGAGGCGGACGGGATCAAGGCGGATTTGGTGGCCAAGGCGGAGGCGATGAAAGTGGAGGCCGAGGGTATCCAGGCTCAGCTTGATGCGAAGGCGGAAGGTATTCAGAATCTGTATGAAGCGGCGGGCCGTGACTCGGACTTTGCGAGCTTGATGATGATTCTTGAGCAGCTACCGCAGTTGGTGGCTGAGCAGGTGAAGGCGGTGTCGAATCTTAAGATCGACAAAGTGACGGTCTGGGATGGTGGCGCGAATGGCGATGGCAAGAATGCGACTTCGGAATTTATTTCGAACATGGTAAAGAGCTTGCCACCTTTGCATGAGCTGACGGATAACGTGGGTGTTAAGTTGCCTGATTATCTTGGTAAGATAGAGGATACGGAGGAGGTGCCGACGGTGAGCCGTGTGAAGCCGGCGGCGGAAGGAGACGCACGGGCGTCGAATGATGGAGGAGGAAACGGGACGGGCACGACCTAAGGATTGTTGCGCGACGAACCAAGGAAAGGCCGGTCTTGTGAAAGCAGGGCCGGCTTCTTCGTGATCGGGTAGGTGGTTTGGTTTGTCTAAGGGTGGGATGGGAGGCATGGGAGTGCGATATGGCAGGGAGGGGGCGAGTGGGGACGGCAGCGCCTAGCGACTCTCGGGAGCCTGGGCTATTGTTAGCGGTTGGAAAGCGAGGCCGCACGCGCTGAGGTTATGCTATGCCGAGCGGTGGCAACAGGGCGTTTTTGGCGAGGGGCAGCGTTGACGGGTGGGGGGAAGTCGGGTTTGGTGGAGAGCCTGCGAGAAATGAGTCCGACCCGCCAACCGGTTACAGAGTATTTTTCGGAACTTGTCGGCGTTTATGCGCAGTTTCGGCCGGATTATCCGGATGCGGCGGCGGCCTATGTGTTAGGGAATGAAGAGGCGCCAGTTTGCGTTGCGGACATTGGTTGCGGGACGGGCATCTCCACGCGATGGCTAGCGAGGAACGGGGGGCAAGTGACAGGGGTTGAGCCCAACGACGAGATGCGAGGCGAGGCGACCAGGGAGAGTCATCCGGGGACAGCATACCACGTGGGGAGTGCTGAAGACACGGGATTGGGCTCGAGTTCCTTCGACCGGGTGATCTGCGCCCAGTCATTTCACTGGTTCGACTTTGAGAAGGCAGTGTCTGAGTTTCATCGGATCCTTCGGCCGGAAGGGCGGCTGGCATTGATCTGGAACGTGCGCGAACGGACGTCTCCTTTTGGGGCGGCGTATGACGGGGTGATCAAGCGAGCGCACGAAGCGGCTCTTGAGAAGGGCCTGGTGGTGCGGTCCCGGCGTGAGGCTGATTTAACGGACACGCTGCTCTTTGCCGGGATTGAGAAGAAAGTGTTGCCGCACTCGATGGGAATGAAGCGAGAGGAATTGATTGGTTATGCGAGCAGCAACTCGTATTTTCCGACCGAGGGCGCCTTGCGACGCGAGCTGGTTCAATCCTTGAGCGATCTTTTTGAGGAGCATCAGCGAGGGGGCCGCATCGTTTTCAAATGGGACACGGAATTGACCTTGGCGGACCGGGTCCCGGTGGGGGAAGAGGATTGATGGGGGTTGCAGAGGAAACGAAGGTATTGGCCTTCGATGTGTTTGGTACGGTGGTCGATTGGTATTCCACGGTGGTGCGAGAGGTGGAGGCGTGGGCGTTATCGGTCGAGGCATCGGAATTTGCCTTGGCGTGGCGGGCGGGCTATCGCCCGGCGATGGATCGTGTTGCGTCGGGGGAGCTGGCATGGAAGCGGATCGATGAATTACACCGTATGATTCTTATTGATCTGCTCGAGCAAAATGGCATCACGCATTTGAACGAGGGGGAAATCGATTGCTTAAACCGGGTTTGGCATCGTTTGGATCCTTGGCCGGATGCGGTCGAGGGACTGACGCGACTAAAGGAGCGATACCTGATATGCACCTTGTCCAACGGGAACTTGGGCTTGCTTGCGAATATGGCGAAGCACGCCGGGCTTCCGTGGGACTGTATTTTATCCGCGGAACTCTTCAGGGCGTACAAGCCGGACCCGGTGACATATCTTGGGGTTGCGGACACGTTTGATGTGGAGCCCGGGGAGGTGATGTTGGCGGCGGCGCATCATGGTGATTTGGCGGCGGCGCGGGCTTGCGGTTTGAAGACGGCATACATTGAGAGGCCGGCGGAATTTGGTCCGGCGAATGTCAAAGAGGTTTCGTCGCGACCAGAGAACACTTTACATGCCAAGGACATCATCGATCTTGCATCTATGTTAAATTGTTAGGAATGCGGAGGGTCGAATGCCGACGAGGCTTTCGTGGAATTTGCAGAATGGGCCGATATGGGAGAGACGACAGGCAGAGCGCTGGGCATTGGCGAGGCGGAGTGGGAAACGCGGGTGAACGTGGCGGCCTTATATCGGCTTGTGGCGCACTATGGTTGGGACGATATGGTGTCGGGGCATATTTCGGCGCGTCTTCCCGGACACGACGACCGGTTTCTTCTGAATCCTTACGGGATGCATTTTGAGGAGATTACGGCATCGAGCCTGGTGGTTGTTGGTTTTGACGGCGAGCAGGTGGGAGAGAGTGAGCATACCTTCAATCGGGCCGGTTTCACGATTCACAGCGCGGTGCACATGAATCGGAGAGACGCCTTGTACGTGGTTCACCTGCATACGAATTATGGGGTGGCGGTGGCTTGCCAGGCACAGGGGCTTCTCCCGTTGAATCAGACTTCGCTCGGGGTTTATTCGGAGCTGGCGTATCACGAGTATGAAGGGGCAGCGCAGAATCTTGAAGAGCGCGAGCGTTTGGCGCGTGATCTTGGCGATAAGAATGCGATGATTCTGCGCAATCATGGGACGCTGGCGTGTGGTCCGAATGCGGGCGGGGCTTGGCAGGTCATTTTCCGGCTGGAGCGGGCCTGTGAATACCAAATTCTGGCTTTGGCGGGGGGCGCGGAATTGGTTTTTCCAGGCGAAGAAGTAGTCGAGTCGAGGCGTGGTCTTTCGAGCACGGAGACGCTCAAGACGCGAGGGGGGTATATATGGCCGGCCTTGCTTCGCAAGCTCGATCGGATTGATCCTTCATATCGATGTTAGGATAGTTCAGCGGAGGGCGCCGGCGGCGCTCATGCGGACGTAAACGTCTCGATCGGGATCGGTGACGGCTTGGCGGCCATGCAGGGTGCGGTGGTTATCGACGATGGCGACATCGCCTTTTTCCCATGCGACGGGCACGCTGAGTTCGGCGGCGACTGCTTCGATGGCGAGGACCCAGGGCTCGGGAATGGTTTCACCGTCGGCGAAGCGAATGCGGGCATTTGTTCTTTCAGGTTCACGCATCTGGCGCAGGGCGAAGGGGAGAAAATTGTTAATGAAGGCGGTGCGGCCGTTTTTTTGACGCAGGGGCGAGCAGCGGAAACGGGTGGTGATTCCGCCATCCGAGTTCAGCTGAAGGGCGATATCGCTTTCACGGCAGTATTCCTCGAGAGTCTCCACGCAATCCGTTTTATAGAGGCGTGTCCATGTGGATTGGTCGTGGTTGCGTTCATATTCGATATCGCGTGTTTGGAGGGCGGCTTGTAAATCGGTCGGCAGGTGTTCGAAAAGCTCCACGCCATCGCAGAGGAGCGTTTCGCCTCCGGATTGGGAGGGATTTTTGCAGAAGAACCAGAGGAGGTCGGGTGGGTGGTGGCTATGGAAGTAGAGCTCTCCGTGCAGAGGGACTTCGTGACCATATCCGGACTGCGAGGTGCCGCTCACGGTGAAGAGGCCCTTGTATCCGTTGATATTTTTTCGACCGCTGTTGCCGCCGACGATACGGAGGCCTTCTCCGGGGGCGACAAAGTCGGCGCCGAGGGAATCGGAGAAGGAGGCGAAGGCGGCAAGATCGGCGTTTTGGTCCCGGAGGAGGACGGCGCCGTCGCGTGTGAGATCACTTTTCAGTGAAGCGTGATCGACGGCGGAGAGGGGTCCGGTTTTTGGTGCCAGGTGCATGGGTTCTAGTCCGTATCAGTTTGGGTGCGTATATGATCTTTTCCAGTGCGTGTTTCTGGTCAAGGCCTGGGCGTCGTTTTCCGGGATGGGGGAGCTGGAGGGGAGTCGAACGATCCGAGTGGAGTTGCCGGTTAGGCATGGGGGAGGCAGGGGCAGCGATGCGAAGGCATCCAGAGCCATGCCCACTTCATCGTAACCGAGGTAGTAACGAGCTGAGGTCGCGCCGGTGAAGCGGCCGTTGAATTCGATGATGAGGAGTTCTCCGGTTTGGGATTGTTGGCACTGGATATTGAGAGGGCCCCGCCATCCGTGGTCAGCGAAGGTGGCCGCGCATTTTTCGGCGAGTTCGAGGCAGGAACGATTCTCTTCGCGCGTGACTTGTTCGCTTTTGCCGAAGCGCATGGTGTTCTTGGTCGCGAAGACGGCGAGGATCTTTCCTTCTGGCGAGATAAGAGTCTGGAGGGATATTTTCACCTCTTCGAAGCTGTGAAAGAGGGGCACGCCATGGCTTTGGGTGCCGGCGAGATACTGCGTGATTTTTTCGGGATTTCCCACGAATTTCTGGGCGACCATGTCGGGTGTTCCCTGGCATTGGAGCAGCATTTGTGTGTCGGTGACGATGGATACGTGGCGCGACGCGAAGCCTTGGGCGGGCTTTATGATGAGGGGCAGCCCTTGCGTCTCGGCAAAGCTGATCAGGGCTTGAGGGGGTGCATTCAGTTGAATGGAGGGCACGAAGGGGAGGTCATTTTTCCGGCAGAAGTCGGCACTTTTCTGCTTATTGAGCATGGCGTCGGCGAGTTCCGGGCAGCCGCATAGTCCCTTTGCGGACCAGTCCGGGGAGCGGGTCATTTTTGCAGCCAGCCAGAGGACATCGTCGTCGCGGCAGGGGATGACGAGGGCAGGCTTTGTTTCATTGAAGATTTGATCGATGCGTGTCTCAAATGAGTCGTCGCGAGTGTCGGTGCTCGGGACGAGGAAGACCTCATCGCAATCGAACAGGCCGGGGGCATCTGCGATGCTGTTGGTGGCGATGAGGTAAATTTGATCCCTTCGGTTCTCCAGAGCTGCAATGAGGTTGAGACCGACGGCGCTGCCGCCGGACATGAGGAGAATGGGCATGGATTCGGAGGGCATTTCGCTATCCGTTCGATGGTGGAGAAGGCATTTCGACGGGAGCGCCAGAGAGTAACCGCGATGAATGGCAGCATGAATTCCCTCGGTGGAAAAGCGAAATACTTGTGTTTTTCAAGGGGTGGTGGTTGGGGCGGAGGAGGTACGGCGGTGAGCTGGGTGAAGGGGGTATTGCGAACGCAGGGCGGGCTTCTTGGTGATCGGGTAGGAGGCTTGGTCGGTCGGGGGGTGCTACGGAGGGAAGGGAATTGCGATGTGGTGGGGAGCGGGCCGTTCGCCCCTACCGGGGAGGCGCGCGGGGGCGCCAATGGTGAATGGAGAATGGTGAATGGTGAATGGTGAATGGTGAATGGTGAACTAGGAGGCAGCGGAGTCAGGCGGGGCGCCTGCCCTACCATGAGGGTGAATGGGGGCCACATTGGGAGGGTGCAAAAGGCAGGAGGGTTTGGAGGCCAGGTCCGCGCTTTGCGGGGCTGTGAAAGGCACGCCTGACCGGCTTGGTCTGGTTGACGGGTGGGGGGAAGTCGGGTTTGGTGGGCGGCGAGTGAGTGGGCGGGTGAAAGAATTGCCGATTTTTGAGGTGGAGGGTGACGTCGTGGAGGCGTTGTTGGGGGAAGAGTGTGGACGACTGGTGTTGGAGGCGCCGACGGGATCGGGGAAGTCGACGCAGGTACCGCAGATTTTGCGGGATCGGGGAGTGGTGGGGAAGGAAGAGGCGGTGGTGGTTTTGCAACCCCGACGGATTGCGGCACGGATGCTGGCACGGCGGGTGGCATCCGAACGTGGGGGGAATGCGGGTGAGGAAGTGGGGCATCAGATTCGGTTTGAGAAGGTTGCGGGCGCGCGGACGCGGATATTGTATGTGACGGAGGGGGTGTTGCTGCGTCGTTTGCAGCGGGATGCGGAGTTGGAGGGAATCGGGGCAGTGGTGTTTGATGAGTTTCACGAGCGGCATTTTTTTGGGGATGTCACACTGGCGCGTTGTTTGGGAGTGCAGGAAGAGAAGCGGCCGGATTTGAAGCTAGTGGTGATGTCGGCAACGCTGGGAGATGATGAAGCGTTAGTGAAGTATCTTGGTAAGGGCACGCGATTTGTGCGGTCGGAGGGGCGGACCTATCCGGTGGAGGTGCGTTATGTGCCGTTGCGGGAGCGGCACACGAAGGGACCGGCGTTGCGGCGGCCTGGCGGGCGGGAGCGGGAGGTGTCCGTGGGGGAGCACGTGGAGCGGGTGTTGCGGGATTGGTATGAGGGATCGGACGGGGTGGTGACGGGGCATGTGCTGGCATTTCTTCCGGGGACCTTTGAGATTCGGCAGGCGCAGCGGGCTTTGGAGAGCGCTTCGTGGGCGCGAGGGTTTCGAGTGTTGCCATTGTTTGGGGAGTTATCGCCGAAGGCGCAGGATGCGGCGGTGAATCCGAGTCGGGAGCCGAAGATTGTATTGGCGACGAACGTGGCGGAGACCTCGTTGACGATCGACGGGGTGCGCTTGGTGGTGGACACGGGATTGGAGCGGCGTGCGGACTTTGATGTGCGGCGGGGGATTGAGACCTTGACGATTGAAAAGATTTCGCGAGCTTCGGCGGATCAGCGAGCGGGTCGGGCGGGGCGGACGGGGCCGGGGATGTGTTTGCGGATGTGGAGTGAGGATGATCAGGGTCGGCGGGAGGCGTCGACGCCGGCGGAGATCCACCGGATGGATTTGAGCGAGGCGATTTTGTCATTGAAGGCGACGGGAGTGAAGGACGTGCGCGGGTTTCGCTGGTTCGAACGACCGGAGGAGGAGGCGATGGAATTGGCGATGGGGTGGCTGAAGACATTAGGGGCTTTGGATCGCGATACGGAAGAGATGACGGAGTTGGGATGGGAATTGAGTCAGCTGCCTTTGAGTCCGCGCTATGGGAGGATTTTGTTAGAAGCGGCTTGGAGCGGTTATCTGGACTTCTTTGCTTTGGTGGCGGCATCGACACAGACCCGGCCTTTGTTTTCGGCGGGCAAGGGTCGTGGTGGGGGGAAGGCGGGCAAGGAGTATCGTCAGGCGGGCGACACCTCGGATTTGCAGGCTTTGTGGCGGGCGTGGTGTGAGGCGGAGGCTTTGAAGTTTGATGGTCGACGTTGTGACGAACTGGGCTTAAACGGGGCGGCGGCACGGGAGATGGCGAGGGTGGCGAAGCAGTTTGGGGACATTGTCGGGCGTCGCGTCCGGGGCAAGCGTCAGGACCGTGAGCCGACGGGGCTGGAGATTGGTCGGGTGTTGTTAACGGGATTTCCGGACCGGGTGTGCCGGCGCTTGAGCGGGACGACTTTGGCATGCGGGGTGGTGGGGGATCGGCGCGGGGAATTGGCGAAGGGGAGTGTGGCATCGACGCGGGATACGAAGTTGTTTGTCGCGGGCGAGATGTTGGAGGTGGAGGGTAAGGATGTGAAAGTGAAGTTGAATCAAGCAACGCGGATCGAGGAGAAGTGGTTGGACGAGTTTTTCCCGGGCGAGATCAAGGTGGAGAGTGGGGCGATCTGGGATGAGCCGTCGCGACGGGTGATCTATCGGGAGGAACGGGCGTTCAGAGGATTAGTGTTAGAGCGCCGGCAATCGGGCGAGCCGGACGAGGAGGAGTCGGCGGAAATATTGTGTCGCGAGGTGATGAGCGGGGTGTTGAATTTGAAGAAGTGGGATGACGGGGTGCAGCAGTGGGTGACGCGGGTGAATTGTTTGGCGGGGTGGATGCCGGAGCTGGGGATGCCGCGGATCGGGGAAGATGACAGGGCGTTTCTTGTGCGTGAGATTTGTCGTGGGGCGCGCAGTTACAAGGAGATCAAGGATCGGGAGGTGCGGCCGGTGTTGAAGGAGTGGTTATCGGCGGAGCAAGCGGGGGCCTTAGAGGAGTATGCGCCGGAGCGGATTGAGTTGTCGAACGGGACGAGCATGAAGGTGCGGTATGAGGAGGGTGGCAAGGAGCCGGTGGCGAGTGCGGTATTGCAGAAGTTGTATGATGTGACGGAGCAGCCGACGGTGGCGGGCGGGAAGGTAAAGTGTTTGGTGGAAGTGTTAGCGCCGAATCAGCGGCCGGTGCAGTTGACAGGGGATTTGAAGGGGTTTTGGGAGAACAGTTATCCAGCGATCGCGAAGGAGCTGAAGGGCAGGTATCCCAAACACTCCTGGAGGTGACCTGAGGTCACTTGCAGTTGCGCTGTTGGCGCCGGCTCCCGTTGTTCGCCGCTTGCGAGCGAGCGGTATTTGGGATGGCCTCTGGCCGTCGGCGGGCTGGGCCTGCAGCCGGGCAACGTGATGTTGCATCCAGGTTTCGCGCGCTCGTTGGCGGGCATGGGTGCGAATGGTGAATAGTGAATGGTGAATAGTGAATGGTGAATAGTGAATGGTGAATAGTGAATGGTGAATGGTGAATGGTGAATGGTGAATGGTGAATTAGGAGGCAGAGGAGGCAGACGCGTCCGGAGTGTACAGACCGGATAGATCGTTAACACCCGTTCGGGAAGATGGTTTACACATTACGGATTGGTTTTCAGGGGGTGCGTGGGTCGCGGAGCGCAAGGCGCCGGGCGCCTCAGCGGCCAAGCCTGTAGCGTAGCGAGCCACGCGGCGCGATGACCCCGAGTTCTTAAGGACCGATCGATTCATAGCGTCCTTTCTCTTTGCCTTTAAGCTGGCTCATATCGATTCGCCCGAGCTTCTTCCAGCAGTAGTAGAGATCCCACTTGCCCGGACCACGGGGTCGCAGCGCCACCGCTTTGCCGCTAAAGGCTCTACCGACATAGAAGAACACATTCTTAAAGGTGATCTCGCCTTTGGATTTCACTCGGCGCATTTCATCGCCTTCCAGATAGTAGCTTTCCGCAGGAGCCCTTTGAGCCTCGTATCGCCGTATGGAGACACGATAGCGCTCGCCCGGAGTGGCCATCTCCAAGGCTTCATGAGGACGCTCGTGATTGTATATCTCACGCCAACGCGCAAAGGCTCTGCCACAGTGACCCAGATCGCGCCACACCGTGCGGCGATCCAATACCTCCACTTTTAAACTGCGATGGAAGCGCTCCTCTTTGCCTTGCGTTTGCGGATGATAGGCACGCCCATGGCTTACTTCCACACCCAGTTCCAAGAGCCACACCCCAAGGCTCGTGTAGCTCTGATGTGGATCGCCCCACGGCGGCCCGTTATCACAGAGGATGCGCTGCGGCAGTCCGTAGCGTTCAAAGGCCCTTTTTAAATGCACTCGCACGCTCGCCCCACGCTCGTCGCCACAGGCTTACAGGCTGATATTAAAACGACTGTGATCATCGATGGTGCCCAGCGGATGACAGCGGCTCCCATCGCCAAGAGCAAAGTGTCCCCTGAAGTCCATTTGCCAGAGCTCGTTGGGCTTCTCGCGCTCAAATCGCTTCGGCGCCGCTCCACTCGGCTCTGCTGCTGCTTCGAGCAGTCCATGACGACGCAGGATCGCGCTAATCGTGCTCGCCGCCGGTACCGGCTCGCAGGTGCCCCGATTAATGAGCCAGTGCCGCAGTTTACGCCCGCCCCAGGCCGGGTGCTCCAGACGCGCGGCTACCACCGCCTGCTCCACTTCATCCGAGCTGCGCCAGGGACGAGCCTTCGGTGCGCGACTACGATCCTCAAAACTCTCCAATCCATCCTCCTCCCAACGCCTGATCCACTTATAGCCCGTCGGCGCACTGATCCCAAAACGCCGACACAACTCCCGGCGATTGGCTCCTTCAACCCTCGCTAGTTCAACAAACTCTCCTCTTAACGACTTCACTACAACACTCTTCCACGGCATAAACCCTCATATCTAAGGCTGTAAACCATCTTCCCGAACACCCGTAAACCATGTAGC
>JBCDBW010000103.1:0-15817 GCA_039182965.1 Verrucomicrobiota bacterium
CGGAAACGGCACCGAACAAATCACCGTCGACGACCTTACCCTCCTCCCCTCCACTTCCCGAAGATTCATGCGCGCCGCCATCCAATTCCTCGACGACGGCTAGCGCCACCCCCTTCCAATTGCGTCAGCATCCCTTTCCTAGTGTAGGGCACGCCCTCCGCCTGCCATCCCACGACGCCCCCCTCTCCCACAATGCGGTAGGGACGATCGTCTCGATCGTCCGCCTCCAAAGAGCACCGCTGCCCCCCGGGGTTTCATCCCTACCCCACACTCTCCTCCTGATCTCAAAGAGGGCAGTCCTCCTGCGTGCCCTTAGTAGCCTTGGCGAAGAACGGGGGCCACCACGTCCTCCCAGAAACCGATCAACCTAAGAACCGATTAACCGATCAACCTACTCTCCCACCCCCGAATCTCCCAACACATACCCTTCCCGCACCAATTCAATCTCCTCCCCATCCAACTCCCCATCGCCCACCACAATCCGATACCGTGACACCCAAGTCTCCCCCGGCTCAATCGTGAATGGCTCTTCCACCGTCGGAATAAAACAAAAATACGGCATCTTCGGATGCAAACGCACATGCTGTGGATATCGGAAATTGCTCGGGTGCGGAATAAGGGTTATCGCCACCGGCGCCCCATCAATCGCACCCGTCATCGACACCCACTCCGGCCGGCTGTGATTCCCATCCTCCTGCGTCAATCCCTCACTCGTGATCATCGTGCACACCTCCACGAACTCATCCTTCGTCGCCCCCTTGTCCATCGAGGTGTGCGCATCCGGAAACCACTGCCGCGACCCCCGAAGCGCCATCGCACCATAATGAATCTGGTCCAAGGTCAACGGCGACTCCGACGCACACCGCTGCTCCGACACTAAATCGATATGCCCCGTCTCCCCTTCCACCGTCACCGTCCAGGTCTCCGTCAAAACCTTCTTGTCCCCGCTGTCGTGCGCCAGTTCCACCCGAAACCCCGCCGCGTCGCCCTCATTGATAATCTCCAACACTTTCACATGCCGTACCACATCCTTGCCCGGCTCCCAGAAATTCACCTTCTCCCCCTCAAAGGTCCCCGCTTTCCACGCAAAAAATAACCCGTGCTGATGCGCATGATGCGGCACCGGATAGCCGTCCGTCAAAACCCGCCCCGACGGCGTCGAAATCGGATGAATAAACCCGCTCCGTCCATACTCCTCACCCACATCAGCCGGCACCCGTACCGTCTTGTTATAAGTCAACACATGCCGCCCATCCCGGGTAATCACAATCTCATCATCACTCTCCTCACAAACCAGCTCCGCCGCTGCCACGGTGGACAGGCTAAACCCGGAAACCAGCAAAATAAAGAAACCCAACTTCATGTCAAAAACCTCCGGATCCTTAACGATCTCGGCTGCCTCATCCTGTCACCAGGGTGCAGCCAATGACTCCCGCTCGAAGCTCTCCTGCCGGAAACGGTGCCCTCCCGGCTACTCCTTCGCCCCCCTCGCCACCCGTCGCAAATCCACTCCGAACACGTCTTCTCCACCCCTCAATAAATCCTCTCGAACCTTGAACCGGGACGTCGACCGCGCGATCGCCTCGTTCCAAACCCGAATCTTCTCACGCCCATACGCTTCTTCCAATCGTAGCATCAACCCTAACGACGCCTCGTAGTAGGGCGTGTTGCCCACCTTCCGAAACTGCGTCCAATCGAAAATTCTCGCACCAAGCCGCTTCAGCGAGGCCTCTGCGTTCTCTTGATGTACGACCGATATCCGATCTTCCGGCAACACGCCCGCACGCCCGTTCAGCTTGTCGATCCACACGATCGCCGCATAGTCCGCCATCCCATCACGATACCAACGGGTAAACGAGCGCGCTCGCATTGGAATACCATGCCACTCGATCTCAGGATCAGCCGCCACCCGAAGGTTACCACCCCCAACACAAGCACTAAACTCAAAATACTCATGACCCGCCACCCCAGTCGAAAAGAAGTTCTTCTCCCTCAGAAACGCCGCCAATGAACGCGTGCGGGCGTCAAATAATACCGGAATAATAATCCGGCTGTCCTCGCCTTCAATCCGCGCGCTGAACTTGGACGGCCATTCATCCACACCCATCGGTAACAACACCACCTGCAACTCCAAATCCGACCGAATCCCCAAATCCTCCTCCGTCTCGCGCAGTGTCCCCCCTCCTAACCAAGCCAACTCCTCGATCAGTCTCCGGTATCCTCTCGGCCCTTCAACGATCAAAGAACCGCGTGAAGACGTCACATCGCGATAGTCCTCGAGATCATCCGTTTCCAACTCGATCGCAGGACCCGCCTTGGAGGAATCGTTCGCCGAAACAGCCATCGTCAGCGTAAGCGCCTCCGAATCATCACGATCAAACACCACCTCAGACGCCCGCCGCGCCATCGAAGCACATCCAACCATGACGCAAGCAAGACCCAACAATAAAAATCGCGCCATCATCGCTGTAAGCATGTCTCCTTTGTGAACACCTGCCGACCCCCAAATTTCACTAGTGAACTCGACGTGTTAAGCTCCCGTTCTATTCAAACACCGCCACCTCTCAAAGCCGTCCCGTCCAAAAACCAGGCGAAGCCGTAATCAACCGAAATTCATTTGCCTTCCACCAGAAAACTCACTACAAACCAATCGTGCACGATCCCATGAAACAGATCTCCAAACTCTTCCCCGTCACTCTTGTTAGCCTTGCGCTCCTCGCCTTTAGCGGAGCCCAAAACAGCGGCGCTCATGAAGGCCATGATCACTCGGATGGTAAAAAGGGTCCCAACGGTGGAAAGCTCTTCTTCTCCGTCGAACCCCACGCAGAGTTCCTCGTCACCAAAGATCGAAAAGTCCAAATCACTTTCGTGGATGAAAACGATAAAATCGTGCCCGTGTCCGAACAAACGGTGACTGTGATCGCCGGCGACCGTTCCAGCCCCACCAAGTTGACCTTCGCCAAGTCCGGCGATGTGCTCCTCTCCGATGCACCGCTCCCCGAAGGCGAGACCTTTCCCGCCGTCGTCCAAATTAAGCCGTCCCCCGATGCCAAAATCGTGATCGAACGCCTCAACGTCAATCTCTCCGACTACCCCCCAAGTAAGCCGCAATGAGACGGCTCCTCTCATAGCGAACGCAAACTTCTCTCACTCCGACAACGTCGCGACCCGTCGCGCTGGGACCGCACTCCCACGGAACTCTCCCTCTCGAGCACATCCGACGGCACCAACACTCTCCCAGGGACTCGATTGTCCACAGCAATAGAACCCGCATCTCAAATCCAAAACCACCGGCGCTCTCACCCCCAGGCCTGTCCCCCATTGACACCTTGTCATTCTCCACCGAACATCATTACCAATGCCTCTGAAGCGAAAGCCCAGGTTGATTGCCATCTTGACCGTCCTCGCCGTCCTCCTCGGATACGGCCATCAACTCTTCGGTCAATTCGAACACCGTCACGGTCACGCGGTAGCGAATACCCCTCCCCAACATTCTGAGGCCGCCCACCACCATGGCCACCATGGCCACCACGGCCACCACGGCCACCACGGCCACCGCGATAACCCGGACCCTCCCCAGGACCAAAGTCATTCACAAGACCACAATCAATCAGATTGCTGCGACCAATGCCCATGCGCCTTGGTCCCCGCCTTGACCAATAATAACTTTTCTTTCTCTCTGCCCGCTCTCGAAATCATCGAAATCATCCCTGCCGTTGCCCTTACCGCACCCCGCGGGGACACGCCTCCCATCGATCATCCCCCCGCGACCTAGCTCGTGCTACACGGGCGTATTGTGCCCAAAATTTTCGGGGACCCCAGATCCTCCGCTCATCCCTGAGAGGCTGTCCATGTAAAAAACACAACGGTCCCGCCGTGTCCCTCTCAAGCGTCCGCAGCAAGGCCAAAAAGGCTCCACCAGGACTGCGAAGTCCCAAGTCCAATTCGCCTGCCTCTCGCACCTTTCACACCTCATCGCAATCCAGAACCCAAATGCCTTTCCAAATCAACATCATCCCGATCTTGACGGCTATCGCTACCATCACCGCGGCGATACTCCCCTCCTCTGCCCAACCATCAATGCCTCGCGACACCCTCAACCTCACCGTCGACGAAGCCGTCTCCCAAGCCCTCGCCCACAACCGCCAACTCCGCATCGCCGCCCTCGAAATCGACAAAGCCCACTCCCTGCTCCGCTGGTCCGGACGACTCCGCAACCCCATCCTCGAACTCGGAGGCGCCTCCGACCAATGGGCCAACAACGACGACGAAAACGCTTTCGAAATCGCTTTCACCCAATCCTTCCCACTGACGTCCCGACTGAAGAACGAAAAGTCCCTGCGGCGCGTCCAAGTCATCCTCGCAGAAGCCGAACTCGCGGAAGCCCGCCGTCACCTCGCCAAAGAAGTCGCCGAAAACGCCATCAATCTAGTCGCCGCCAAAGCCCACAATGATCTCCTCAGACAACTCAAAGAGCTGAACAACGAGATTGTCGCCTTTCTCAAGAAAGGCGCCGAAAGCGGTGAAGTCTCAAATCTCGAGGTCACCCAAGCCCGACTCAATTCGTCCGCCCTTGCCCAGCGCATCAACGCCATCCGCATCCAGTCCATCGACCTCGAGGAATCCCTCAAGAAACTCCTCGCCCTACAACCCACCCAAGCCCTCTCCCTCGTCAAACCTCGCGCCCTGCCACCCAACGCCCCCGATCGTCTCATGCCCGCCGACCCCATCTTCAAAGAACGCCCCGATTACGCCATCGCTCTCATCCAAAGCGACGTCGCTGACGCCGAAAAAGCCCTCGCATATTCCCAACGCTGGGAAGACATCGCTCTCAGACTCTTCGCCAGTCGATACAATACCGTCGACGAGCCCATTGGCCTCGACGAGAACACCTTGTTCGGCATCAGCATCTCAATACCCCTCCCCTTTTGGAAACGAAATCGCGAAGCCATCGACCACGCCGCCATCAATCTCGAAGCGGCCCGCCAAACAATCGCCGCGCGCGAGCTCTTTATCCGACTCGAACTCGCCGCCGCCCTCGAAAAACGATTCGCCACCTACGAACTCGCTGCCGAAGCCTCTGGCGAAACACTCCAACTCGCGCAGGAAAACCTCCAAGCCTTCCGCACCGCATATGAAAGCGGTCAGGCCACGCTCCTCCAACTCCAACGCGCCCAGGAACAAGAACTCGAACTCCTCACTGCCGCCCTCGAACTCACCACCGGTTACCATCTCGCCGCAAACGAAGTGAGATTCGTCTCCGCCGACTACTCCGGTATCCAAACGCCCGCCCAAGATTCTAATTCCTCACCCAACGACGAAAAATGAACCCGCATCCCACGATCCTCACGCTCACCCTCTCGCTGTCTCTCCTTCTGCCCCTATCCTCCGCAGAAGACTCCCTCAATCCCACCCGCGCCGCCAATACCATCATCCTCGACGCCCAAGGCGCGAAAAACCTCGGCATCGAAACCGTAACCGTAACCGAAACCAATTTCGAAGAATCCTTCTTCGCCATCGGTCGCATCGAGCACATCCCCGACAGGCACGCCGTCCTCAGCTCACGCATCCCCGGTCGGATCGTCGGCCTCGAAGCACACATCGGCGATTCGGTCTCAAAGGGAGATCTCCTCGCCCGCGTCGAATCCCGACAACCCGGCGATCCACCCCCCGTGATCAACCTCAATGCCCCCATCTCCGGACTCATCACGGAGTCACACGTCCACTTCGGAGAACCCGTCGAACCCGATGCCGAACTCCTCGACATCGTCGATCTCTCCGAAGTCTGGGCCGTCGCACGAGTCCCGGAAAATCTCGCCGCTGAACTCAAACTCGAAACAACGATGGCCCACATTCAGGTCCCTGCCCTCGGCAAGGAATCCCTTCAAGGCACACTCCTTCGCTTCGGCACCAGCGCCGACCGGGAAAGCGGAACCATCGATGCCTACTTCCAAATTCCAAATCCAAAAAATCGCATCCGCCCCGGCATGCGTGCCGAGTTCTCCATCGTGACAGGCATCCGCAAAAATGTCATGGCCGTCCCCCGCTCCGCCATCCAGGGCGATCCCTCCGGCCGCGTCGTCTATATCACCGACTTCGAACTCCCAAACGCCTTCCTCCGCGCGCCCGTCGTCGTCGGCGCCCAAAACGATCGCTTCACCGAAATCAAATCCGGCCTCTTTCCCGGCGACGAAGTCGTCACCACCGGTTCCTACCTCCTCGGCTTCGCCGGCGGCGGCGGCATTTCCCTGAAAGAAGCCCTCGACGCTGCCCACGGCCACGAACACAACGAAGACGGATCCGACATGACCGCCGCCCAACGCGCCGCTAAAAGAGCCGCCGAAGCCGCCGCTGCCAATACCCAAAAGTCAGCCGCCGCGGACCCGCTCACCCTCTTCCTCGCCGCCACCTCCATCCTCCTCCTCATCCTCCTCATCCTTTCCCTGGCCTTGCGAAAAAATCGCACCCCCTCCCCTGCCTCTAACTCCTAATCATACTCCACTTCCTCCATACCCATTCGCGCCCACTCTCGGCTCTGACCAAACAATGCTAAACGCCCTCATCAGACTCTCCCTCGCCAACCGCGGCATCATACTAGCCGCCGCGGTCATCATCCTCGTCCTGGGCATCCGCACCGCCAACAATCTCCCCGTCGAAGTCCTACCCGATCTCACCAAACCCACCGTCACCCTTCTCACCGAAGCCCCCGGCCTCGCCCCCGAAGAGGTCGAAACCCTCGTCACCGTTCCCCTCGAAAACGCCCTCATGGGCGTCCCCGGCCTCACCCGCCTGCGCTCCACCTCCGATGTCGCCCTGTCGCTGGTCTTTGTCGAGTTCGATTGGGGCACCGATATCTATCACGCCCGACAACTCGTCTGGGAACGACTCCAGACCGCCACCGAAACCCTTCCCATAGAAGCTGAACCCCCGTTCATGACCCCCGTCGCCTCCCTCATGGGCGAGATCATGCTCGTCGGCATTCGTAGCCCGGACGGCACCATCAATCCACGAGACTTACGCACCCTCGCCGATTGGGACATACGGCGCCGCTTGCAGTCCCTCCCCGGAGTCGCAGAGGTCCTCGCCATGGGCGGCGGCGTCAAACAAATACACGTCCAACCCGATCCGGAACGCCTTCTCGCTCACGGAGTGTCTTTCGACGATGTCCGCGATGCCGCCGCCGAAGCCGCCCTGAACTCCACCGGCGGTTTCCTCACGTCCGGCCCCAAGGAAGTCATGGTCCGCAATCTCGCCATGACCACCAACCTCGACGACATCGGCCAGACCGTGGTCACTTACATTAACGACCGCCCAATCACACTGGCCGATGTCGCCGATGTTGTCTGGGATGTCGAACCCATGCGCGGCGACGCCGCCGTAAATGGCGACCCCGGCGTCATCCTCTCCGTCACCAAGTCCCCCGGCTTCGATACCCGCTCCCTCACCACCGCGGTCGAAACCGCCATCACGGAACTTAACGCTTCTCTCCCCGATGATGTCGAGGTCATCCCCCTCTTCCGCCAGGCCGATTTCATCGAACACGCGATCGGAAACCTCGAAGAAGCCATCGTCCTTGGCGCCCTCATCGTCGTGGTCGTGCTCTTCCTCTTCCTCCTCAATGTCCGCACCACGTTCATCACAATTATGGCCATCCCCCTTTCCTTCGCCATCACGATGCTCGTGTTCCACCTCCTCAATATCAGCGTCAATTCAATGACCCTCGGCGGCCTCGCCGTCGCTATCGGAATGGTCGTCGACGACGCCATCGTCGACGTCGAAAACGTTTACCGTCGCCTCCGGCAAAACGCCTCGTCACCACATCCCAAATCCAAACTCGAAGTCATCGCCAACGCCTCCGCCGAAGTCCGCAATTCCATCCTCTACGCGACGCTCTTCATTATCCTCGTCTTCCTCCCTCTCCTCGGACTCTCCGGCGTCGAAGGCCGACTCTTCACTCCCATCGCCGTCGCCACAATTGTCAGCATGACCGCTTCCTTCGTCGTTTCTCTCACCGTGATCCCCGTCCTCTGTTCCTTCTTGCTGAACCCAAAACCAAAGACAACCTATCGCGACCCCTTCTTCGTCCGGTCGCTCAAATCCATCTTCAAAAATACCTGGCTCCGCCTCGCGCTCGACGCCCCTCTCACCGTCCTCGCCGTCGCCGCCATCCTCCTCGCCGCCGCCCTCGCGCTCTACCCCGTCATGGGCAAAGAGTTCTTGCCCAAATTCCAGGAAGAAACCGTGCTCGTCGCCATGACCGCCGCCCCGGGCACGTCCTTGAAACAGGTAAACGAAGTCGCCGACGTAGCCGATCGCCTCCTCCTCGACGTCCCCGAAGTCCGCCGCGTCGGACGACGCGTCGGACGCGCCGAGCGCGGCGACCACGTCGTCCCCGTTTCCACTGTAGAATTTGATATCGACTTCAAACAGGAATCCGGCGGCCGCGCCCGCCGCGAAGTCATCCGCGATATCCAAAGCAGAATGCGCAATATCCCCGGCACCTTCAGCGCCCTCAGCGGACCCCTCGCCGATCGCATCGGACACACTCTCTCCGGAGTCTCCGCCAAAATCGCCATCAAAGTATTCGGGCCCGAACTCGTTGAAATCCGCCGCATCGGAACCGATATCCGGGATGTCGCCCGCAAGATCCCCGGCCTCGAAAATGCGCGTGTCGAACAACAGGCCTCCATCCCCCAACTTCGCATCGAAATCGACCGCGATCGCGCCCTCGCATACGGCGTCACCCCGGGCGAACTCAATCGACAACTCTCCGCCCTCATCGGCGGAGAAGTCCTCGGCGAACTCTACGAAGATCAACGCAGAATCGACCTCGTCCTCCGCCTCCCCGAAGCCTGGCGCGAATCCCCGGAACGCTTCGGAGATATCTATATCAATACCGCCTCCGGCCAACGCATCCCCCTCCAACTGGTCGCCGATATCCGGGAAGCCGGGGGCCCCAACGTCATCCAGCGCGAAAATACCTCCCGCCGCTTCGTGGTCAGCATTAACCCCACCGAACGTGACCTGAATTCCCTCGTCCTCAATCTCCAAAAACAAGTCACCAAAGACGTCGCCATCCCCGATGGCTATCGCGTCAGTTTCGAAGGGGAGTTCCAGGCCCGGGAAGACGCCGCCCGCCGCATCGTAATCCTCTCCGCCTGCGTCCTCGTCATTATCGCCTTCCTCCTCTTCACCTACTTCCGTACCCCCGTCTTCGCTGCTCAAGTGCTTTGCGATATCCCTCTCGCCATCATCGGCGGAGTCCTCCTCACATTCGTCCTCATCAATAACGTCAGCATCGCCTCCCTCGTCGGCTTCATCGCCGTTGCCGGTATCGCCGCCCGCAACTCCGTAATGATGATCTCCCATTACCTCCACATGATGCGCCACGAAAACGAATCCTTCTCCCGCGAACTCGTGGAACGCGGTACCCTGGAAAGACTCGTCCCGGTCCTGATGACCGCCCTCTCCGCCGGCGGCGCCCTCATACCACTCCTCCTCGCCGCCGATAAACCCGGAAAAGAAATCCTCCACCCCGTCGCCGTCGTGATCGTCGGCGGCCTTGTCACCTCCACTTTCCTCGGCCTCGGCGTCACCCCTGCCGTCTTCTATCTCTTCGGTAAAAGGGCCGCAAAGAAAGCCGTCCGCTCCAACGCCGCCGCCACCTCGTGATCGCTCGCTAACTCATTGCCTTTCTCCAAAAACCAAGTAAAAAAGGAATCACGTCCATGAAACCCATCCGCCTCATTCTCCCGGCCTGCCTCATCACCGTCAGCCTCCTAACCTATGGCTGCGATCAACATAGTCACTCCCACGGCGATCACGATCACGATCACGATCACGACCATGACGCCCATCACGACGAGGGCGAAAAAGATCACGACCCCGGAGAGAAACACGACGGCGATGAACACGCCGAGCACGGACACGATCATGGTCACAGCCACGAGCATGGACATGACCATGATCACTCTCCCGCTAGAAAAGGCCCCAACGGTGGAAAACTCTTTTTCTCCTTAGAACCCCACGCCGAGTTCCTTGTTACAAAAGACCGGAAAGTCCAAATCACCTTCGTCGATGATAGCGACAAAATCATCCCGGTAACCGACCAAACCGTCAACGTCATCGCCGGAGACCGAGCCAATCCAACCAAACTGACCTTTACCAAGTCAGGCGACGTGCTCCTCTCCGATGCACCCCTCCCCGATGGCGACAACTTCCCCGCCGTCGTGCAATTCAAGCCCTCCCCCGATGCCAAGGTCGTCATCGAACGCCTCAACGTAAGTCTCTCAGACTATCCCGCTTCCAATCCGCAATAACAAGCCTCCTCCCAAAGCGACGGCACGCCTCCTTACCTCCGCCACAGTGGCGCACTCTCACCGAATGCCCACTCCCCCAACGCTGCCACCCTCGCTAGTCTCCGGCGCACACGAAGACCCCGCCCGGTGCATCATCACTGAGCTCCAAGAATCCCCAACAAGATCCCACGTCAAACCCACTCGACTCAATCACTCATGCCGCTCCCCAAATTTCATATCCATTCGAATGCTTTCGTGATTTAAATATCCCTCACTCCGCTACCTCACCCTCGCTAGCCCTCACTTGGATCCTCCACAAGGCTCCCAAATGATATCGGCCGTTCCGCCAATTTAAGCCTCAAAAATGAGTGTCGCTTGCAGCGAATTAGTGGTTCCATTCCCTACCAATGAACGCCACTGCCAAAAAATTCCTCTATCAACTCCTCAATACGCCCAGCCCCACCGGCTTCGAACTGGAAGGCCAACGCACCTGGTCCACCTACGCTAAAAAATTCGCGAACACCGTCGACATCGATTCCTACGGCAACACGTGGGCCACTCTTCAAGGCAAAAAAAACGGCCCCACCATCATGCTCGAAGCCCACGCCGACGAAATCGGCTTCATCATCAAACACATCAGCAAGGAAGGCTTCGTCCACATCGATCGCATCGGCGGCAGCGACCACGCCACCGCCCGCGGACGCCGGGTCATCTTTCTCGGAGAGAAAGGACCCGTCCCCGGCATCATCGGAAATACCGCGATTCACATCCGCGAAAATAAAACGAACGAGAAAGTTCCGCACATCCACGAACTCTATGTCGATCTCGGCGCTGCAAATGAAAAAGACGTCGAAAAACTCGGTCTCCGCGTCGGCCACCCCGCCGTGTATCAAGACGCTGCGGAACCCTTCGGAAAGAATCGCATCGTCGGACGTGCCCTCGATAATCGCATCGGCGGGTTCATCATCGCCGAAGTCCTCTCCAAACTCTCCAAACTGAAGACCCCTCCCGCCGCCACCGTCTACGCCGTCAATGCCGTCCACGAAGAAATCGGTGGCCTCGGCGCCAAGATGATCGCCCATCGCCTCAACCCCGACGTCGCCGTCGTCCTCGATGTCACCCACGCCACGGACTCGCCTGATATCGACCACAAAAAACACGGTAAAGTCACCCTCGGCGGCGGCCCCTCGGTCACTCACGGTACCGCCAACCATCCCAATGTCGTCAAACGACTGATGGATTGCGCCAAAAAATCAAAGATAACCCTCCAACACGAGTCCTCCTCCCGATATTCTGGGACCGATACCGACCAAATCTACCACGTCCGCGAGGGCATCCCCGCCGCCCTCGTCTCCCTCCCCCTCCGCTACATGCATTCCGTCGTCGAAATGGCCGATTACAACGACATCCAAAACGTCATCGACCTCCTCGCCGCCTTCGTCCAGTCCGTCAAAACCAACGACTCCTTCGCCCACAAACTCTGAGGCCATCTCCTACCTTCGTCTTTACACGCAATAAAAACACTCCGTAGCCCGTCTCACATGGTGTGATGACGAACTCCCGAACCTCCCCACGACACCGCCTACCTCTACTCGCCATCGCTGTCACCCTCCTCACTATCACCCTCTCCCCAGTCGCCCACGCCTGGCAATCCCAATACAATCAACTCCTCCAAAAATACGTCTCCCCCACCGGAGTGAACTACCAGGCCTGGCATACCAACCGAGACGACCGGGCCGCTCTCCTCTCCATTACCGCCGCCATCGCAAGCGCAGACCTCACAGCTCGCTCTCCCGATGAAATTCTCGCGTTCTACCTCAATGCGTATAACGCCAATATCCTCGCCGAAATCCTCGCCGATTACCCCACCAAGGGACCCGGGAATGGCTCCGCCCTCGGCCGCGCCAAATTCTTCCGCTGGAACAAAATCACCGTCGCCGGCAAAAAACTCTCCTTCAGCGATCTCGAAAATAAAATCATCCGCAAACGCTTCAACGAACCCCGCATCCACTTCGCCCTGAACTGCGCCAGCACCAGCTGCCCGCCCCTCCACAGCCTCCCCTTCCAAGCCGACACTCTAAACCAAACATTGACGCTTCTCACCAAGAAATACCTTAACCATAACCCCCACGGCCTCCAACTCTCTAACAATACTCTCTGCCTGTCTGAAATCTTCGATTGGTATCGTGACGACTTCGACAACGGAAACCTCGTCGCCTACCTCAACCAATACCGGACCGAAAAGATCCCCGCGGACACACCCGTAAAGTTCATGCCATACGATTGGTCCCTCAACCAATCAACCTGAAAGCAACTGTCCGACCGCTCAAGGGCGCTCAGTGACTCTTGCAAAAGTCCTCAAAGCGGTCCAAACCCTCCTTGATCACGTCCAGCCCCGTCGCATAACTAAAGCGGATGGTTGCATCATCACCAAAGGCCACCCCAGGCACCACCGCCACTTCATAGCGGGCCAGTAATTTTTCGGCCAAGTTCACGCTCGTAAGGCCCATCTGACCAATCCCCACCAAGAAGTAAAACGCGCCATGCGGCTCCACCACTTCGATGTTGTTGATCGCTTGCAGTCGCCCTAGCATATACTGACGACGAATATCAAACTCCTCACGCATGTCAGACACCACCGTCTGATCCCCCTCCAATGCCGCCACCGCACCATACTGCGCAAATGACGTCGGATTCGAAGTGGAATGACTCTGAATCGTCCCAATCGCCGTCGCAATCGGCCCCGGCGCCGCCACATAGCCCAAACGCCACCCAGTCATCGCATACCCCTTGCTGAAACCATTCACCGTGATCGTCAAATCATACAACTCATCACTGATCGATGCGATACTCACGTGCTCGGTTTCGCCATACACCAGTTTCTCATAAATCTCGTCCGACAAAATGACGATGTCTTCATAGGTGGCCACTTCCCCCAACGCCGCCAATTCATCCTTCGTATAGACCGCCCCCGTAGGATTGCCCGGAGTGTTGATGATGATCATCTTCGTTTTCGGACTCATCGCCTCCTCAAATTCCGCCGGCGTAATCTTCCAGCCGTTCTCACGCTTGGTCTCCACAAACACCGGCTCCGCTCCCACCATCCGCACCATCTCCGGATAACTCAGCCAGTAAGGCGCCGGAATAATCACCTCATCTCCCGGTTCCAACACCGCCAACATCGCATTGAAACAAGAATGCTTGGCGCCGCAGTTCACCACCACCTGCTCCGGTCGATACTCCACACTGTTGTCTGCAAGAAACTTGGCCGCAATCGCTGCACGCAATTCGGGGATCCCCGAACTCGGCGTATACTTCGTCTTCCCCTCCCCCAGTGCCTCAATCGCCGCCGCCTTGATATGATCCGGCGTGTCAAAGTCTGGCTCACCCGCTCCAAAGCCACACACATCCTTGCCCGCATCCCTCATCGCCTTCGCTTGGCTGCTGATCGAAAGGGTAAGCGATGGCGGAATCTCCGCAATTCGTGATGAAATCAAGTCCATGAGTCGTGTTTTCTAAGGTTCAATTGGGTTCGGTGTTAAAGCGGAATTGCCCGCCTAATGAAAGAGATTTTGTAGCTTTTTCACGACGCCCACTCCCTCGCCGTCCTCACTGCCCACTCGATAAAATTGCTCAACCGTTTGCCGGAAATGATTCTCCGTCATCCCGACCAGACCCATCTCCCGATCCGCATTCTCCGGTGAGTCCGAAGCATGCGCCGCATTGATCATAACCGTGCTCCCAAACTCCCGCCGAATCGTCCCCGCCGGCGCCTTCGCCGGATCGGTCGGCCCCAACACCTCGCGGATCTTTCGCACCGCGTCCACCCCCTCATACACTAATGCAATCGCTTGCTGCGACCCCGCTTCCTTCTTGTCGCCCCCCTCCAACACCACGTCCCCTGGTCGCCTCCCCGACATAAAGGCCACCAGCTTCTCCCAATGATTCCGCCCCAAGACCGGCCCCACCGCATGCGCCAACTCTTCCCAATCCTCATCCCGCAAATCCACCTCGAAGCGCTCGTCCAAATAAGCCCGCACCGGCTCACACAAACGATCGCGGTATAATTCCTGTAGCACCGGCAAGACCGGCCCGTAAAACGCCTCCGCCTGTGCCACACTCATCCGGAGAACTCGAAATCCAATCAAACACAACCCCGTCCGCGAAAAAACATCCAGTAATGCCCCGGGCCGAATGTTCGGATAACAAAAGTTGTCCGGCTTGATCAAAACCAAGGTCTTCTCCATGCACCCCGACTCATCACACGACGCCGTCGCCGCCGCCGCCCCCTCACGAATTCCCGCATCTTTGTCCGAGTATTTCGCCCACAATTCCAGGTGACCACGCACTTCGTCCCGCGTCTCCGCAATCAAGACCGCCGGCTCATAAAAAACCACCGCCCCGGATTCATCCAAAATTAACTCCCCATACGTGTCACGAATCGTCTCGCCCCCCTCACCCTGAGGAGCAATCTCACCCACCACTGCTTTCAATCGCCCCACGGCATCGTTCCCCCGAAAAACCAACATCAAAACGCGGCGACGGAACCCCGCTTCATCCTCCTCAACATCGACAAAAGTCGCCCGCAAATAGGTCGCCAACATCTCACGCGCCCCATCCCCAGTCTCGCCCCCTTCCAATATCAGCTCCGCATATCGCTCCGCCAATGCCCGACTAGGCGAAAAAACCGACCCCGATACCAACTCCAATTCCGAACGTGAAATCAACCGAGACAAGATGTTTCCTGTCCGCGATTTTACGATCGAGTGCGAAGAAACCACCGCATAAGCCAATTCGCCTCCCTCGCTTGAGTCGCTGTTCATCGAATCGCCCATTCCTAGCATTCCCGGCCTCCGGGAAACTGGGTGATGAATTCGACGCCGGCCGCCCGGAAAGGCGGGGACAAATCCTTCAACGCAAACCCCCCTCCCCGCAAGCAGAAATCTCGTCATCCTCCCCCCTTCGGCTGACCCTCTTCCTCAACACCCCAAAAGGAGAGCAGCGCTCCTCCACAATCGCGAAGCGCCCGTCACCCTCCAAGGCCAGCCGCCACCCTAAAAAGCCCCGTCCGTCCGAAGCGAACAACGAAGGCCGGCGCTCCAACGACCGCTTCTGCGGTCAAGCGGCACGTTTGGCCCTGAAAGTCACCCATTTCCCCTTCCGCTTGACCGCCTCAATCTCCAATCCCGCCGCCCGCGCCGCCCGCAAACAACTCTCCGATTGCTCCACGAGGATGCCAGACGCAATCACTACCCCGCCCGGCCGCAACACGTCGGCAATCTTCCCAAAACTCGCCGACAAGACATCGCTAAACAAATTCGCCGTTACACAGTCATAGCACGCTTTCTTCGCCGGCTCCCAAGCCAAAACATCACGCTGCCGCAACCGCACCACCCCCTGCTCGCCATGCCGGTCCACGTTCGCTGAAGCCACCCGAATGGCATGCGGATCATAATCACAAGCCTCCACCCGTCGCGCCCCCAACTTTCCCGCTGCAATCGCCAAAATCCCCGGCCCCG
>JBCDBW010000104.1:0-15566 GCA_039182965.1 Verrucomicrobiota bacterium
GGGGAGGGGGGGCGTGTGTATTGGGTTTGGCGGGGGTGGGGGTGGTGGGATTGGTAGGGGGTTTGTGTGGGGTAAGGCCGGGGTTTGGGGTGGGGGGGGTGACCGTGGAAGGGCGGGTGAGGGGTGAGATCGGAGCAGGATATGTTATTTTGTTAGGGATTGAGAAGCGGGATGAGGAGGATGATGTGGATTGGTTAGTGCGTAAGATTTTGGGTATGCGAATTTTTGGGGACGAGGAGGGATTGATGAATCGGTCGTTGGTGGATTTGGGAGGGGCGGTATTGGTGGTGAGTCAGTTTACCTTGCATGCGCGGGTGAAGAAGGGGACGCGTCCGTCTTTTGAGAAAGCGGCGCGTCCCGAGCAGGCGGTGCCGTTGTATGAGCGATTTTTGGAAGTGATGCGGGGGGAGCTGGGGGCGGGGCGGGTGGCGTCGGGGGAGTTTGGGGCGATGATGAAGGTGGCGTTGGTGAATGATGGGCCGGTGACGATTGTGATGGATTCGCGGGAGCGAGAGTGAGCGCGCGGATGCGCGAATTTTGAATGTTGAATGTTGAATTGATGGGGAGTTGCGCAGTCGCGCAGTTACGCAGGGGGAGGAGGCACAGGAGTAGGCCTGTGGGCGATTGGGAATCAGTTGGTTGGTGGGGGGGGCGGGTTTTGACCGCAGATGACGCCGACAATGGCGTCCGCGACCGCGGGCTTTTTTTGGGTTTTGTTGGCAGTAAAGGGAGTGCGCGGACGCGCGAATTTTGAATGTTGAATTTGGAGGCAGGGGAGGGGAGGCCTGGCGGCCAATTAGGAATTAGGAATTAGGAATTAGGAAATAGGAATTTGGAGGCAGGGAGGCAGGAGTTGGGAAGATGGATGGTGGGAGGAAGATTGGTTGGTTGGGTGGCGATGCTCGGGGGAGCGGCTCCTTAGGGATAGGTCGCCTTGCCTGTCGTGGGAGACGAGTAAAGACCGAAGCGGAGGCTTGCGCTTATTTGCGGATGCGCATGGCGGAGCCGCATTGGGGGCAGCGGAACCAGCCGAAGAGAAGGCCGTGGAGAGCCATGGAGCCGATGTAGCCGAAGCCGAAGAGTTGGTGAGCTTTTTCGTGCTTATGGGATTTTTGAGGGATAAGGACATTGGAGCCGCAGACGCGGCAGAACACTTTCGAGGAGAAAACGACGTAGAGGAGAGCGAAGAGGACGAGGAGGGCGGGAATCGCGGCGAAGTAGAGCATGTATTGGTTGAAGTAGATGAGGACGATCGGGGTGCCGACGAGCATGATGATGACGAGGATGCGTGTTGCGAGGGCGACCATGAACCCAATGGTGGTGGCTGCTGGGTTGGAGACTTTGAGGCCGCGTCGGGCGCGTTTAGGAAGGTCTTCGCTGGAAGCGGCAATGCGTGCGCTTGTTTCAGTGGGGAGCCGAGACTTTGAACGAAGGCCGGAGTGGTGGCCGCCGAGATTTTGGTCTTCTTCTGGGCCTTCTGTGGTCGTCTTGGAGGGACCGGATTTGGGCCGCTCAGACACGGACGATTGGAAGGCGAGTGGGTTGATGGGGCGATCGGGTTTTTCGAAGCGCTTGCGGCGGGAGCCGGTTTCGGGAAGAGTATCATCATTGGCCGGGGCGGGCTCGAGGATGGGGGCCTCCGACGCTTGTTCGTATGCTTCGAGCCAGGCCTCATCGTCGAGACCGACGAGCAGGGTGGCGCGGCCGGTATTGGTGACTTCCGGGGCGTCGTTTTCTACAGGCCGTGGTGGTTCGGTTGTTTCTCGGGGTCCGCTGGTGGCGCGTGGGGGTGGTTCGGGGTCGGGTTCCTCCGGAGGCGGTCCTTCGGCCTCTGGATTGGCGTCGTCAGAGTCGGAGCCAGGATCGGGAGAGGCGAGGTTCTGCGCCTGTTCGATCCACGACTCGATCTCGTCGATAGGTGGAAGTTCATCGACGAGTTGGGCGTCCTCATTGGATTGGTAGAGGCGCGCGTAGAGGCCGCCGACGTTTTCTGTGGCCAAGTCTTCGGGGGTGGCGACATTGGCGGCTGCGAGGAGTGCGGCGACGGGTTCGTCGATCCCGGGAATGTCTGTCAAGGGGGGCACACGTTTTTTGCGTTGAGAGTCTGTTAGTGGAGGCTGGTGATCATGGCGTTGAGCTGCTCCCGTTTTTCGGTCCAGGAAGCGAGGTCGGCACGGGCTTTGGTGACGGCTTCGGGTTTGGCTCGTTCCACAAAGTTAGGGTTGTTGAGTTTGGCCTGAGCTTTTGAGAATTCTTTTTCGACTTTTGCGAGTTCGTTATTGAGGCGCGATTTTTCCGCTTCAACATCGATGAGGCCTTCGAGAGGCATGAAGAGCTGGCCGATGGGCGTAAGGGCGCTGGGCGTTCCCTTGTCGGCTTGGAAAGATGGATCGGTGGCGATTTCCTTTGCCCCGGTGAGGAGGGCGAGGGTGCTCAGTTCTTGTTCGGACCAGGGAGCGGTTTCGGTGGATGGGATGATGAAGCGAATATTTTTGTTGGCGGCGACGTTGTATTCGGCCTTGAGGTTGCGGAGGACGCGGGCGGACTGGTAAATCGCTTCCACTTGTTGGCGGGCTTGATCTGGGTTAGGACAGCGATCGGCGATCGCAGGGACAGCAGAATCACCAACGGCAGGGGTGAGCATGAGGAAATCGTTGCCGTTTCCGTATCCCATCTTTTCCCAGAGTTCTTCAGTGATGTGGGGCATGAAGGGGTGGAGATGTTGGAGGAAGCGACTGAGGACCGTATCCATGACGGTCAGTGTGGCGGTCTTGCGTTTGGGATCGGCGTCTGGTTTGAAGTTGTTTTTGACGGCTTCGAGATACCAGTCGCAATAATTGGACCAGAAGAATTCGTAGAGAAGCTGGCCGACGTCGTTGAAGCGGTAGTTGGTATAAGCGGTTTCGAGATTGGTGGCGAGGTCGTCGAGTTTGGCGAGGATGTCGAGATCGTAGATGGATAGACTAGCGGTTAGCAGTTGGCTGTTAGCGGTTAGCTCTTGATTGTCGCCTACCATTTGGCGGTATCGGGCGGCGTTCCAGAGTTTGTTGGCGAAGTTACGGCCTTCTTCGATTTGTTTTTCATCGAAGCGGACATCGGTGCCGAGGGGGGCGATGCGCATGAGACCGAAGCGGAGGCCATCGGCGCCGTATTTGGCGATGAGGTCGAGGGGGTCGGGTGAATTGCCGAGGGATTTGGACATTTTGCGGCCCTGGATATCGCGGATGAGGGCGGTGAAGAAAACGTTTTTGAAGGGGAGTTCTTTTTTGTATTCGAAGCCGGCCATGATCATGCGGGCGACCCAGAAGAAAATGATGTCGGGACCGGTGACGAGGTCGGAGGTGGGATAAAAGCACCGCGAGGTTGCATCGGGATTATTTTCGGGGTCGAGGTGTTGATCGACAGTCTCCATTGTGGCGAAGGGCCAGAGCCATGAGGAGAACCAAGTGTCGAGGACGTCGTCGTCTTGGACCCAATTTTCGGGATCGGTGGGAGGTTCAGTGGAAACGTGAAGGTCCGCGGCATGAGACGAGTCGAGGGATTCGGCGTTTTTGAGGGCGCCGGCTTTCTCTTTTTGATACCAGACGGGGACGCGGTGGCCCCACCAGAGTTGTCGAGAGATGCACCAGTCCTGGATATTTTCCATCCAGTGGAGGTAGGTTTTGCGCCAGCGTTCGGGGCGCATGACGATGTTGTTATGGGCGACTGCGTCGGTGGCTTCTTTGACGGAGGGGTATTTGAGGAACCACTGCATGGAGAGGCGTGGTTCGATGGGGACGTGGCCGCGCTCGGAGAAGCCGACAGTGTTTTCGTAGTCGTCGACTTTGTCGAGGAGCCCCATGGATTCGAGTTTTTCGGTGGCTTTGTCGCGGGCTTCGAAGCGGTCGAGGCCGTCGAGGTCGGGGCATTCGGGGCAATTGATGCGGCCATCGGGGTGGAGGACATCGATGATCTCGAGATTGGCGCGGAGGCCGATTTCGTAGTCGGCTTTATCGTGGGCGGGGGTGACTTTGAGCACGCCGGTGCCGAACTCGGGGTCGATGTGTTCATCGGCGATGATGGGGATTTCCGTTTCGGGGAAGGGGCGGACGGCGGTTTTCCCCACGAGGTCGGCGTATCGTTTGTCGTTTGGGTTTACGGCGACGGCGGTGTCGCCCATGAGTGTTTCGGGTCTGGTGGTGGCGATTTCCACGAAGCGTCCCGGTTCACCGGCGACGGCGTAGCGCATGTAGTAGAGTTTTGATTTTTGCGGAGTGGGGATGACCTCTTCGTCGGAGATGGCGGTTAGGGTTTTGGGGCACCAGTTGACCATGCGTTTACCGCGGTAAATGAGTCCTTTGTTGAAGAGGTCGACGAAGACGTGTTGGACCCACTTGATGTATTCGGGGTCCATAGTGAAGCGCTCGCGCGACCAGTCACAGGAGCAGCCGAGGCGTTTGAGTTGTTTGATGATGGTGTCGCCTTTTTACTCTTTCCAATACCAGACGCGTTTAAGGAATTTTTCGCGGCCGAGGTCGTGGCGGGAGAGTTTTTCGTGTTTTTTCAGTTCGCGTTCGACGACGGCCTGGGTGGCGATCCCGGCGTGGTCGGTGCCGGGGAGCCAAAGGACGGGCTGGCCATTTTGGCGGGCGCGGCGGGCGAGAATATCCTGGATCGTGTTATTGAGGACGTGGCCGAGGTGGAGGACGCCGGTGACGTTAGGAGGGGGGATGACGATGGAATAGGGTGCTTGGGAATTGGGGATATTTTCGGCGCCGCGGAAGGCGTTCGAATCGAGCCAGCGAGCATACCATTTTTCTTCGACGGCGGTGGGCTCGTAGGCTTTGGAGATTTCTTCTGAGTTTGAATCGGGCATTTTTTGGAGGGGCCAATATCTTGGAGGGGCGAGGGAAAGTAAAGGGTGGGGTTGGGTGCCAGCGCTGCTGTGCCCGGAAGGGAGGGGTCGGTTTTTATTGTTAGAGATAGGAAGATGGCGAGGGGCCGGTGTGGGATAGGTGTGGGATAGGGTGCATTGGGGACGGGTGGGTGTTGGTGAGGAATGAGGGGTGAGGATTTCGGGGGGTGGAAGGGGGTCTGAGGGATGAGGCGTTCGATCACGGGCAGGATGCCCGTGGCACTGGGATTGAAAAGTGAGGGGGGTTTGCTATCGTGTGCGGCCATGGAATTATCATGATTGCGACCGGGAGAGCGAGATCAGCGGGAATGGGATGGTGGCTGCGGGGGACGGTCATGATGGGGGTGGTGTGGTTTTGTTTTCTGGACCGGGAGGCTTTGGGGTTTGAGTGGGATGTGGTGACGTATCAGAACCGGGACTATGTGTCGGCCGAGAACATCCATGAGTTTTATCGGTTCCAGACCTTGGAAGAAGAGGGCAGCGACATTGTGTTTCGGGCGCCGACCTTGGAGATGCGGGCGACGAAGGGGCGGGACGACTTGTACATCAACAAAATTCGGTTCATTTTGAGTTATCCAGTTTTGGTGCATGAGGGGAAGACCATGTTTTCGCGATTGGATGTGGTGAAGTTGATTGATCCGGTGTTGCGGCCGGAGTATATCGCCGAGCGGGGTGACATCACGACGGTGATACTAGATCCAGGTCATGGGGGTCATGATTCGGGGGCGACGAGTACTTACGGTCGGGAGAAAGACCTGGCGTTGGCGATGGCGAAGCAGCTTAAGAGCGAGTTGGTGGCGCGTGGGTTCAAGGTGGAGATGACGCGGGACACGGACAAGTTTTTGACACTGAATGAGCGAGTTCAGATCGCGAATCGGATTCCGAATGCGTTATTTGTTAGTGTGCATTTCAATTATGGGAATCGGTCGGCGAAGGGGATTGAGACGTATGCGTTGTCTCCGCAGGGGACTTCGTCGGCTTATGGGGCGCGGTCGACGGACAACTTGAGTTTTCAGGGCAACGGGCGGGACTCGGAGAACATCGCACTGGCGACGGCGATACACGCGAGCGTGTTGCACCAAGTGAAGGAGCATCAGGAAGTTTTGGGCCAAGAGGCGCCGGTTGATCGTGGGATTAAGCGGGCGCGTTGGGCGGTGTTACGGGGGATTAACAAGCCGGCGATTTTGTTTGAGAGCGGTTTTCTCACGCATCCGGTGGAGGGGAAACTTTGCGCGTCGTCGACGTATCGCGGGGTGATGGCGAATGCGATTGCGGACGCGGTGGTGAATTATCGCAAGGCGTTGACGGAGCGGTAGCACGCGTGGCGCTTGAGACCTGGAAGCGTCGTTGGCGGGGGCTCTCGTGGTTCGCCCCTTGCTGGGGATCCGGAGGAACGTCCCTACTTTATTGGGCGGAGGGGGAGTGGAAGAGTTCGTATCCGAGGATGGAGAGGGCGTGGAAGGCGGCGGTTTCGGTGCGGAGGATAATGGGGCCCAGGGAGAGAGGCTGACAGCCGGAGGTGCGGGCGAGGTTGTATTCGGCGGGAGTGAAGTCGCCTTCGGGGCCGATGAGGATCACGGCGGTCTCGGGGCGATCGGGTCCATGGAGATCGTGGTATTCCGCTAGGATTTCCTTGAGGTGTCGGGTGCCCGGGGTGAGGGAGGCGATGAGGAGGAGGGTACGCGGTTGGTTTGAGAAGAGTTTTAGGGCGGCCCCGAGGGTCTGAGGAGGGGCAAGTACGGGGAGCCAATTTTGGCCGGATTGCTTGCAGGCCTCGATGGCGGTGCGCTGCCATTTGTTTTGTTTGGTCTTGGCTTCGGCGGGGTCGAGTTGGACGATGGTGCGTTCGGAGAGGATGGGAAGGATGGTGTGGGCGCCGAGCTCGGTGGCTTTTTGGACGATGAGATCCATGTTTTTTCCTTTGGGGATGGCTTGGCCGAGGACGAGTTTAAGGGGGAGGGGATCGGTGCGGGTGGAGTTGAGGGTATTGAGCGTGGGTTGTTTGTCGTCGACGGCGGCGATTTCGGCGGTGGCTTCGTGTCCTTGACCGTTAAAGGCGACGAGTCTTTCGCCGGGAGTGAGGCGGAGGGCGGAGAGGGCGTGCTTGGCTTCGTCCTGAGGGAGGATGAGGGCATCGGGGTTCCAGGATTGCGGTGGGATGTAGAAGCGCGGGAGGGACACTTTTTAGCGTTTAGCGGTGAGCAGGTAGCGATTAGCTTTTATTTGAAGAAGTTTTTGGCTTTTTCGAGGAAGGATTCGTGGATGGGAGAATTTTCTTCGCCGATGGATTCGGTGAAGGCTTGGAGGGCTTCTTTTTGTTCGGAATTGAGTTTGGTGGGGACTTCGACCTGGACGCGGACGAGGAGATCGCCTTTGCGACCGGTGTGGACGTCTTGGATGCCTTTATCGCGGAGGCGGAAGATGGTATCGGACTGGGTGCCGTGGGGGATTTTGATGGAGGCCTTTCCTTCGAGCGTGGGGACGGTGAGTTCGCCGCCAAGGGCAGCTTTGCCGAAGGAGAGGGGGACTTCGCAGTAGAGATCGTTTTCTTCGCGGTCGAAGACATCGTGTTCGCGGATATGGATGGCGACGTAGAGGTCTCCGGGAGGGCCGCCGCGGGAGCCGGCATCTCCGTTTCCGGAGGCGCGGATGCGCGAGCCGTCGGCGATACCGGGCGGGATTTTGATTTTGATACGGGTGGTGCTTTGGAAGCGACCGGCACCGTCGCAGCGTTTGCAGGGGTCGGCGATGGTTTGGCCGGTGCCGCCGCAAGTGGGGCAGGTTTGTTGGACTTGGAAGAAGCCGCGCGATGAGATGATGGCGCCGGTGCCGCCGCAGGTGGCGCAGTTTGAGGTGCCGCCGTCTTTAGACGCGGAGCCGGAACCGTTGCAGGTGTCGCAGATGTTGAGTTTTTCGAGTTCGAGTTCCTTTTCGATACCGAATGCGGCTTCTTCGAGGGTGATGGCTAGATCGTATCTGAGATCGGAGCCCCGTCGGCTGACACTGCGAGCGGAGCCGCCGCGGGCACCGCCTCCGCCGAAGAACTGTTCGAAGATATCGCCGGCGCCGCCGCCACCGCCGCCTCCGGTGAAGACTTCGCGAAAGATATCGAAGGGGTCGTGGAAGCCTCCGAAGCCGCCCCCGCCTCCCGCGCCGCCGGTGCGGGCGTTTGCGGTGAAGGCGGCGTGGCCGAAGCGGTCATACGCTGCGCGTTTATCCTCGTCGCTGAGGACTTCGTATGCTTCGCCACATTCCTTAAATTTTTCTTCGGCGACGGCGTCTCCGGGGTTTTTATCCGGATGATATTCGACGGCGAGTTTGCGGTAGGCCTTTTTGATTTCGGAACCGGAGGCTTCTTTAGTGATTCCGAGGATTTCGTAGTAGTCGCGTTGGGACATGGGACGCAGTGCCTGCGAATTAGAAATTAGTAACTAGGAATTACGAATTGGGCTCAGATTGTTTCCGGGCCTTTGGAGACGACGACGGCGGGAGCGCGGAGGAGTCGGTCGTTGAGCTGGTAGCCTTTTCGTTGGACTTCGGCGATGTGACCTTCCGGGACATCGTTGTGGTGGATGTGAGCGATGGCTTCGTGGAGGTTGGGATCGAAAGCGGTGTTTTCACCGGCGACCTCGGTAACGCCGTGGGCGGCAAGGAAGTCATCGAACTGTTTCAAGATCATTTCCATGCCTTTGAAAATGGTGGAGTCTTCGGACTCGGTGCGTGCGGCGTCGAGTCCGAGTTTAAAGTTATCGAGAACGGGGAAGAGATCCTGGATGAGTTCTGCGTTGGCAAACCGGATGGCGTCTGCTTTTTCGCGTGCCATGCGTTTGCGATAATTGTCGAGGTCGGCCTGGCTGCGGAGGGCGAGGTCTTTCCATTTGGCGAGGTCGCCTTCGAGTTGGGCGAGGGGGTCGAGTTCATCTTCCACCTCACCCGAGGCAGGCGTCTGCTCTTCGGTGTCTTCGGGTGCGAGATGCTCTTGGGGTTCTTCCGCGTCATCCTGGAAGACGGGATCGTTGATGGATTCTGGTTTTTCGGTTTCGTTCATACCGTGAGCGTGCTATCGGCGCGAAGGGGGCGGACGAGCCGGGGAGCGGGAATATTCAACGTTTTTCGACGGCAATCAAGGTGATGTCGTCGTTTTGGGCGGTATCGCCCATAAAGGCGCGGAGATCATCGGCGATATTTTCCACAATAGCCTTGGCGCCTTGGCTGGCGGAGGCTTCGAGGGAGTGTTGGAGGGCGGGGAGGCCGAATTCGTCGCCATCGGGGTTGAGGGTTTCATTGACACCATCGGTGTAGAGGAGGAGGCAATCGCCGGAATCCATTTTGAAGGTTTGGACTTCGGTGACGCGGTTAAAGACATCGCCGCCATCGATTCCGACGGCGAGTCCGGGGGGTTTGAGGAGTTCGGTTTGGCCGGTGTTTTTCCGGAAGAGCATGGGGGGATCGTGGCCGGCGCGGACGAGGGTGACGTCATCGGAGTAGTCACGGAGGAAGACGTAGGCCATGCTAATGAACATGTCTTCGCGGATATCTGGGGAGAGGGCGCGATTGACGGCGCAGAGGACGTCGTGAGGATTGGTATTATTTTCGGCGTGGACGCGGATGACGCTTCGGCACATGGCCATGATGAGGGAGGCGGGGATGCCTTTACCCGAGACATCGCCGATGACGAGTCCCCAGTGGTGATCGTCGACGCGGATATAATCGAAGTAGTCCCCGCTGACGATTTTTGCGGGGTAATTCATGGCGCTGACGATGTATTTGTCGATGGCGGGGGCGGTATCAGGGAGGAGGATTTTTTGGATTTCGGATGCGTTGCGGATTTCGTTTTCGAGTTGTTTTTTCTCGTGTGCTTCTCGGTGTATGAGGGCACTTCCGAGGGCGACGGATGACTGTTCGGCGATGGATTGGAAGACATCGAAGTCGTTGTTGGTGAATTCCGAGGCATTTTTCTTACCGGACACGGCGATGGCGCCGATATCGACATCGCCGTAGACGAGGGGCGCGATCATGATGGGGACTTCCTTTTGGAGAGTATCGAGGTGTGGGTGGGTGGGATTGGCGAGAGCGGCGAGGTCGGTGGCGACGAGTGGTTTACCGGACTCGACGGTTTGGCCGAGGAGGCCGTGGTTGCGGGGAATTGCCTGGAGGCGGAGGAAGCTTTGGAGGGCATTTTTGTTATCGTCCGCGCGGGCGAGGACGGAGGCGGGGACGTCAATGAAGGGGGGAGCATTGTTCGTTTGGAAGGCGGGGACGAGTTGTTTCCCGGATTTATCGAGGAGGTAGAGCGTGCCATTTTCGGCGTCGACGACATTAGTAACGCCGGTGACGATAAAGCGGTGCATGGCGCGCGAGGTGCTATCGGACTGGAGGGAGGAGCCGAGGCCGTGCAGGAAGTCGAACATGCGATGTTCTTCGGCGTTTACGGCGTCGTGTTTCGCTTGGAGTTTTTTATTGGCGATGCGTTGCCGGGCGAGGGCGGCGAGGGCGCCGAGAAGGGCGAGGGCGAGGACGGCGGTGAGGACGATGGGGTCGATCACGATGGTGAGAGTGCGGACGGCCGTCGGGGGGAGTGTTTTTGATCGAGGTTATTGATCCTGGAGGTCATTCTTAAGGAAATCGATGACGTCTTTAAATCGGCGGACGTTATCGTCGTTGGCTTTGCACAGGTCTTCGTGTGCTTCGAGGACGAGCTCGGAGTGTTCTTCTTTTTTGATATGTGTGGGGGGGAGGGATTTGAGGAGGTTATCTTCGACGAGGGAGCGTTCTTGTTTCCAGGTAGAGCCATCGACGTCGAGGTGGAAGATTTGGTCGAGGCCGAGGCTTTCGAGGAGTTGGCGGTTGCGTTCGTTAGGGTTGATGACCTGGAGGGAGCCTTGGGGGGCGCTTTTGAGGTTGAGGGCGATGCCGGTGAGGGTGCCCATAAAGGTGGAGTCCATGACGGGGCAGTTTTTGAGGTCGACGACGAGGTTCAGGTGTCCTCGATCGATCATGGCGGTGGCGAACTTTTTGAGTTCGGGGCTATTTTTGAAGCTCCCTTTTCCTTCAACGCGGACCCACACGACGTTATTGAACTGGCCGGCGAGGATAGTTGCGCCTTGATCTCCGTTTGGTTGCACTTTGGTTAGGAAGGGACTGCCGCGATGTGTTCGAGGAGAAGCCGGGCATTACGAGAGGCGGCGATCCGTTCGGAGATGGAGAGCGAGGGCATCGGGGTCGTGGGATTGGCTATTCCCACAAGAAAGACTGGGCGGAGGCCACGGTTTGGCCGCCTCGGATAATGGAGGCGCGCCAGGACATAACTTGTCCGTTAGCGGCATATTCTTCGCCGATGATATTGACATCGGTTGAGTTAAGGCCTTTGACATTGGTGACCTCGACTTCTCGGACGAGGATTTCGGCATTGGTGGCTTGTTGGCGGTATTCGAAGCGGATGGTAGCGGGAGTGGATTTGTCTTTGGTTCTCCACATGAAGGTGAAGTATTGGCCCAAGCGAGCGTTTCGTTCTTCTTGGGTGACGGTTCCCCAGAGGCGATATTTTCGTTCGAAGCTGATCATCTGATCGATAGCGCCGCGGTATTTGGCCGCGTCCTCGGTGAGATGATATTTTTTGACCTTGGTAATTTTGGTTTCGGCGCGGGCGGAGTGCGGGGCAAGCGCGACGAGGAAGGCGACGATGAGGCTCAAGGTGGCGGGCAGGATATGGCGAACGAGGTTCTTCATGGAAGACGCTGGTGATAATAGACTGTCGTCCTCGGGGTGAGTCAACGTGGATTTCAGGGCGCGAAGGAGTTGTGTGAGGTAGTGTTTGTTCGGTGGCCAGCCCCTGCCAGCCTTGATAGTATGGGGAAAAAGCGGAAAAAGTGAAGGCAAAAGAGCGATTTATCGAGGTCTTGGGGCGGGGAGGGTTGTCGATGCCGGAAGCGGGGTGGTGGCTGGACGGGCGGCGTCCGCGGGCGTGTGGATTTGTGTCGCATGCGCATGGGGATCATGTGGGGCGGCATGAGCGGATGATTTGTTCTGAAGCGACGGGGCGCTTGGTGTCGGCTCGATTTGGAGTGGGGAAGGCGCGGCTGGATGTGCGGGCGTTTGGTGAGGAGTGGGAAGAGGGAGGGTTTCGGTTTTGCCTTCTCCCGGCCGGCCATGTGCTAGGATCGGCACAATTGTATGTGGAGCGCTTGGAGGATGGGGCGAGTTTGTTGTATACGGGTGATTTCAAGTTGCGTGGGGATCCTGTGGCGGAGCGAGCGGAGTGGCGGCGGGCGGATTTGTTGGTGATGGAGACGACATTTGGGAAGCCACGGTATCGAATGCCGACGACGGAGGAGGCGCAGGCGGCGATTTGGCAATTTGTATTGCGGGCTTTTTCGGAGGGGCGGACGCCATTGTTGTTGGGCTATTCGTTGGGGAAGGCGCAGGAGATCCATGCCTTATTGGAGGGGGGTATGGAAGAGGGGGTGATGTTGCATGATGCGGTGGCGGGGGTGACGCGATTGTATGAAGAGATGGGTTATCGCTTTCCGCGTTGGGAGCGTTTTGATGAGACGAGGGCGGCGGGGCGGGTGGTTATTTTTCCGCCGACGGCGCTACGATCTGGACTGGTGAAGTCATTGGGGCGGATTCGGACCGCAATGGTGTCGGGATGGGGGATGGACGAATCGGCCCGAGCCCGTTTTGGAGTCGATGAAGTGATTCCGCTATCCGATCATGCGGATTATGACGGGTTGGTGGGATACGTTGAGAGAGTGTCGCCTAATCGGGTGTTGACGGTGCACGGGGCGACGCGTGAATTTGCGGCGGACTTGCGGCGGCGAGGGTGGGATGCGTGGTCGATCGGAGGTGAGGATCAGTTGGAGTTGGGGCTCACGGTTGACCCTTGAGGTTCAGGAGGAGCGGGGTCTGTCAGCTGGCATCAGAGGCCGGGGGGATGGCGAACGACGTAGCCCTTGGTGGGGCGAGGAGTGGTGTGCCAACGGGGGCCTTTGGCACCGCGGCCGTATCCGGTGTCGAAGCGGAGGCCGCAGACGGTCATGAAGGTGTGACCGGATTTGGCGTAGATGGTGATGTATTTTCCGTGGCCCGGTTTGCCGTAAGTTTTGAGGGCGGTGGAAGTGGTGGGAGCATCGAGGAGGCCGGCGTGGATGAGGGTGTATGAGACGGCTCCGGAGCAATCATAGGCGGAGTCTTCGACTTTGCGATGGCCGCCGCCCCAGCGGTAGGGGCGTCCGTGGATGCGATTTCCGGCGACGGTGGCGCGGTGGACGGCGGCGGGTGCTTTGCGTGGGGCGACAGCAGTGCCGTCGGCCCGGACGAAGCATGTTTTACCGGAGCGGAACTCCCATTCGTAGGGGGCGCGTGCTTTTTTCTGGCAGGCAGCGAGCGTGAAAACGGCGAGAGTGGCCGCGAAAGTGGGGAGTAGCGGGAAAATACTGGGGTGAGATGGGCGCATGGGAAATGGGACGCCGCAGCCGGGGGGGAGCGCGAGCCGGTAGGGGAAATTTGCCACGTCGGCGCTGGAAATCCAGTGAAAATCGGGCAGGTGTTAGAGAACGGAGGGGAGAGATCTGCCCCTTCGAGGAGGATTTTGGTTGGGGATAGGGGGTTGATGGAGGAGTGGCGGTTGGGTGCCGTGTACTGAGTTACTTGGAGGTGCGGGAAACAGGATTGGTAATGGTGATGAGAGCGCCGAGGTGATTGCCGGATGGAATGGGTCCGTTAGGAGAAACGACCATCTGTGAGAGATCGCCGTCGAGGAAGAGGGCATTTTCGCATCCGAGGTGTTGGAAGAGACGTGCGAATCCGTGAAGATTAACGCGATTGGTTTGGGGTTGGAAATCGGAGATTGCGAAGATAATTTTTTGGTCGGATGAACGGATGCCGACGCCGTTGCGATGGAGTTTACTTTGCGAGTTAGGTAAGAACTTTGGGTGGATTTTACCTTGGTTGAGGAGCAGGGGGCCGGATTGGACGGCGAGGGCGAGATGGGCGGGGTTGGCTTTTTGACTGGCGAAGTGCTGGGTTTCTGTGATGGCGGGCGTGCCGTCTTGGGTGATGGAGAAGATACCGGTTGGTTTGAGGTAGAAGTTCCCGTAGCCGGATTTGAGATTGATAGGGCGGAGCTCTTTTCCGTTTTCGATGTGGAGTCCACTGGGGACGCCACCGGGATCGAATATACCCGCGTTCATGATGAGTTCGACGGAGCGACCTTTTTTATTCAGCGCGGATTGGAGGGCTCGGAAGGTGCGGAAGGGTTTATTAGAAACGGGATCTTTCCAATGGAGCTCGATTTCGGCGGGGTCGGCGATGTAAATGCGGTAAGAGACGTTTTCGAACTTGAGGGAATTGAGTTCGCCGGCGGAGGAGAGGTGGGTGGAGAGGACTGTGAGGATGAGGGTGAGAAGAGTGGTGGCGGCGAGGTGGGGCATAGGCAGGCAAATATTACACTGATATCATTAAGCTGTCCTGCGGGAATGGATGGAGGGGTGAGAGTGATTGTGGGACTGTTGGTTGGGGCTGAGACTGAGAGGTTTTGACTTTGGGCGTGTTAGAGACGGCGGAGGGCGGGGTGCTCGATCACGGGCAGGATGCGAGTGGAGCGGGGGTATGGTGGGAAGTCATTATGGGGATGGGGAAGATCCCAACTATGCTAGGTGGAGGGCGAGAGACATTGGGAGATGGGGGATATTGGCTTCTAGGAACTCGGGGCCGGCGACGGTGAAGGAGAATTTTTCGTAGAAGGGAACGGCGCTGACTTGGGCGTGAAGATTGAGTTCGGAGAGCGGTAGTGTTTTGGCGTGATCGATGATTGTTTGCATGAGGGTGCTGCCGATACCGGCGTGGCGCCAAGGTTCAAGGACAGCCATGCGCCCGACCCTTCCGGTGGTGGGATGTAGGCGGGCGGTGCCGATGGGCTTTCGGTGTTGGTTGAGAGCGAGGAAGTGGAGGTATTCGGGATCGGTGCCGTCGACTTCGAGATGGGTGGGGACATTCTGTTCTTCGATAAAGACCGTTTCGCGGACGGCACGAATGAGATCTGCGTCGGTGTTCCAGGGAGCGAGGCGGACAGTGAACGGGGGCATAGTGGAACGAACGTTACTCAGGAATACTCAGTACTTATCCATGCCCCAGTGTTCAAATCATATTCAAGTCTCACTATCCATTGTTCAAACAGTTCCGCGACCCTGCTGGAAGAGAAAGGGCAGGGATTTGTGGGAGAGTAGTGATCGAGAAAGTGGGGCGAGAAACTTTTCATGGTTCGTTGCGTGGTTGGCGAGGGTTCGCGGGGGCATGGCGGCGGCATTCCTAAGATCGGGAAGTGCTTCAGTTTTGACGGAGGGAAAGATACTGGTGAGGCGACTCCTTTCGATCGTGGGGGGGGAAATTGGATTTGCGAGGGGCAGGGGAGAGTTTTAGTTTGGGATCGATATGTTGAATCTCCCTAGGCGTCTGGTGTGGTTGGTGTTTTTGGTGTTAGGAATTGGTGTGGTGGAGGCGCGGACGTGGACGAGTGCGTATGGGAAAGCGATTGAGGGGGAATTAGTGGGATTTGATGGGGAGACGGTGGAACTGAAGTTGGCGGACGGGCGGATGTCGAAGTTCAAAATATCGTTGTTGGGTGAGGAGGATCAGCGATTTTTGCGAGAGTGGAAGGAGAGCGGGGGAGCGA
>JBCDBW010000105.1:0-15525 GCA_039182965.1 Verrucomicrobiota bacterium
ACAAGATCGTCACAGCAAGTGCCGATATGGCAGTTCTTCTCTTTATTTTCTCCCGAGGCATTTGACTGTATCCGCGCAAAATTGCGTCTATATCCTTTACTAGCAGTCCGCGTCCCTCCAACGGAGATTGGTATGAACATCCATGGGTTTCAAGTCAAGCAGCTTGATCGTGAAAATCATTAACCTCCCTCCAACCCGGGGGCCGGTGGCTGCGTTGGAGGGATGGGTTGAGAAAGCAAATCCACACCAGTAGCTTCGGAAAGAAGGACCGGATAAGCCTAAAACCCCATTGCCTCTTGAATTTCGCTAATCTCCGACATCTAATCCCTAATTCAACCACCTCCAGCGCCTTGCCTTCAGCGCGATCACCTTCCGTTTCTTCGCATAGTCGCTTTTAAGCCGCCACCACTGCAGTCGCACTTCGCGTAGCGTTACGGACGATCGGGGCGTTTGTCCTTACCGGTTTTGCCTTCGGAATCTGGAGGATTAAAACGGGTCTTTTGGTGGGGTACTAGAGAGTTCTTTTAAAGATGCCGGTGGCGTTGATGAGGAGGTTTTCGGGGGTGGAAGTTTCGGCGACGGTGCCGGTGACGACGACTTGGTCGAGTTCTTTGAGTCCTTGCACGCCTTTGAGGGACCGGGGGAAGGGTTTGCCATCGTCGTCGAGGATCTGGATGGAAAGTCGTGAGTCGGCGATTTGATTGGAGGGTTCGCAGCAGGCGTCCCACGGCGTTGCGCAGTGGTCACCTGGGAGCTCAGTGCAGAAGTCGAGGGAGTCGTCGCCGAGGACGAAGGTGGCATAACCTTCGGTGAAGGGGCTGATCGTTGCGCCGATGGAGCCGACGACGGTGATCGGTTGACCGGGTTCAGCATTCGCACGAGCTTCGAGGACAGTCATGGGTGCTTTGGGTTCGGTGGAGAGGAATATCGCCTCAAGGGTTGAAGGATTGTCCTTGGGAGGGGTCTCTGTATTGGAAGAGTTGGTAGCGTCTTCCTGTTTGTTGCACGCGGTTGCGAGTGCGATTGATGTCAGGCCTGCGAGGATTAGTTTCGTGGTTTTCATTACAATATTTTGTTAGGGTTATTCAGATGTTTTGATTCAAGGCGTTCATGCGGCGCGCAGGGCGGTGGGGAGGGGCATGCGGACACAGCGGAGGCCGGGTGGGATGGCGCCAAGGCTTCCGAGGAGCAGGCCTGTGGCGATGCCGAGAATGACGACGGAGAGAGGGAGGGTCAGGTGGAAGACGCCGAGGGAGAAGGGGACGCTGATTCCCTCAAGGATAGTCACGGCGAGAAAGGCGGCGAGGAGGGTGCCGAGCAAGGTGGCGAGAAGGCTTTCCTGGACGAGGGACCACAGGATGGCGGGGCGCGAGAAGCCGACGGCTTGGAGGGTAGCGAGTTCCCGGATGCGTGAGGCGAAGGCGGCGTAGAGAATATTGAGGCCGCCGAAGACGGCACCGACGCCGATGAGGCCGGCGGTGATCCAAGTCATCCCACGAAGGGGGGCATAGAACTGTGAGATTTTGGCGTAGTATTCGGACTCACGCATGGCGATGAGTTCGAGGTCGAGGCGTTGCTTGGTGAAGAGGTCGACGTCGGCGAAGTCGTCGGTGGAGTCGAGGCGGAGGACGACGCAGGAGAGGGATTCTCGTTGCGTGAGTGTCATGAGGTCGGCGCGATCGAACCAGACTTCCGATTCCATGACGGTTCCCGGGGCTTCAAAGATTCCTGATATGAGGAAGGATTGGCCCTCGAAGGTGGCTCTTTTGCCGGGCTTGAGGGTGCTTGCGGGCACGTCGAGCAGTTGATGCGCCATGCGGCCGACGAGGATTTCGCCGGGTCGAGGGTAGGCTCCTTCGATGATGCGTGCTTCGCGGTGGACTTCGAAAGCGGAGGGGGTGATCCCGCGGAGAAGGGCCTGCATGCCGGGGGCCCCTTCGGGCGAGAGGAGGCCCATGTAATGGACTTCGCCGGAGACGGCTGGGGTGTCGAGGCGAGTGGCAATGGATGAGATTCCGGCGGCGGCGAGGGTTTCTGTTTGGACAGGGATTTCGCTTCTTTCCACGCTTTCTTCCGAACCGGCGCCAAGGAGAATGATATTGTTTGGAGAACCGCTCGAGCTGAGTACGACTTTCATGCCGTGACTGAAGGCACCGGCGGCGAACACAAGGAACACCACGAGGCAGGAGCCACCGGCCTTTTGGAGGAGGCGAACCGGTTCGCGGAGAAGGTTACGGGTGGCATATGAGAAGGGGAGCATCGGATTCAGGCACGAAGGGAATTGACGACGGGTTTGGTGGCGGCGATCAGGGCGGGCACGAGGGAGGCAACGATTCCTAACATGACAGCAATCGCGAGAGCGCCTATGACGACTTCAGGTTTGGGGGTGAAGGCGAGGGTCAGGCCCTCATTGCCGAGGGTGAATCGTTTTAAGTGGTAATACATGCCGGCGGAAAGGGAGCCGAAGGCGCCTCCGGCGAGGCCGAGGATGATGCCTTCCCAGATCATGAGGATGCCGATGGCGTTTCTTTTGAAGCCGAGGGTTTGGAGGACGGCATTTTCGCGGACGCGCCCGCGCGCGGAGAGGAGAAGAGCGTTGGCGACGAGCGCGAGGACACCGATGACGGCTCCGATTCCAAGCCAGCGGGTGAAGTTGATGAGTTCGATCATCTCTTTCGCGGTTTGGGCGAAGAAAGCTTTTTCGGGGCGGGTGATGGTCGCTTGGGCGTCGCTGCGGAACAGCTCATCGATTTTGGCAGCGACGGGATCGAGGAGATCGGGGGAATCGACGCGGACGTTGAACTGGGTGACCACGCCGAGGCCGACATGCGAGGACTGTTGGAGGAAAGGCAAGTGGACGTAGGCGACGTTGTTGTCCTGGGCGAGGTCGGAGCGGACGATGCCGGAGATATGGACGCGGACGCCGACAGCGTCGAATTGATCACCGGGGCTGAGGCGACGGTTCATGGCGAAGTTTTCCCCGATGAGGGCGCCATCGCCCCGTTTGAGCCAATCTTGGTAGGAGCCATCGATGATTTCGAGATCGGGATTATAAGCGGTGAGGTTGTCGGCGGGAACTCCGCGGAAGGTGATCACGTCGAGACTGGCCCCGCAGTTATTTACGAGGATTTGGATGGGGATCACTTCGCGGACACCGTCGATTCGTTTGATTTCGGAGAGGTAGTGCTCGGGCAGGCGCGACGTCATGGGGCAGAAGCGATTTTTTTGATAGACGACGAGGGTGGTGTCGTTGGCTCCGGTCTCGGTGGCGACGCGAAGGGATTGCTGCATGATCTCGACGGTGGTGAACAAGAAGATTCCGACGGCGACGCTAGCGATGGCGAGGATGCTGCGCAGGCGATGCCGCGCGATTTGTTTCAGAGCGAGCAAAGCCAGATGGAGAGAGAGTTTCATGTCGTGGCGTGGGCGATTTCGTCGGCGAATGCGGTGTTCTCTTCGAAGCGACCTTTCTCGAGGTGCAGGGTGCGTCCGGCGTATGCGGCGGCGTGGGCATCGTGGGTGACCATCACGATGGTTTTTTCATGTGTCTGGGACAGTTCGCGAAGGAGTTCGAGGATCTGGGTGCTTGCCTCGCGATCGAGGTCGCCGGTGGGTTCGTCGGCGACGAGGAGGTCGGGATCGGCGACAATGGCGCGGGCGATGGCAACTCGTTGTTCCTGGCCGCCGGATAGTTCGGAGGGGCGGTGATAGGCGCGATCGGCGAGGCCGACGAGTTCGAGGGCGGTATTGACGCGGTGGCGGCGGTCATGGCGGGAGAGGTTTTTATCGAGGAGCAGCGGCAGCTCGATGTTTTCGAAAGCGGAGAGGATGGGGACGAGGTGGTAGAGTTGGAAAATGTATCCGCAGTGGCGGGCGCGCCAATCGGTGAGTTGACCGCGGGACATTTCGGCAAGGTTGAAATCTCCGACGACGAGTTTGCCGGAGGACGGTTGATCGATGCCGGCGATGAGGTTGAGGAGAGTGGTTTTGCCGGAGCCCGAAGGTCCCATTAGGGCGAGGAACTCTCCTTGCTCAACATCGAGACTGAGATCTTGCAAGGGGGTGACGGAAATTTTGCCCTTGTGATAAGTCTTGTTGAGAGCGCGGGCGCGAATGAAAGTGGATTTATTCATGATGATCACTGGGGACGGGGTTTTACTTTTTGGCCTGCTTTAAGGTCATCGGCCGGGTTGAGGACGACGCGATCTCCGGGTTTCAAGCCGTCGCGGACTTGGCGGAAGGAGTCTTTGATCGCGGGACTGAGGGTGAGCGTTTGTTTCTTGAGGCGATTGTTTGGCGGCTCGAGCATCCAGACCTCGGCTTGACCGGGTGCCGAATTGGTTTCGATGAGGGCGGCGCCAGGCACGAAGACCGCTATTCTTTCGGGGATGGTGGCGCTTTCAATAGAGTCTGTGGGGACGGCGGGAGCGGCGAGGAATTCGGCCCGGCAGAGCATTTCAGGGCGAAGGCGCGGGTCGGGTTCGTCGATGCGGACTTTTGCCTGAAGCGTGTTTCTCTGGAGATCGGCTTCTCCCAGGATGCGGGTGACTGATCCGTGAAAGATTTTATCGGAAAGAAAGCTTGAGCGGATGCGGACGGCCTGTCCGACGGCGAGTTGCGCGGCTTCTTCGAGTGGCACGTCGATACGGGCTTGGAGGCGGTCGGGCTCGTAGAGGATGGCGATCGTGGCGGAGTCGGGATCATCCATTTCGAGCATGCGTTTTTGCCCGGGGACTGCGAGGAGTCGGAGGACGATACCGTCGACGGGGGACGCGATCTTGGTGCGATCGAGGTCCAGTTGGCGGAGGGCGACTTCGGCTTCGGCTTCGGAGACTTTTGCTTCGAAGTCTTTGTGCATGGCGTGGTGCCGTTTCAGGCTGCCTTCGAGTTCGAGTTCTTCGGCTTTCAGGGCGTTGGTTTCGGCGTCGTGGGTGAGCAAGGTGAGTCTTGCAGCCTCGATTTCTCTTTCGGAAGCGGCGCCTTCGCGGAGTTCCTCGAAACGGTTGGTGACGTCAATGAGCTCGGCCCGTTTGGCATCGGCGGCGGCGATTTTCTTTTGGAGTGTTCCGATCTCGGCCTGACTGATTTCGATTTGGCCGTCGTGGGCTTCGGTTTGGGCTTTCAGGGAAGCAAGGCGGCTTTGCGCGGAGCGGAGATTTAGTTTGGCGTCGTCATCGATGAGGGTGGCGAGCACTTGGCCTTTGGTGACTGTTTCGCCTTCAAGGACTTTTACAGAATCGACGACACCGCTGAGGAGGGCAGTGGCCTTGATTGGAAGCGGATCGGGTTCGATCCAACCGGAGGCTTGGAAGAGCATGGGGGCGTCGAAGGGATTATCGGTGGGCATGGAGACGGCCGTGGCGGATTCGTTCCCGCTTTGGGGGATGGTCACGACGGATTCCACGTCGACCTGTTTGGCGGGAATGAACCGGTCGCCGAAGAGGATCAAAAGAAGCGCGATGAATCCACCTAGAAGGAGGAAAGGGAAGGCGCGGGCGAGGCCTTCGTGGGAGAAGAACGAGCGTTCTGAACCCTTCGCGGGCGCGGTTTGCTTCGGATCTTTGATGAGGGATTCTAGTTTTGGATTTGTCACTTTGGTTACGGGTTGCTAATTGCGGGTGGGGGTCTTAGAGGAAAGGGTGGATTTTGTGGTCGGTTTGGAGGTGTGTTTTTTGGTTGTGGCACCGGGACCAGCGTGGACAGCCGGCCGCCATTGAACTCCCTGGCGATCGAGGAATGGCAAGGCGCCTGATGGCGAACGCGTGTTCGCGTGTTCTCCCTATGAGCATTGCGCGGGAGAAGGCGGATCGAGGTATCAGAGCAGCAGACTCTGACGGAGGGCGAGCTGATCAGCGAGGTTTCGAGGTGGTGGCACCGTCAGAGATTTCGCGGCTATGGGTTTGGTTGGGGACCAAACAGGGGTGGAGAGGAAAGCGGCGGGAAGGTGCAGGGTGTCGGCGAGGGCGGGTCCTTTGAGCTCGTGGCTGAGGGGAGCGGTGTATTGGTTGAGTGGCGCGGGGATCTCAATGCAGCAGTCTTTTTTTGCGAGGGACGCGGGGCTGGGACAACAACTGTGTGGAAGGCTCTGGCCGGAGTCGCAACTTTCAGGAGACTGGGAGGCTGGGCAGTCAAAGCTGTCGGCGATGGTGCAGAATGCGAGGCCGGGGGCGACCGGGGCGGTAGTGACGCCGAGGAAGAGGGCAAGGGTCAGGAACTGTGCGGTTCGAAGGAACATCACTCTTGCAATATGGAATTGATTCGGGAGGAAGTCAATGGACGCCCGGCGGGCGAATTAGGAATTGAGAATTTTTGGGCTTAATTCACCCAGTGGAGGACATTTCGGAGGATGCTCCAGCGGGGGGTGTCACTGGGGCGGGGTTTTCCGTCGATCCAGTAGTCTTTGGCGGCCTTGAGTTCTCCGCTGCGGTTTTTGATTTCGATCCAATAGTCGACGTATTGCTTCCATTCGCTGGCATCGCGGGGCATGAGGTAGGCGAAGAGGAAATTGCTGCCCATATCCTTTGGAACGATGGCTTGAATTTCGGGATTGGCTTCGGCGAGTGCTTTAGCTTGTTCGAGTGTCCAGATGGCGAAGTCGATTTTTGAGAAATCGGGAACGGTTTGGTAGGAATCGACGATCACGACGTCGGCATTTGGCAGGAGTCGTTTCAAGCGTGGGATGAGGACCGGGTCGTCGAAGACGCCAGCGCGCAGGCCATCTATATTGTCGATTGCTTTTCGTGAGTTTAGTCGGGCGACCCGATTTCGGGGCGCGAAGAGGGCGATGGGGCTGCTGTAGTATGGGGTGGACACGTTTAGTTCGCGGATGCGTTGATCGGTCACGTAGATACCGGCCATGGCGATATCGAATTTGTTGGCGTTGAGGTCGTCGACGAGGGATTGCCATTCGAAGGGGACGAAAGTGAGTTTCACGTCGAGGCTTTGGGCGAGGGAGAAAGCGGCTTCGATATCGTAGCCAACGAGGTCTCCGTCGGCGTTGTGGTAGCACATGGGAATGATGCCGGCGTTGTATCCGACGCGGAGTTCTCCTGTTCGTTGGATGCGCTCCATAACTGGGTGCGAGGTTGTGTCCTTGCGGTCTTTTTGGTCGGATGGATTTTGTTTCGTGAGAATTTCGTATGGGACAGAGTCGGTGACCTCTTGGGACAGGGCGAAGTTTAGATAGGGGCGTCGTCCGTCTCCGGCGACGTGGCTGAGGATCGCGCGAGTGCCAAGCGACAAGACGGCGATCGCGACGAGCGGGAGGGTGATAGCTTTGGCGAGTTTGATGGGTTGGAAGCGTAGTTTTCCGAAGTAGGAGAGGGTGACGAGGATGCTGAGGAAAGCGAAACCGGCGACTGATGTCATGAGCATGGCATAGCGGATGATCACGAGCAGTTCGACGAAGAGAGAGGAAGCGGTATCGGGTAGGTTGAGCCACATACTGAGGAAGGAGACACCGTTCACGGTGGCAGTGGGGGAGCCGACGTTCGAGAGGAATGTCATGAAGGGGAGAAGAAGGCGATCGCCGAAGGGGAGGGGGCTTTGGAAGAAGTAGATGGCGAAGAGGATGAAGGCGAGGACGAAGAAATTGCCTAATTGGCCGAAAACGTAGGTGATGGAGAGATTGGTTTCGACGACTTCGTTTGGTTCTTTGCCTTCGATCCCGAGTTGGTTCGCGAATTTGCGGGACAGTTCGGAAATGTATGGCAGGGCAGTGACGGAGAGGGTGGTAGCGAGGGAAACGACCATGGCCTCACGGAGTGAGGAGAGGACTTCGCGGAAGGAGAGTGGGGTGAGTGCAGCGATGATGGCGGGGAGCATCCAGAAGGCGAGGATGGCGGAGAGGCCGAAGAGAAGGATGAGGAAGAAGCCGACGTGTTCGAGATTTGATAGTGCGGTGGTTCCGGCGGTATTGGCGACGAGGGCGAATACGGCGACGGGCACGAGTTTTACGATCCATCGCCAGAATTGCAAGCTCATGCGTTTAATGGCATCGAGGACGCTAAGGAGGGTGCCTCGGTCCTCGACGCGTTGGAGGGCAACGCCGTAGATCGTGCAGAAGACGACGACGGCGGGGACGTAATTATTGGCGATGGCTCCGACAATATCCTGAGGGATGATCAGGTTGAGGACGCGAGCGGCGTCGAAGCCTGCGTCGCTTGCGACGGGCGGGAACGCGGCGGGCATTCCGAATCCGAGGATCAGGAGAGCGAAGAAGGTGAGGATCCAAGCGAGGAGGTAGATGAACCAACCGCGGTGGAAGAGCTTGAATGCCTGATCCGGGCGGAGGTTACCGAGACCGTGGAGGAGGGAAGTAATGACGTAGGGATAAACGGCGGCTTGGAGGAGCATGACATAAGCCGACCCGAAGGGCGAGAGCCAAGCGCAGTATTCGCCGAAGAAAAGGCCGGCGAGGATTCCGGCGCCCGCGGGCAGGAATACGAGACGGAGCTCTTTCATCAGGGAGGAAGAATAGAGGTCGCGTTTCTCTTCGGCGAGGAAAGAAATCGCGTCGGTGGGCGATTGCCTAACGGTCTTTTCGCGACTGAGCGAAGAGCCAAGTCCAGACGTTTTCAGTGGGATCGCAGGCAGGGCTGGAGAGAGCGGTCGAGAACTCGGGATTCGAGTGATCGCCTTGATAGGAGAATGCGAAGCCACTGGCACCATGCCCGACGCCCCCCAGGGTGGTTAGTTTCATGTTTCCCCTGGCGGCTTTGATTTGATCGAAGACATCGAGGGCGAGGGCGATGGGGACGGTCTCATCCTGATCGCCATGGAAGGCCCAGACGGGAACGTCTTTGAAAACGGCGGGATCGTGCCATGGGGAGAGGCCTCCCGCGCTGGGAATGGCGGCCGCGAAGCGATCGGGATGTTCGGCGAGGGCTTCAAAGGTGCCGAAGCCTCCCATGGAGTGACCGAGAACGTAGATGCGATCGGGATCGATGGGATATTCTTCGAGGAGGACATCGAGGAGTTCGAAGACGAGTCCCAACTTTCCTTGAGGAGTTTTGGTGACGAAGGCGCGGCGGCCTTCGGCGGCGGCTTCTTGCCAGGTTCTGGTGAAGGAGGCGATGGTTTCGGCATCGAGATCGGGGACGGAACCGGGGATTCGCCAGTATGATGGGGAGTGGGGGACGAGGACGAAGGAGGGATACTGACTTTGGAAATCCGGCTCGGTGATTGTGCCGTTCCAAAATTTCAAGTTCTTAAGGTTGTCGCTACCTCGTCCGCCGGCGCCGTGAAGGCTGAGGATGAGTGGATACTTGTTATCGCCGTTTGTATCCGGTTTGAAAAAGCGGTAGGGGAGATCTTTGAATGTTTTTGCGTCGAATACTTTTGCGAGGTCGTCGATGGAATACCGATGGGAGGTCAGGATTTTCCTTGGGTTTAGATCGTCTTGGTATGGCTTCGCTTCTTTTGGGTTGTCCTTTTTGTATTGGCGGGCTTCCTCGAGGCTAAGAGTGCCGTCCTGATTGGAGTCGGCATCGGGAAATTTGGTGAGGAATTTTTGGAGGCGTGGGTCCGATGAAAGGTCAGCTGTGGCCGCAACGAAGGTTGCCAGCAAAAGCGACAGGCCGAGTGTGGAGCAGCGAAGTGGGAAGGAACGCATGAATGTTAGGGATAGGAGGGAAGCGAATCGGGTTCAGGCGCGGATTTTGCTGAGGGCTTGGTGGGGGCGGTCTTTGGGGCCAAGGCGGGAACTGACATTGTGTGCGGAGAGGATCGTATTGTAGACATCGATGCCTTCCGCGTTCAGGTCGAGGATTTGATCGGTTTTGAAGCGGCCATTGGCGGAGGTGATGGCGTGGAAGACGCCGGAGAGCTCGCGTTTGACATCGGAGTGCCGGCCGTCGCCGGACTCAGTGGAGATGGTGATGAGCGAGTTTTCGAGGATGGATTTCCCGTTTGCTTCGCGTGAGTCGGGATCGTTGGCAAGGTGATCGAGGAAGTAGGCGATTTGTGCCATTTTCATGTGGGCATGGGCGCGGAGTTGTTTGTTGTCTTTTTCGGGATTGAACTGATGCCAATATTCGTGGCTGCATCCTTTGGAGCCGCCGACGCGGCGTTCGGCAAGGTCGTTGAATTCGTATCGGGTTTTGCCGTTGTGTTCGTATTTGCCAGTGAGGCGTATGCGTTCGCCTGCAGCTAGAAAAGTGAGGGAGCCGAAGCGGACGCGATCGAGCTGGATGGCGAGGGCGTAGAGGTCGGCCATGAGTTGCCAGCCGGTGGTAAGTTCTTCGAGGGTGATGTCGATTCCTTCACCGCCGGGATCGGCGAGGCCGCCGTGGAGGAGTTTTGATTTTGGGGGGAGGTCGGGGGCGTTGGGATCGCTTTTTTTGAAGGTGTAGGCGCGTTGTTCGAGTTCGCGGATGCGTTCGAGGTGTTCGCCGAGCCGAGATTTGGATGCGGAACCAAGAGGGGAGCGGGCGCCGGTGTAGTATCGGTATTGTTCGAGAACGGAATCGAGCACGCTGCGTTTGAGTCGTTGGCGGCGGAGGGATTCCGGGTCGTTGCCTCCTTTGGGCATAGCGACGATGCCGAAGACGCGATCGAAGAGGTCGCGCGGGCGTTCCTGCATGGTGGCGGCGACGGTGCCGTCGGGGTTATAAGAGTGAACATATCGGCTTACGCGGCTGCGCCGGAAGAAGGTGCCGGCGGCGAGGGTGGGGACGATACCGGGAGGAAGACCATCGGGATGATGGGCGCGCCGGATGAGTTGGTCGATGGACGCGCCGCCGGATTTGGCTTCGCCGGCGGGAGGGGTGGCGGTGAAGGCACCGGAGGCACCGTCGAAGTGGGCGTTCATGCCCCGTTGGTCGCACCGGATCTGGTCAATGCCGCGCATAATGAGGAGTTTGTCGCGGAGGGGGGCGAGGGGTTCGAGGACGTCCTTGAAGCCTTCTTGTTGGAGAGGAGCCGGGATGCCGAGGCCGAAGAAGACATTGAAGGCGCGGACGGGGACGGTGGATTCCGCGGCGAACGCGGAGGCGGGGAGCATCTCCTCGAGGAGCGGGAAGGCGATGGAGATGGAGCCCAAGCCTTTGAGGAAGGTGCGGCGGGGGATGGTGGTGGATTTCATGGCGGGCGGTTTCCTTAGTATAGGGCGGTTTGGGGAATTATGAATATTGAAGTTCGGGCAAGGAATGATGAAATTTGAAGTTCTGAGAGGTAAGGTAGGACGAGCTGGACGGGCAGGTTGCTTAATGAATGGAAGAAGGATTATTGGTGGAGCGGCGGACGTGCGGGCCGCTCGTCCCCACCGGGCCTTGGGAAGTGGGGGTCACTCTTCTGGGGTGGTTTGGGATTTTTGGATTAGGTCGCTAGTGATGAGGTTGGTGATGAGTTGTTGGTAGGTGGCGCTGTTTTGGTGGATGGATTTTATGGCGGGGATGTCTTGGGCGGTGAGGGGGCGGCCGATGGCGAATTGGGCGAGTTTGCGGGTGAGGGACTCGGCGACGCGATTGTTTGTGGCGAGGAGATTCATGAGTTGGGCGGAGTTATCGTAAGCGATGGGCTTGGCGGCGCCGGGGACGAGGATTGTGCCGTCGTCTCGGAGCGGGTTCCCGTGTTCGTCTTGTTGGCGCCAGGCGCCGAGGCCATCGTATTTTTCGAGGCCGAAGGCCATGGGTTCGAATTTGCCGTGGCAATCGCCGCAATTGCGATCGGCGATACGGATTTCGGCGCCGTCGCGGTGGGTGAGGCCGGGTTTGGTGGGGATGGGGGTGGTGTCGAGGCCCGGGGGCGGATTGTTGACGGTGCCGCGGAAGAGGTCATTGAAGACGAAGAGGCCGCGGGTGACCATGGACGCTTCTTCGCCGCCAATGGTGAGGATGGAGCCATGAGTAAGGAGACCGCCACGGGAAGGGATGTGCTCGAGGTTAACGCGAAGGAGGCGATCGACCGGGTCGGATTTGATTTCTCTGTCAGGGTCGAGCGGGAGGTTGTAGTGTTTGGCGAGTCGAGGGGTGACGAATGTGAAGGAGGCGTTGAAGAGGTCCGTGAGAGGACGATTCTGGTTCCAGACGAGTTCCTTGAAGAAAGCGATCGTTTCCCGGCGCATGTCGTCAGCGAGGGCGGGTTGCCAATCGGGGAAGTGATCGGGATTGGGGCGGATACTGTCCAGGCGATTGAGATTAAGCCAATCGGTAAGGAAACGGACTGATTGCTCAACAGCTCGTGGATCTCTAAGCATGCGTTCGGCGTGGGCGCGAGCGAGGTTGGGATCGGCGAGGCGCCCTTTTTCGGCATCGGCATAGAGTTCGGTATCGGGCGGGGCGCCCCAGATGGTGTAGCTCATGCGAGAGGCGAGTTCGAAGTCGGAGACCGGCCAGAGCGAGCCATCGCCCTGTTGTTTTTCGATGCGATAGATGAATCGTGGGGATTGGATCATGGCTTCGACGAGGTAGGTGACGGCCTCGTCGAAATCGCCGCCGGCGCTGACGACGGAAGTGGTGATACCGCGGTAGATGGATTGCTCGTTTTGAGTGAGAGGACCGCGGAGGAGCCATTTTCCGATGTCTCGGATAAGGGCGAACATGTCCTTATCATTGACATTGCGTTTTGGAGAGAAGCGTTTGGCGAAGGCAGCGGGATCAATTTTCTGAGCGATGATGGCGGCGAGTTCGGCGTAGGCTTCGACGTGATCGAGGTCGACGCTGAGGTTGTATGCGGTGTTGCTGAAACCGTCGGCGCGGAGTTCGGGGGGAAGGAGTTCGCGGGCTTCTTTGGCGACATCGATATCGAGGGTGGCTTGGACGGTATTGATGTATTCGGGGACGGTGAGTCGGCGGACCCAGATTTCGCCGGGCTCGGTTTGGTGGCGATAGTTCGAGGGGTCGATGACATCGAGGGTCCAAGTGGCGCCTTCATTGATCCATTGGCGAAGGAGATCTTTCTCTGCTTTTGATAGAGGGTCGCGATCTTCGGGCATTTCGTCATTCTCGACGAGTTCCCAGAGGAGGGAATCGTGGGCGTTGCCCGGGATAATGGTGCCTTTGGAGGCGAAGGCGGTGGCTTTTTGGGAGAGATCGAGACGGCCTTCATTGGTGCTGGGGTCGTGGCATTCGATGCAGTGGTTGGCGAGGAGGGCGGCAATTTTTTCTTCGAAGAGAGTGGCGTTGGGGTTGGCGGGCTTGGGTTTCGCGGGTGGGGCATCGGGGCCGGCGCGGAAGCGGGCGGTGACTTCGCCGGGTGAGAGGGCCCGGGAGTAGAGGGCGACGAGGTGGTAGGTGCCGTGCCAGGGGCGTTGGCCGTTTGATTCATTTGCCAAGCCGAGGCGGAAGGGTTGTGCCCAGGGATCGAGCGAGCCGGCGATGGTTTTTTGGGAGACTTGTTTGCCGTCGATGAAGAGACGGGTGTTGCCGTTTTGTTCGCGGGTGAAAACGACGTGGGTGAGCGATTTAGAAACGGGAGTGGACTCCGGGGACGAAGTGGAAGGGGTGCCGTTTTTGTTGGTTTGGGAAGTGCGAAATCGGACGTCAAAAACGTCTTTGTCGTGACCGAGTGTGAAGAGGCGGTCCGAGTTACCTTCAGAGAGGGTGATGATACGGGCGGGGCCTTCTTGTAATTTATCGGCGGGAGTGATCCAGGTTTCGATCGTGAGGACACCGGACTCTTTGATGGTAGAGCTGAGGCGGGAGGCGCTTTTGGGGGTGAGGATGGTGGTTTTTCCGGAGACAGTGAGCCCGCCGTTTCTTTGGGTAACGGCTTTCGGATTTGAAATTTTGAGATTCAAGGGTGGGGAGGCGCCGCTGGAGTCATTGATGATGTCGTTTGGTTGGGGATCGTCGAAGGTATAGAGGGCCTCGAGGGCGCCGCCGGGGGCGGCGGCGAGGAGTGAATGGTGAATGGCAAATGGTGAAAGGAGGCAGAGGAGAAGACTGAGTGAGACGGAGCGATGGAGCTTGTGGGTGGGGAGGGGCATTTTTGGAGACCTCTTATTATGGAAACGCGCTGTTTTGGCAAAGGCTAGCCAAGAATTCGGGTAAATTTGGCGAGGCAGTCGTGACGGCACCAGATTGGCGCTTGTGAGGATGGATTTGGGCACAGGGTTGCGCGGGTGGTTCAATATTCTGTATGGGGCGAGCGGGATGGCTGTGGCTTCGGGCGTGGCTCATCTCGATGGGGGGTTCCGCGGGATACCAGAGGTGTTACGACGAGGGCGTGTTCTTTTCGGTAAGGGGTGAAGGATTGCTTTGAGGTAGAGGGATTTGTTACTGATTTGGGGGTATGAGCGAATCAAAGGGCGGTTTTTGGCGGGAAGAAGCGGGGCTTTGGGCGGGGGCGACGACGACGGCAGTGTTTTATGTGTTTGGGAAGAGTTGGTTATCGGACTTTTCGAATGGGTGGGTGGCGGGTGCGTTGTTTTTGTGGTTGTTCATTGCGATCATGTGGTTGGCCTTTGGGGTGGTGCGGCATGCGGAGTGTTTGGCTATTCGGTTAGGGGAACCGTATGGGACTTTGATCTTGACGGTATCGGTGATTGCGATTGAAACGGCGATGATTGCGTCCGTTATGTTGACCGGGGAGAACAATCCGACGCTGGCGCGGGACACCATGTTTTCCATCATCATGATTGTTCTGAACGGGATGTTGGGTGTGACTTTGTTAGTTGGCGGAATGCGTCACCATGAACAATCATATAATTTGACGGGAGTGTTTTCGTATTTGGGTGTGCTTACGCCATTGGCGGTATTGGCGTTGGTGGTGCCGCGGTATACGCTGTCGACGGCGGACGGGAGTGTATCTCCATTGTTGGGGGTGTATTTGATCTTGATGTCGGGCGGCTTGTATGCGGCATTTTTGCTCTTACAGATGCAGCGGCACCGGGGTTTTTTTGTGCAACCGGCGGTGACTGGCCGGAGAGAGGCAGGCGGGGAAGTGACGGAGGATGGGGCGACGGAATTGCATGGGGACAGGGGGTTGGTGGTTCGAGGGACAGGGTATCATTCGTTGCTGTTGGTGTTGTCGATGTTACCGATTGTGCTGCTTTCGAAGAACGTGGCGAAGTTGGTGGACTATGGGATCAGCAATTTGGGGGCGCCGCAGGCCTTAGGAGGATTTTTGGTGGCGATCCTTGTGTTATCTCCAGAAGGGATGAGTGCGATCCGGGCGGCGCGGGCGAATCAGTTGCAGCGGACGGTGAACATTGCCTTAGGATCGACGACGTCGACGATAGGAATGACGTTACCGGTGGTATTGACGATCAGTTTTGTCACGGGACGGCATTTGGAGTTGGGGTTGCAGCCTTTGGAGATTGTTTTGTTGGCACTGACCTTGTTGACCTGTGTGATCAGCTTTGGGACGGGGCGGACGAATGTGCAGCAGGGGATTGTGCACCTCGTGTTATTTGCGACCTACGTGGTTCTGATATTTGATTAGGGGGGAGTTGCGCAGTCTCGCAGTTGCGCAGGGGAGGGCAGGAGGGCGCGCGCGGACGCGCGAATTTTGAATGATGAATTTTAATGATGAATTAGAGGCAGGAGGTAGGAGGCAGGAGGTAGGAGGTAGGAGGTAGGAGGT
>JBCDBW010000106.1:0-15164 GCA_039182965.1 Verrucomicrobiota bacterium
CGGGTTGGACAAATCCTTGGTCGATGCCGAAGGCGACGCGGATGGATGTGCCGGCGTTTTTTGGGATGCCGACAAAGGCGAGTCTTTTGTCCGGAATGATGGGGCAGACGAGCATTGATGTGGGCGAAGGGCTAGGGTGCCACAAAAACTACTATATTGGTTATAACAAATTGGATCGAGCCGGACAAGGGTGAAAAGGGATTGGGAGCTCTTTTGAATTTTTTGAAGAGCAATTTGGAATGGTGCGCTTGCAAAGTGGGGAAATACAATATTGTGGGGCGAGTCGATTTCCCTGAGTAGAAGGGTGGAAGGAGGAATTGCAGGCGTCCGTTCGCAATTGGATATAAGCTGCGGTGCTCAGGTTCGCGGTAGCGACGACAGTGGATGCGGCCTGAGCAGGCAAGCAGAGCGCTGGGGTCAACGCCAAGAAGACAGCGAGGCGGCCTTGCATCTGGCAAATGAGGAGACAATTGAAAAGGTGGCTAGCTTGGGCTAGAGAGGACCCAAGAGAATGAACGCGGAGCGCTCGACTGAATCATCGCGGGACGGATTGGAGCGAGGACAATTACGAGTTATTTAGGAAAGAAAGGGCTTCTTTGAGGAGTGAAGTGGCTGTAGAAGACAGGTATGGATCGGGTAGGTGTTTGTGTGATTGTAGTTGTCATGGCGAGTTTTGGTTTGAACGCGTGTGTGGTGGAGCGAACCGTAAAGGATTCCCAAGGAAATGTGATCATTCAAGAGCCGACGGTAGCGAATCCGTTTGAGAGCAAGGAAGAGGAGATTCGGAAGGTTCGTGAGCAGGAGAGGGAATTGGGATGGTGAAGTCTGCGGTCTTGGTCTTGTGGTGTCGGTGTTGACACGCGCATTACGATTCTTGGGTTCTAGCGGAAGCGCCAGCTGCTATGGATTGGAGGTTGCCGACGACAGCTTTATGAAGAGGAGTGTGTGGAGGGCTCTTTTGCCGAGTTAGAAAAAGCATCGAGGAAATGCAGGACATCGGCGAAGACTTCGTTTCGATTTGCTTCATGGAACACGGCGTGGCGCGCGCCTGGGTATTCAATGTAATACCGTTGTGAAGCCATCATGCCTTGGTGGAACGCGGACTGGGGTTCACGCTTGACGACGACGTCGTCACTTGCGGTGAGCAGGAGTGTGGGAATGCGGATGGTGTGAGCGTTCTTCACAACACGTCGAGAAATCCGTCTAACGTCGAGCAGCGAAGTGACGTCGATACTGCTGTCGATGAGTGGATCGTTTTCGTATGCCCTGGCCTGATCGGGATCGCGAGTGAGGTGACGGCCTTTTACGAAACTGCGGACCGTGGATTGCGGACGGATGCGGTGAAGCAGGGAGAGGAATTGCCAAGCGAAAGGAACGTGGAGGTTGATCTCGAAGGCGGGTGTGGCAAGGACGAGCGCGCAAAGCGGCGGCGCGAAGTCCTCGATCCAGGCGGCGGCGGAAACGGCGCCCAGGCTATGCGCCACGACGGCAACTTCGTCGAGCTGGAGGTTGTAGTTGCGGGCCACGTGGTTGACGAAGCGATCGATGAGCGCGGGTTGTTCGGCAAAGGCGACCTCGCTCGCGGAAGGCGCGTCCCAAGCGACGACGATGGTGCCCGGTTTGCTCAGGACGATGGCCTCTGCGAGCTCGCTTAGCCGGGCTGAATACTCGTGGCCGCGGTGAAACAGAAAAACGGCGCGGCAGGCGTGGCCTTTGTCTGCTCGCCATGTCCGATAGGCGATGGCGGCGGTATTGAAGGTGATTTTGTGTTCATGCTCGGTGAGAAGTGTTGTGCATTCGATCGCAGTACGAACTTCCACCGTTTTGGCGGCGGATTCTGACGAAGACTGCGCTCGCACCGAGGATTTAGGCTGGGCGACTTTGTTGAGCGTTTTCATGCGACCATGATCGTCAGAAACCTTAAATATAGAAAATTGATAAAAATGTGCATTTCATCGATGGAGAGGATGGTTATCTCGATCGCTTTATTCGATTATCTCACCCGGCAGGTGTCGTGCGGCAAAGCCTCCAGCGCCTCACGAAGGCGGCGATCCAAATGGTTTGAGAGGAAACCATGTTCGTGCCATCGAAAAGCGAGGATTTCGAGGTATCTTGCAAGTTTGTCTTCGATGGGCCACTAACCATGCAGGAAGCGGTGCGAAACGGAGGCGCTGATTTCGATGGAGCTGGCGCTCCCCTCGAACCAGACCGTGCAAAACATGAGGAGGGCCTTTGGATTGGAGTGATGGGCAGGATTTGCCAATGCTGGCGCCGCAGCCATGTGGATTGAAAAGGGGACCGATAGTAGGTCCTTTTGAGACCTAATTCTTGATCTAACCCGTCCCGTCACGGAACACATTCAGCATCGAAGTGGGGTTCAGATGGCCCGGGCTATGAGGCAAGGACAGGCCCAAAGAGGCTGATTATTGGATGCCAAGGGAACATGAGTTCTAGGGGCAAATCAGAACAGGAGCAACCAATGCCTGTCCCCTGCTATGGGGGTATGTAGGCCTTGGTTTTTTGGTCGTTGACGATGACATTGGGAGAATCAGACGTCAGTGGGTGAAGCGAGAGAGGAATCATGTGTTGCGGGGGCCGATACCGGAGCCAGTTGGGGGGTAGTCTCTGAGCCTTTTTTGGCAAAGCGAGTCCTTGTTTCTTGTCTCCCGAGACGCGATGCATTTGGTGTGCAATAACCTGACAATAAAATCCTGCAAAAGTAGAACTTTTGAAGCGCCAATTGGCCTGTAGCCTTATACTTGGGTTAGATTTTACCGTCTCCGTTCTACATAGCCACTTTCTACCTAATCAAATAACAGGCAGAAAGAATCTACATAAACAATTGTTAGTCCCTAGAAAAACCATGAAAACACTAACCATTACTCTCTTGTGCGCCGTTCTTGGAATCTCAGTGGCGCCGGCAAAGGACTCCGTGCGTCTACACAAGTTCGTTACCGACGCAGGTGTATCCAAAACCGCTTTCTTCAGCTTCTTTATGGATAAAGAGGAGGCACATCGTCGGGCCCAGCTGGATCCCGCGGTATTCGGGGAGGAATTTGCTTTCGAATACGAGCAGGCACTCGAATCGCTGAGAGATTACCTCGACACGAAATATCCGGAGCGGAAGCACTTCAAGGTTTACGAATACACTGTCTCATGGCGTCCCATTTACACGGCTTCCGAAGAATCAGTTGGATTCCCATATTGCTTCATCCGGTCCGAGGTCGTGGTCCCCAATGACAACCTCCCGTCTGGCTGGGAAATCAAACCAGGATATCATGTGATCTTGCGCGACGGCACTGTCATTGATGACCACAAGACTGAATGGATCGATTTCCGCCCTAATCCAGAAGAAGACTAGCAAACGCATGGAGGGCAACGGCTGACCCGCTTTGGGTGCGAATGATCCACCGTAATTCAACCGTTGTCCCGCATTCAACCCGTGCTCCCAGTCAGCCGTGCCTCATGCCTAAGGTTCGACTAAGAATCGCAGCCAATACACGTCTCCAAAGCCACACTGATATGCCTGAGTTGCAGATGCCACCTGAGCGGAACTGCGGTTGGCAATTGAAGCCGACCTCTTCGACGCATTTTGAGATAGTCAGGAAGGCGAATGGTCAATTCTGTGTCTTTCTCAATCATTCACTGCTTCGGGGATGCACATCAGCGATGATCCACTGGTGGTTCCTCCGCTTCCCATTTCTCAAGGTGAGGCTCGTCGATATTGAGGGGTATGAGAACACCAAAGTTCCTGCCTATTACCTTTGGCACCCCTCCGATCACTACGGTGCGAATCTCAAGGGATCCTTAGGACCCGGTCGAAGCTCTCAGGCGGGAGCAGCGATTGAGATTCAGGAAGCCATGCAATATCTAAAGTATGGTTGGAAGTATCCGGTGAATAGTCGACTCAGAATCTATTATTGCGCAGCCGATGGCTGGGCTATGGGTAAGCAGATTCCCGTTCTGGGCAAGGCGATGATGTTGCGAATTCATTGGAGGGATGTCGAAGAAGAAGGGAATACGATTGGAGTGCACTACCATTACGAAATCGTTATCGGACTTGGCGGATCGGATCCGATTTCGCGATTTCTCAATGGGAATATCACTGCTCACTTCTCACCTGAGTTCTTTGAAGCGTGGCATTTGCACAACGCCATTGAAGTCGGGACGTTCGAGAATTTTCTTCCTGCCTTGTATGAGCAACGGGGGGACACCGAGAATCTTCGATATTCCCCTGATATGAACAAAATCCGGCAGAACGACCTCCCTCAGGATGGATTTGATCAGGCTCTTTTTGAGCAGCGCGTCAGAGGCTACGATGATGCACGAGATGTCCACAAATTCCAGGCGTGGGATCAGCCTTCGATCCTAGCCCCATCAATCAAAGCCGAACAAGACAGAGCAGACTATGCGTAACGGCGTGCCTGTCCTCAGACGTCGCTTATGATACTCCCAGTGAAACGGCTAAAATACACAGCGCTGATGGTCGTGGTGATTTCTGCGGCATTTTTTGGAACCACTCAGGGGCAACTGAAGGAACCGGGGCGGTTGATCTACGAGGATGGATTCGAATCTGGGCAACCGCCCTACAGGGCATCCGGCAATTCCCCTGAGGTCATCAAGACTTCTCATGCACGTGCAGGTAACTACGCAATGAAATCGGAGCTCAATTCATCAAGCAAGGATCCAGAGCGCACGGAAGCCGTTGTGTTTATTGATGAGGATAGATTGATGTTCGAGGTCGGGCAGGAATACTGGGTCGGCATTAGCATTAGACTCGATAGAAACTTCCGAGACTCCACGGATTTCAAAGACCAGGGGATGTTGTTGCAGTGGCATTATCAGGACAGACTGCATCCAGAGGTCCGAGATGCGCAACCACTGCTTTTGCGATTCAAGAACGACGAGGTTCGCGTACACAACGAAGTGCTAGAGGAATACATGGCTATCACTTCTCCGGAATACGGCAAGTGGATTGATTGGGTTTTCCATGTGAGATTCTCGGACACGGATGGCATTATCCAAGTCTGGCGTCAGGGCACCAAGATCGTTGATTTCCGGGGAGACAACCATCAGGCAGAGAAGCACGAAGGCGCCTATCTGAAATTCGGGCTCTACTCTTCTCAGTATGAGAAGAACCCGCTTAAAGGATCAATCAGTCGAACCGTCTATCATGACGAATTGCGTATAGCAGGATCGGACGGAAGCTATGATCTTGTGGCCCCGCGGGAGGGTAAGTCCAGTGAAGACAACAAAAACGAACACCCATCTAGCACGGACGATTGAAGGGCAAAAGGGGAGGTTGCGCCTGTTTCTTCAAACGGCTCTCCGCTTGGCTCCGGTTGGGCGGCTCGAAGCTGGAGGGTCGTCCTTAACATATTGCTGAAACATGGAGGAACCGATCGATCGCACTATCAAAGTCTTCCAAGAGGCGCGACAATGCGCTCAAGATCCGTCAGACCAAGCTCTGTTGAGCAAACAAGTCGAGGCGCTCAACGCTATTCGGGCTACATTGGTGAGGCATGGAGCGATGCGTTACCAAATCGACTCCTTCGAGAAGCTAATCTCCGATCCATGGATGAACGATCAAATGATTTTCGCAGAAGTTTACGGTGCATGGAAGACTTTCAAGAACTCGTATGTTCGCAAGATCGGTGGGATGACCGTGAACGAGAGGCTCTTCCACATGGGTCTCTTGGCCGACTTCGAAGCAAGTGAAGGGGATGCGTCAAGGATGCGATCGATTCTGCGAGCGGTCTTTTTGTCGTCCGAGAACATCGAGGCCATTGTCAAGCCCCCTTAATGACACACGCTGGCACCGCGAATCGCCCACCCGCTGTGTAATTGCCGGTCTGTGGTCGTTCGATTATTTTTTGTACTGGTGCCTTGATCATGGCGGGCGAGGCGGTAGTCTTCGACGGCTGTTAGATGAACTATTTGCTTACAGGTTTGTTGAGTGTGTCTCTGGTCTACAGCGTCTGGGCCGGGAATCCAGCGGGTATTGTTCTTTATTTTGAAGACGGGCAGGATGTTTTTTTCTTGTTGGCAGATGATGCTGACGGTGTCAGAGGTTGGGGCGCGTATGGTGGTGGATCGGAAGAAGGAGAGAGCGTGATGGAAACTGCGGCAAGGGAAACCGAGGAAGAAACGAGGGGATACTTTCGCAGAGAATGGCTTTTGGAGAAGCTTCGGGGGCAGAGGCCGGTGAAATCGGCCAATGGTTTCAGAATGTTTTTTGTGGAAGTACCTTTTGTTCCGGCGCAACGCGTCATGCAAAATCCCCTCGAAGACGAAGCGAACCCTGTTTTTCGTGAGCGAGCGCATTATGCTTGGATCCCTGAGTCAGACTTAAAGCGGGCGCTTGAAGATGGCTCGACGGATATTGATCCGTTGTATCTTCCATCTTCATGTGAAGTTAAGTCTTACTGGGATGTGTGGCTGGATAATATGGCGGACGCATATCGGCGAAACGCCTGTCCATGGCAAGTAACAGGAAACGAACGACATTAGATGAGAAGACTGATCATCGATGATGAGTATCAAGACCTGGCGCTTGTCTATCTTTATCATCCAAACCAGGGGGCACAGGCTGGCGGAAACCGACTGCGGACGCGCCCCGGATGGACGTAACGCTTTAACTTAGAGCAATAATCCAAAGATAGACATGACTGAAGAAGAGAAAGGCAAGGTGCTTGTGGCGGTAGAAGCTGCGAGTGAGCGTTGGAAGAAGGCTTTTAACTCCGGCGATGCCGCGGGATGTGCCTTGCAGTATGAAGCGGATGCCGTGATGAAGGCTGAGCCATTTGGGGAGTATCAGGGACAGGAGGCTATCCAAGCCTTTTGGCAGAAGCTTGTTGATGATGGATTTGCGGAGGTGGAATATATCGATCCGGAGATTGAGGTGGTGGACGCGAGCAGCGCCGTTTTGAAGTCGGGCTGGAAGATGAATAACGCGAAGGGAGTGATTCATCGTGAGTTGTGGGTGCTTCAAGATGATGGATCGGCGAAGCTGAGGGAAGATCACTTCGCGGCGCAGTAGGGGAGCCGAGGGGCCTGACAGACTCTGGCCCGCTTCGCAGCCGCAACGACCAGTGGGGAGCTTCGAACCAACTTGCAGCGTAGGGATCGCGTCACCCCTATCGGGCAGCAGGCCTCTCACGTAAGATGACGGACCGAGACACCGACGTGGGCGTTCCCGTATCGAGAACCGAATTCCACGGCGCTGTGAAGGGTGTGAAGGTGATGGCGACCTGCGTTCTTGGCGTCATTACCTATTACACTGCCCGGACGGTATTGGTGGTCCCAAAATTTGAAGATGTTTATCGCGATCTGTTGCCGGGAAGGCCCCTTCCAGGGATGACCGAGTTTGTTGTCTCGGCGAAGACGCCACTTTTTTGTTTTGTCGTTCTGATCCCGGTCGTGGTTGCGATTTATGGATTCAGGAGCCGAGTTCCCGAGAGAGCCTTCGCAGTCTTTGGGGCTTCTTTTGTGGCGCTTGTTGTCATTAATCATTACCTGGTCTCCGCTCTCTTGGGTCCTATGCAGATGATTATCAGTGGGCTATCCGCCCCCTAGTGTGTGGGACAGGTCCGTGGAGGTCCCTTGGTGCGGTACGGAAAGTATCCAGTCTTCGTACGACCGGAGGATATCATCCTGACGATCCCAATAGGGTGAAGGAGTGGGGGCGATGGGCGGGTGAGAAGGGCCCGGGCGCTGAGGCCACGCCCGACCGGTTGGGGAGTGTGAAGCACGATGTAGGGTTGGACGTGTATGCTAGGAGTAAGAGTATGATTGTGGGGAAGGTGTCGACGAGTGGAAATCGGAGGATCGGTTTTCTCAGCTGCAGGCGCTGTCGGCTGGTCTTATGTGACACTTTGTCCTAACGTAGGAAGCGAATTTATGGATAATGGACTCTGCGACACGGAAGCAACATCGTCTTAAGGCAATTGCGGGGATTGTAATTGGTCTACTGGTGCTGGTGGTCTTGCGAAGGGCCGGGCATCATGCGGATTCGGGTCGAGCGGCTTTGCTTTACCTGCCATGGTTGTTTGCGGTGACTGTGCACTTCTGGGGCTGCTATCACCTTGCGAAGGTTTATTGGTTGCCAGGAGTTTATGCGGTTTTAGGTTTCTTTTCGCTCGTTGGCGTGGTTGCGATCATCATTATCGGGCAGCGAAACGCGGCGAAGATCCTGAGGTCGGCGGCGGCGGGAAACCCGGTCGCGGCGGACTTTTCCGTGAAACCGAAATATGATCTTACTGATCCGTATTAGGGTGAGGGGATAGGGGCGATGAGTGGGTGAGAAGGGCCCGGCCGTTTGGTGTGGCTGGAGGCCACGCCCGACCGGTTCGGGAGTGTGAGGCCCGATGTAGGATGGAATGAGTATGAATAGGAATGAGAGTGTGAGTGAGAGCATAATCTTGGGTAAGGAGTCGACAATTTGAGTTCGGGGAATAGGGTTTTTTAGGGTGAAGAACGGTTGGGAAGGCGTTGCGACGGGGATGAAGCCTTTTCATTTGGTTATTTTCAGCGAGACGAAGGCGTTATGGTTGAAGCGATGGAAGAAGCGGATGAATTGGCGCGAGGAACCGGCTAATTCCGTGGCAATAAGGAGGATGGCAGGGCTTAGCTGCAGGAATGGATGGGGGTGGGAGCTGGGGTGTGGAGGCCTTTTTGTTTTTTGTTTGCTGTTCTCGTGTTCCGTTCCGGTGCCCGTTGCGGAAGATGATATGAGGGAGGCCTATCGGGCATCATTTTTTTTGGATGATGACGACGCGACCGACCGGCGGAAAGCTTGTGACACGCCGTGGATGCCGATTGAGGTCCATCAGGAACAGATCGAGGCCAATGCGCAGCATGGTTATTTTCCTCTCCTGATTCAGTATCGGAAGGACGGTCATCGGAAGTCGACGTATATCGCCAAGCCCAACGAGTCGTTTCGGTCTTCGGCGCGATCGGGGCGAATCTTTGAGAGGTTTGCGTATTGGGATGAAGCGAATCGGCGGGAAGGCTTGGTGCTACTCTCGTTGCCTATACACGGGGAGTTAGTTTATTCGGCGGTATGGGTCACCCCCAAGGATCTGTTTTGGGCGCGGCGTGAGCTACGTCGTCACGGAATCACACCGGCGAGTTATCGGCCGGGCGACGTCAAGGGGGCGGATGCCGATCGTTGAGCCAGCGGGATACCGGGCTCCGTTTGGTTTTGGCAACGGGCATGTGCAGACCGTGTATCCGGCTGTGTTTAGGCGAGTGGGGGTGGTGACGGGGCGCCGGGAGCGGTTGGATTTGGCGGACGGCGACTTTTTGGATCTCGATTGGGGCGACGGAGGGGTGGAGGGAGCGGGCCGGGAGTTGGTGGTTATTTTGCATGGATTGGAGGGTGATTCCCGGCAGGCTTATGTTCAGGGAATGGCGAGCTTCATGCGGGATCGGGGATGGGATGTGTTGGCTTGGAATTTTCGAGGCTGCAGCGGGGAGATGAATCGCTTGGCGCGATCGTATCATAGCGGGGCGACGGAGGATATGGAATCGGTCCTTGGGCATGTATGGGCGGGCGCGCGCTATGAGCGGGTGGCTTTGATTGGATTTAGTTTGGGTGGAAACGTCGTGCTGAAGTATTTGGGGGAGCAGGGTGAGGATTTGGATGAGCGGATTTGCGGGGCGGTGGCGTTTTCGGTGCCGTGTGACCTTGCGTCGAGTGCGGCGTGTTTGGCGGCGCGGGGGCAGCGGGTTTACATGCGGCGATTTCTGAAGCGGTTGACGGGGAAAATGCGTGCGAAGATGGCATTGCATCCTGATGAGGTGAAGGACGAGGGGCTGGATGGGATGCGGAATTTTTACGATTTTGATGATGCGTATACGGCGCCTTTGCATGGGTTTGCGGGGGCGACGGATTACTGGGAGCGGTGCAGCTCTCGTCGAGTGCTGGGGGGGATCAGGGTGCCGACCTTGTTGGTGAATGCGGCGGACGATCCGTTCCTGGGGGCGGCTTGTTATCCGCAGGAAGAAGCGGAAGCGAGTCAATGGTTTTATTTGGAAGTGCCGCGACAGGGAGGGCACGTGGGTTTTGTGCCGCGGGATCGGGGTGGGGCGTATTGGTCGGAGATGAGGGCGGGCGGGTTTTTGGATGGGGTACGAGGGTGACAGTGGGTTTGGCGAGTTGGGGAGGCGAGGCGTTGAGCCGGAATTCCAGGTTCGATGAAAGGTTTAACAGGGGCGCTTCGGTCGGGAAAATGGGCCTCGATTTGCCCCTTGCTCCTTTTGAGTCGGGGGTTTTTGAGTCAGTGGTGGAGAGAGAGGAAGAAAGAGACTAATTCTTTACCTGCTCCAACACCGCGAAGCCTCCGGGGTTCCAGGCGTAGACCAACAGATAGACAGTGTCCCCTACCTTTGTCCAAGATGCATTGTGAACATGTTCGACGTTCACGTTACCTTCGTTGAGGTCGAGTTCCGTTTTTGGCTTCACGACGGAAAGAACCTCTCCCTTCGGATCTAGAATGTAGATTTCTCCTGGAGCGTTGCCCGCACCGCGCAAGCAACCAACGACTGCGGTGCCATCGGGCATGTAGTCGATGTCACAAGGTCTTGCTCCCGCCGGCAACTTGGTTACCACGGCCTCTTTGCCTTTTTTGATTTCTCCGCCTTTGCGGTTGAAGTAGCGAATCTGACTTGCTTCACGATCTGCGACCGCCACTTGTTTTGATACGGGGTTGAAATCCAAGCCATGGCTGGTGGTAAAGAGGGGCTTCCCTCCGTAGATTCCTTTCACGTAGTCTCCGAAGGGTTCCGCGGGGAAAATGTAGCGGGAACCGTAACCGTCCGCGACGAGGACCTGATCTCCCACCACCAGAGTATCGGTGGGTGCAAAGCGGCTTCCGACGAACCAATCCAAGGCAGATGGCTTTTCCAGCTTGTGTAAGAGTTCTCCATCGGTGTCGGAGAAGAGAACGAGGCCACGTTTGTTGTCGGGGATGACCAAGTAGGGCTTTCCCTCTTTGTCATATCCCAGGCTCGTATTGTGTCCATTTCCTTTCGTGAACTCTTCATCCCCGTCGATTTTCCTGACGGTGGTCAGATCGGCATTCTTGTGAATTATTCCGTAACCGTCCAAATGGAAGAAAACGTCTCCTGTCCCTTGGCGATCGACTGCAAATCCTCCGTGCGCCTTCCGGATATGGGCCTCCGCGCCTTCGGGAAGCTGCGAAAGGTCGGGCCGATACTTGAATACCCAGTCGCCCTGCCCGGAAGTCTTGACATCTGTTTCGGCATCCACGTGGGGAGCCACGATCCCGGAGGAGAGCATTGCCACGGCAAAAAAGAGAGAACGGTGTTTCATCATGCAAAAATATTCCGGCCACTCTCGATAGAGATCTCGGCATTGCCAAGTGAAATCCGCCTTGCAACTCGTGAAGGTTTCAATGCGTTTTCGTCCGATTTGCGAAGAGGAAGATTTCCCAGGCTAGAAGCCTTTGGCGATGCTCTCCCGACCGGGAGCGGGTGATGTCGGATCGGTAGTGGTTTCAAGTAGGGGATTCCTGTTGAGACGCGGCCGACTCACCTTGCTTTGCCTTGATGGAGGCGGGGTGTGGGAGGAGCGCTCGGTCGGGCGCGATGCTGATGCCGCATGAAGATGTGCCCAGGCTTTGTATTTCGGGGGAAGGGCCGCGTTGGGCCGGTGTGACCGGGGGAAAGCGCCGGAGGCGCTTGGCACCCGCCGCCCGCCACCCGCCACCCGCCACCCGCCACGGCGGGTAAACTCTGGGTAAACTCTGGGTAAACTCCGGGCAAGCTATGGAGGCCATGCCCTACCGGTGTTCGGAGAGCGGCGGAGGATCAGGAGTATGAGTGGGCGTATGATTGTGGGGAAGGGGGGATGCGGCTGCCGGCGGAGACGCGGCCGCGGAGACCATGGGTTACAGCGAGGATTTTTGTGATACTTTTGATGGACGATGTTTGATTTCCACGACTGATCATTCAGGTGGAAAGGGATCTCCAAACTCACCATCATCAGCAACAAGGACAAACTGTGATCGATCCATGATTCATCCACCCGACTGGACTTTCGACCAATCAAGAGGCATTCTCGGGGCGCTTTGTAGTATTGCGTCCCTGCATGGAACGGCTCCGGTCTCGCAGCAGGAGAAGGAACTGATCGAGGGGATTCGAATCAATATTCTTGGGCATCCGGAAATCGAGCATGATGATGAGGAGCTGCATATTCGACCGCCTGAACTGGCGGCGCTTTTTACTGACAGCGACCACAAGGCACGCGCTGCCGAACTGATTGCTTTGATGCCGTATGCCGTTCGGCCGTATTCGGACTCGAAGACCTATATTTCTGAGAAGTTTTTGGAGCAGCTTGGGGAAAACATGCATCAATTGGAAGACTTTCTCGGGGCGCGCGAAAAACACATCCGCAACCAGGAATACTGTGCGTTACGGAAGCTTGGACGCGATGTCTTTCCGTATGAGGATCCCGATGGCCGATACAAAGAAGTACTCAAGATGCTGAAGGAGGCGGAAGGAGACCCTGAACAACTCGAACGGTATCAGGCGCTCGAAGGTTACCCGGCGGGTTCCTTGGGACGAGAATACTTCGATTTTTATGCGCAGTTTGATTGGCCGCTTCCCGGCGACCCTCTTTGGATCAGTGAGGATCTCACCGTTCGGCATGATTTGATTCATGTCCTTGGGTCCTATGATATTTCCATCAACGGAGAATTCAAAGTCGCAGGGTTCACGGCCGGCAATAGCACCACCTTTAACTGGATGATCGCAATGTTAGGATTTACGCCACCTTTTGTTTCGGTGGGACAACAGTGTGACCCGAAAGACTTTGTGGAAGCCTACCAACGTGGAGTCAACGCCAAAGCAAGCTTTGTCGACCATTGGGATTTTTGGCCGTTTATGGAACGGCAACTCGACGATATTCGGGACGAGTTTGGCGTGTAGGTGGAATGGGGACGCGCGCGGATGCGCGCGAATTTTGAATGTTGAATGTTGAATGGGGAGGCAGGGGGCTCCGGAGGCCACGCGCTACCGTGCTATGGGAGTAGGTATCGTGGAAGGGGTGGACAATTTTTGGTGGGGGAATAGGCTTTTGGCATGTTGCGGGTGTGGTTGTTGACGGTTGTTTTCTGCTTGGTATCTGTTGGGATAGGGTCGAGTGAGGAGGAAGCGGCGGAGCCCCTGGCGCCGGAAGTGGCGGCGGAGACGATGCGGGTGCCGGAAGGATTTGACGTGACGTTGTTTGCGGGGGAGCCGGATGTGCGGCAGCCGGTGGGGTTTTGTATCGATGATCGCGGGAGGTTGTGGGTGGCGGAGGCCTATGGGTATCCGAATCATTCGGATGAGGCGGGGGAAGATCGGATCGTGATTTTTGAGGATACGGATCAGGACGGGCGCTTTGATGAGCGGACCGTGTTTTATGATCAGTTGAATTACGTGACGGGTGTCGAAGTGGGTTTTGGCGGGGCGTGGGTGATGTCGCCGCCGTATTTTTACTTTATTGCGGATCGCGACGGGGATGATGTGCCGGATGGTGAGCCGGAATTGTTGCTAGACGGGTTTGGGAACTTTGCGAACTCGCATAACTTGGCGAATGGGTTTTCCTGGGGCCCGGACGGGTGGCTATATGGGACGCATGGGCGGACGAACTGGTCGATGCCGGGGACGCCGGGGACGCCGCGGGAAGCGCGGGAACGATTTGATGGCGGCGTTTTTCGGTATCATCCGGTGCGTCATGTGTTTGAATCGTTTGCGGATGGAACGACGAATCCGTGGGGGATTGACTGGGATGATTATGGGCAGGGCTTTGTTTCCAACAGCGTGACGCCGCATTTGTATTACGTGATTCAGGGGGCGCATTACGAGCCGTGGCGCGGTCGGGAGTCGAGCCAGTATGCGTATCGGCGGATTGAGACGATCGCGGATCATTTGCATTATGCGGGCGAGCATTGGAAGAAAGGGGTGGGCACGGCGGAGACCTTGGATTTGGGTGGTGGTCATGCGCATTGCGGGTTGATGGTGTATTTGGGGGACCACTGGCCGGCGCGTTATCGGAACACCGTGTTTCTGAACAACGTACATGGGCGCCGGGTGAACCATGAAATCCTGGTGCGGGCGGGATCAGGCTATGTGGCGTCGCATGCGCCGGATTTTATGGTGGCGGAGGATCCGTGGTATATGGGCGTGACGATTCGGTATGGGCCGGACGGCGGGGTATATATGAGTGATTGGTCGGACACGGGGGAGTGTCACAGCACCGTGAACACGCGGAAGGCGACGGGGCGTATTTACAAGATTGACTATGTCGCGGCAGGAGAGCCGACGTGGGATGGGGAAGCTGTCTCAGGGCTTGGGAATGGGGAACTGGTGGCGTTGCAGACTCATGACAATGACTGGTATGTGCGGCAGGCGCGGCGGGTCTTGCAGGAGCGGGCGGCGGCGGGGGCGGACATGGAGGCGGTGTGTGAGGGGTTGCTCGCGCTGTATGAGGGGGAAGGGCTTTCCGTGCCGACGCGGTTGCGGGCCTTGTGGGCCCTGCATGCGACGGGGGGATTGGATGAGGCGTTTTTGGCGGCGCAACTGGGGGATGAGAGCGAGTATGTGCGGGCGTGGGCGGTGCGTTTGTTGTGTGAAGCGGGGGCGCCGTCGGCGGCGGTGTTGGAGCGGTTTCGCGAGTTGGCGGCGGAGGGGGATTCGCCGTTTGTGCGCTTGCATTTGGCGAGTGCGTTGCAGCGTTTGCCGATGGCGGATCGGTGGGGGTTGGGGGCGGCGTTGGCGGGGCGTGCGGAAGATGCGGAAGATGCGAACTTGCCGTTGATGATTTGGTATGGGATTGAGCCCCTGGTGAATGTGGATATGGCGCGATTTGTGGGGTTGGTGGAGGAGGCGAAGATTCCGTTACTTTGGGAGCATGTGGCGCGGCGAGTGGCGGGAAATTGAATTTTACAAAAGAGAACGAAGGAAGCGAAGATATGGAAGCGGGAGGCCATGACCATTCAGGTGGTGGGGAACGATGAGATCAGGAGTCAAACGGGTTCTCTTCGGAGCGACGATGTTGATTATAGCCTTGGTGGGGGCTCCGGCTTTGGTCTTGATGTCTGTCCTCGCAATGGTGAATCGGCCGCCGGAGCCATTTTTAGTTCCGGGTCGCTTTGAAG
>JBCDBW010000107.1:0-15119 GCA_039182965.1 Verrucomicrobiota bacterium
ATAGAATTCCCCAAAATACACATCACGATCCCAAACAGCAATATCGAAACCTCCCGGTCTGTCCCATCGGGCACGCTTAGTATCTTTGCCTGCAGCCACAAAACCCCAATAAATCCAAACACCAATCCAAAAATTAGCGGTACATACCCCACCGCCAATAGTGTGCTGCCAATCAAATCGTGAGACATAACCGCTCCCCCGGTCTCCGTCCTGTCCTCTCTAGCCACCCCAAAAGGCGTCCACATCCTCGAACTCGTTACCAAATTACGAAACCCATACAAACGATCCGAGAATGTCTGAATCCGAAGCGCCTGAGTTTGAAAAGCCCCTCGCTTCTCAATCTTGCTATCCCACTCCGAAATGTGCTCTAGCATGTAGGTTGCCTTGAAACAAATGAACAGAAACAGCGTGACGCTTACTCCGACGAATATAACTGTCCGCAAAACACTCACAAAAACACGCCGCAAAAACAAAATCGACAATAACAAAACCCAACTAGAGCGATTCACTGCCGCAATTAATCCCCCTAAGTAAACCAGCGAAAAAACAAGCCCCTTGCCTCGTCCATACGGAATTCCAGAATCACGCGCTCGCACAAACCACGGAATGAGACAAATCACGGTAAACATCGCAGACGTCACCGCGAGAGAATGACTCGAGTTCAGTGTCGAAAACGGTCGCGGCCTCACATCGTGGAGCTCCTTGATCATCATGGTGTATCCCGATGTCAAATATCGCTCCTCCCAATTCGCCAATCCAAAAATCCCCTGATAAATCCCGTATATCGCAACCGGCAAAAAAATGATCGATGCGATCCCTATCAAGCGCAAAAACTGCCGCCGCCCCGGAAAAAAGGTCGGCACCAAAAACAAAAGCGCCGAATACGACGCGGAATTTGCCGCCGCCTGCAAAACGCCCACCATTCCCAATCCTTCCTTGAAGGCATACGCCATAAACACTCCCACAATCATGACAAATATAGAGACAAGCAGTATCTGAAGCCGATTGATTGAGGTCCTGCCCGTAACGATGCTGAAAATATACGCAATGACCATCCCCACCACGATCATGGGTGCTGTCCCCAGAATGAAAATCAAATCCATTCCGCCAAATCCGCCTCCAAACACAAGTAACCGCTTGTATAAATCCAAATAGCCACAGCAGAAAATTAACAAATACATCGCCGCTCGCGGCGCCAATACGCCAAAAATCACCCCCAAAATAATGAAATAGCGCGCCGTGCCAGACAGCGGATTCGCGTTCGTCGCGATCGATAGCGATATCCAAATCGCTCCTAGCAAACCGAGAATCGTAACGACTATGGCTGTGAATTGACGATTCATTCAGACTGCTCAGGATCTAACGGTTCCCTCTGGGGCCCTTAACCTTGCTATCGACGCCCTGCCGCATCAACAGAAATCAAACCCGCGTGGCATCATTTTCCCGCCGTCCCGCCACGCGCCAGACTTCGATACGTCTCCATCAGTCCGTCGAAATGCCTGTCCCACGTGAATCTTTCCGCCCACGCCCGTCCCGCGTCCCCGCGACCGCCCTCATCCCGTATCGCTTCCATAACCCGGACCGCTGCCTCCTCACTATCATCCACATCAAAGTAAAACGCCACATCTCCACCCACCTCGGGAAGGCTCGCTTCCCGACTGCAAACCACGCGACACCCGCACTGCATCGCTTCGATCACGGGGATACCAAACCCCTCCAATCGCGATGGAAAAAACAAGATGTCGCTGTTTTCGTAGACCCACTTTAACAAGCCGTCGGAGATCAATCCTAGCTCGATCACACCTTCTTGCCCCACCTCCACCCGTAGCTCTTCCCGCAAACCTTCCGGAAATACTGCGCCCACCTTGATTACCGCACACTCCACTCCCCGCTCTCTCAGTCTTCTACACACGGTCGGAAGTATCCCGAGGTTCTTCCGCGCTAAGTTACTGCCAACAGCCAATAAGCGCACGATTCCGCCCCTGCCCAATTTTTCTATCCGTTCCGCCACTTCACCCCTCGGTCGCTCGGATTCCACCAACTCAAATGCCGTCCCGTTGGGCACGACTACAATCCGCTCAGGCGATACTCCCATCAGCTTAATGACCTCGCCTCGCGTAAATTTCGACACCGCCACAATCCGGTCTGCGCGTTTTAACCATTCCATCCGCCGCCGAAATCGCGACACCTGACTCGGCGTCAATCCACTTTCGTCCCTCAAAGGAATCAAATCATGCACCGTCACCACCAACGGATCACCTCGCCTCAATCCCTTCGCCAAATGAACATAACTGTGATCCAGAATATGATAAATCCCCCCCTCATCACCCGCTCGCGACGCCAGACGCGGATACAACAAATAATTCCGAAGCGCCCGATACAAACGCGATGCCCTCTCAATGGGATAAGCTGGCTCGCCCAACGGCGACGAAATCCATTCTTCACCTCCACGCTCTTTCACCACGCGCCATAACTCCAGCCAATAACGCTGCATGCTCACCGATCCCTCCGCAGGATCGGCTGGTAGCCACGTCACGGATAAGTTCGAGGTCCCCATATTTGCCTAATCCAAAAGACGTCCGTACAAATCCACGATCTCCCCCGCCCGGCGCTCCCAGCTAAACTCCCTCCGCGCCCGCGCCGCCGCCGCCAAACCAAATTGCAATCTAAGTTCAGGATCACAAATCAGCCTTCTCAAATGAGCCAACATGGCGGCGTCATCTCCAAAGCTGGCAAACAATGTGGTCACTCCCTCCTTCGCCACTTCCGGCAAGGACCCGACACGATAACAAACCGTCGGCAGCCCGCTCGCCATGCCCTCAGCAACCACGTTTCCAAAACTCTCCGCTTGAGACGCAGATACCATGATGTCACTCCGTCGGTATATTTCCGCCACGCGCGCATGCGGGACGCTCCCGTGAAAGCGAACACCGGCCAGCCCGAGATCTCGCACCATCGCCTCACATGCCTCCCTCTTGTTCCCATCCCCCAATATATCCAATTCCAGCATGGGATACTCCCCCTTCAATCGCTGATACCACATGATCACTCGATCGATGTGCAAATCGCGCGCAATTCTTCCCGCAGTCACAATCCTTACCGCCGTCGTCGCCTCCCGATCGTCCCCGGGATAAAAAAGGTCATGCGCTATCCCGTTATATGCGTAACTCGATCGATTCTCCGGAATGTCATAATAACGCCGGCACCGGCCCAACGCGTCCTGACTCGGGACCAACACATGCGCCGCCAAATGGGCCGTCCGCCGGTCTTCCATTCCCAGTTTCAAAGAATGCCATTCCTTGAAATACGGCGGACGCAGCTTGTGAACCAACTTGGACGGATAACATGTTGGAGACCGCACCTCATAAATCGATGGAATCCCCAGCAATTTCGCCTCCTTCAAACCGACCGCGGCAGTCCATCGAAAGGAATGGAGCAAATCCGGACTTCGATCCCTCACGAGCCCGCCCAACTCCGAAACCTCGCGCATTCCCACAATCGGCACAGCCCCGGCCTCGGCCTTCTCCTCCTCCCCTTCGCCTACAAACACACAAGTGACATCCACTCCCGATTCATACAGTGCCCTCGCCGTGCTCCAAATCGCCAATGCCCCCCCGCCCTGCCGGTGTCGCCCCGGTCCGTAATGAGTATAAAAAAGTACCTGTGGCCCTCTCGTCATCCTTCTTTGCCCAATTTATACTGGGCCCACAACCACCCCTTACTGCGATGTCGGTTCTCCGCCACCAATATACGCCGATCCTCTAAACTCACTCCATCAAACTCACGACAGGAAAAGTGCGCAGCCTTGCCCACCGTCCCCTATACGCAAATCTCCGTGACCAAGTCATTCCGCGCGAGCACCTCCCGCACCCGGTTGCCCATCGCCGGATCGTCGCCGTCATGGGTTTCGATTAAAATGTCGAAGGACCCCAACACGTCCATCGCCTCTCCCGTGATCAAGTCATCCTCTACTCCTTCACAGCCACAAATCAATAACCCGCGACCGGCCGCTTCAAAACTCTTAAAGTCCTCCACCTCGCACTTCCCGCGAATCTTCAGCCGATCCCCACCCGTTCGCCTGGGCCATCGCCCGGCACGCCGCTTGCGCTGCCTCGGAAATATTATACGCCTTCACTCGCGCTTTCGGCGCCGTGAGCGCCACTCCCACCGCGTAATACCCCTCCGCACATACCACATCAACGATCAGGCGTATCCCCGCGCCGCCCCCAATTATTTGATCGCAAACCCGTCAAACCGCCAAAGCTCCGCATACGCGACGAATCTCTTCATCACTCAAATATGGACTCATCGGTAAACTCAAACATAGCGACGCCACACTCTCAGTCACCGGAAAATCCCCCACACCATAGCCCAGCGACGCGAATACCGGCTGCAAATGTAACGGCACCGCGTAATAGCTAACCGCGGGAATATCTTCCTTCGCAAGCGTCTCCCGCAACGAATCACGATCCTCCGACAAAATCGTATACTGCGCGTAAACCGACGTATTGCCCTCCCCAACAAACGGCGTCTCAATCTCGCCCGCCAATAACCCTATCTCCTCCGAATAACACTTCGCCACCTCCTCCCGACTTGCGATCTCATCATCAAAAATATCCAGCTTCGCCAACACCACCGCCGCCTGCAAAGTGTCCAAACGACCGTTCAATCCCAACACCGAATGATCATGCCCCGCCGCCTGGCCATGATTCCGAATCCGCCGCATAGCTTGCGCCAAATCATCGTCCTCGGTGAACAACGCCCCCCCGTCCCCGTACCCCCCCAACGGTTTCGAAGGAAAAAACGAAGTACTCCCGATCGTCGATAACCCGCAAGAACGCTTTCCTTGATGCGTCGCCCCAAAACACTGCGCCGCATCCTCGATCACCGGTATCCCCCCATTCCGTTCCGCTATCTCATTGATCGCCGTCATGTCCGCACACTGCCCGTATATCCCCACCGGCATGATCGCCTTCGTCTTTTCAGTGATCGCCGACTCCAATCGACTCGCGTCCATATTCCAAGTTCGCTCATCAATATCCACAAACACCGGCGTCGCCCCCAACAACACAACCATCTCCGCCGTCGATATCCACGTATACGGAACCGTGATCACCTCGTCCCCCCGCCCAATCCCCAACGCCATCATGGCAATCAACAACGCATCCGTCCCACTCGAAACCCCAAGGCAATGGCGCACCCCAACATACGCCGCCAACCGCCCCTCCAATTCCCCAACCTCCGGCCCCAAAATATATCGCCCATGCTCCAACACCCCCGCAATTCGCTCATCCAACGCCTCACGAATCCGCGCCTGCTGCGATTTTAAATCAATAAATTCCATGCCTTTCAAAAGACCGCGTCCACCCCGCGATGCGGCGGCGTCAACTCATACACCGAAAACCCGTCCGAGTCATGAACCAGCGTCACTCCATCCTGCTCCGTCAGCCACAACATGTCCTCCGGTTCCCTCGAATGCCGCTTCACGCGGTTTCGCACCTTCTCATACCACGCCTCGACGGACGGACGCTTCGTCACCAAAAGCCACTTCGATGTCTCCAAGGCCCGCTCTCTTTCCTCCTCCCCCATCCCGGGAGACCAAATCCACACCCGATGCCCGCTGTAATACGAATAAGCCGGAACATGCCCGTACCCCACCGTGTAATCACTGTGATTCGATTTCACCATGACCAGCTCGCCTTCCGACACATGCTCCCCCAACCAACTCGCCGCCTCCAAGACCAGCCGGTCCTGGCGAAGCAAATACGCCGCCCCAGCCCCCGCAAACGTCACCATCACAATCACCAACGCCGCCTCCGGACCCCACCCCCGCCAAATTCTCGAACTTGAATACCTCCCGCGAAAAAATCCCATCACCGACGGAACTCACATCCCAAACAACATCGCCAGCGGCGCCAACGCCGGCAGATTATAATACGCATGCCCCATCGCCGTTCGCGGCCCCCATATCACGTAAAATACCAAGGTCCCCAGACACCACAAAAACGGCATCCCTCCCCAATCACGCGACCGCAATACCCGGACAAAACCAGCCACCACAAACGGCACTCCCACAATCGTCACAAGAAACGCCCCGAAATACGCGCCCACTTTTACCCAGCTGTGCACGCTCACCAGCGCGGAAAACTGCGTCGTGAACGCCTTCAAAATATTCGAAGCTGTCCATTCAGGGAACGCCGCGGCATTCACACTGTCCACATAGCCACCCCACAGTTTCAGAGACAATAGCGTACCAATGGCAAATAACCAATACCGCACCCTTAACGCCGCCCGCCACCCTTCCCGTCCCCACAACAATATCCCGAATATCAAATAATAGTGAGACATCGTCGGCAGCTTCACACACACACCAATCCCTCCGATCAAAAATAGTCCCACTAGCCTCGCCCCCGTCGGCCGATCCAAATAACAAAGCGCCGTCAGCAAGAAACCCAACCCGCAGACCTGCACCAGCATCTCCGGCTGAAACGCGATCCCCAACTCGATCGACAACGGCGCAATCACATACAGCAACGCCGCCCACCGCAACTCCGCCTCCGACAGAATCCGCCGGAATATCGCCATCGCCAGAAAATACGAAACCACCCACAGACCGAGCGACACCAACCGCCCCCCCATGTCCAAATCCCCCGTCACCATCCCCAAGCCCGCCGCCAGGTAGCTGTAGACCGGCAGCTCCAGCACCAGCTTCGCCTCCAGGTCCCCTCGCCAACTCGCCACCCCATAGGGCGGCCAAAACCCCCTCTCCATTAAACTCTTCGACCCGTCAGCCGTCTGCGTCTGCCGCAACCAATTGTAGTCTTCCAGAAGCGGCAAACCAATCCACACCACCCGAATGAAAATTCCAACCGCCGCCAGTATCAGCAGATACCGACTCACAGACACACCGGACCTATCCCCTTCCTGGGTCATCTCCTCTTCCCGCCCCAGCTTTCAATCACTCCTCGGCCGTCGGTAATCACCCCGCGCAAAGTACTTCTCCAACCACACATACAAAACGATAAACAAATACCGGCTCCCCATCTCCTTGATCTTTAACTTCGCCACCCCCGCCTGCCGGTTGCGCCACGATATCGGCACCACCTCCCAATTGTATCCCCGCACAATCGCCTTCAACGGCAACTCGACCGTCAAATTGAAATGCGGCGACAAAAACGGCCGACACCCCTCGATCACTTCCGCTCGGTATGCTTTGAACGCATTCGTCGTGTCGTTCAGCTTGATGTTGAACAACACTTTGATGAACAAATTTGCCATTCGATTCACCACCAGCTTCATCGGAGGATAGTCGATCGTCTTCCCCCCGCGCACAAAACGGCTCCCAAACACACAATCCACGCCCCCCTTCAATCCCTCCCAGTACTTGACCGCGTCCTCGGGATCATCCGAATCATCCGCCATCATGATCACCACCGCGTCCCCCTTCATCGCATCCAACCCGCATATAATCGCACGCCCAAATCCGTAATCCCCTTCGTTCGTGACCGGCCGCAAAGTCGGCACCACTTCCGCCATCTCAGCCAAAACCCGGGCCGTCCCGTCCGTGCTCCCGTCGTCCACCACAATGATCTCATGCGGCACGCCCGCCTCCTTGAACACACCATACAACCCCTCCACCATCTTGCGCACGCCCCCCTCCTCGTCCCGCGCCGGTATCACCACGGAAAAAAGCTCCATCGCTCCCTTCGAACTCATTTCTCCTCCTTCGCCGCCCGCCACTCGCCCACAACCAAGAATTGCTTGCCGAATATCAACCACGCGATCTTCAACTTCAAATAGAGCGAGACAAACCAAAGGGGATACATCCGCCCCCCCTCCATCGTATACGGCAGAAAACTCCGCTCGCACATCGTCACCATGAACCCCTTCAACTCGAGAAGCTCTTTCAACGACAATTCTGTCAACGCCACATGGTGATCCCAAAAATCCCAATACTTTCCATGCAGCCGATTGTAATTCGGGCCCAACGCCACCAGCTTCCCCCCCTCCCGCAAACAACGCCCCACCTCCTCAAGCGTCCGCTCCAAGGCTTCCTTGTTCGGCAAGTGCTCGAAAAAATTACTCGTAAATACCACGTCCAACTCCCCGTCCTTGAACGGCCATCGCGTCGAACAATCCTGCTCAAGAAATTCCACCCCGTCTTCCAAAAACTCCCTCGACGCCGGATTCAAATCCATCCCAAACCGCTCACCACACTCAATCTGATTGATGAAATCACCATACCCACACCCCAAATCAAGCACGCGATCATCACGCTTCACCAGGCGATGAAAAAAAGAACCGCACAATACGGTCCACACCTTGTTCCGATACACCCGCGTCTTCCCAAATCGTCGAGCGTATATCTGCTCGAGCTCCTCCCCTTTTACCATCAGTCGTTCCCTTGCACTCTCCTCAATTGACTCAACTCACCGCCCGCTCCGCCAAATCACACAAAACATGCCCCACCAATATATGCCCCTCCTGTATCCGCGCCGATCCCTTCCCCGGCACCACCAAAACATGATCCGCCAACCCCTCCGCCTTCATCCGCCCCCCGTCCCCGCCCGTCAACGCCGCCGTCACCGCCCCGCGCTCACGCGCCTCCGCCAACCCACGCAATACATTCTCACTGTTCCCCGATGTCGAAATCCCCACCACCAGGTCCCCCTTCACCACCAAGGCCTCCGCTTGCCGACGATACACGTCGTCATACCCGTAATCGTTCCCCACCGCCGTCAAAATCGATGTGTCCACCGTGAAGGCAATCGACGGCAAACCCTTCCGCTCCATCTGAAAACGCCCCACCAGTTCCGCCGCCAAATGCTGGCTGTCCGCCGCACTACCCCCGTTCCCCATGAAACACACCTTGTTCCCCGACCGCAAACAATCCGCCATCGCCGCCGCCATCGCCGCCACCACCCCCGCTTCCCCCTTCAAGGCCTCAATCACCCCCAAATGCTCGTCCGCCGCCGCACAAAAAACCGCCTCATAATCATTCACCGAATCCATATCTGAATATACCTCCTTTTCGCTCAATCCCGAACCTCGACCGACTCCAATAACTCCTCACGCGTCAACGTCGCCGTCCCAAGCTTGCCCACCACCACTCCGCTCGCATGATTCGATAACTCCGCCGCCTCCTGCGCACTCGCTCCCGCACACAACGCCAAGGTAAAAATCGCAATCGCCGTGTCCCCCGCCCCCGACACGTCGAACACCGCTTGCGCACGCGTATCAATGTGAAACGGCGGCTGATCCCGCTCAAACAACATCATCCCCTGTTCGCCCAGCGTGATCTTCAACATGTCCGTCCCCCATCGATCCAACAGCTCCCCCCCCACCTCCAACAATGCCTCGTCCGTCATCGGATCATCCGTCGGCGGACTCTCCGGCACCCCCGTAATCTGAAATGCCTCCAAACGATTCGGCTTGATAGCCGTCACTCCGTCCCACTCCAAAGAATTGCCTGAACTCGGATCCACCGTAATCACCAACCCCGCCTCCCGCGCAATCGGCACCAATCGATCCACCGTCGCCTGCGTCAAAAATCCCTTCCCATAATCCTCAAGGATTACCCCATCCAAATCCCCTGCACGCGCCAATAGAAATTCCGCCAATTCCTTCACCTGCCCGTCCGTCAACTCCGCAGGACGCTCATGATCAATCCGCACCACCTGCTGCTGCCGCGCAATAATCCGCGTTTTCGTGATCGTTGCACAAACCGGACTCCGAATAACCCCTTCCGTCCGAATCCTCCCCTCTTCCAGTACCCCCGCCAATACCCCCCCGTTCTCATCATCCCCCACCAGCCCCGATATCGAAACCTCACCAGCGAACGGCACTAGGTTCCGCGCCACGTTGGCCGCACCCCCAGGATAAATAGACTCCTTCCCCACCTGCACCACCGGCACCGGTGCCTCGGGCGATATCCGCGACACATTCCCCCAAATAAAACGGTCCAACATCACGTCCCCAAAGACCAGCAACCGCTTCTCGCGGAATCTCGCTACCAAGTCTTTCGCCCGCTCTATTTCCATGCCTCTAATTCAAGTTCAGACCTTACCCACCGTGCTCCCTGAGCCAAACAGTTTCTACACTCAATTCCCTTTCTTACAGGGGACTTACAGACCCAATCGCGCCCCGTTGAGGCAAGAGCAAATTAAAACAGTTCGCGGTACACAAATCAAGGGTTAGGACGTGGAGAGCTATCCTCGAAGTTGACCAATCGATCCCATACTTGACCCCGCCATTCTAACCCTCCTCGTTCGGAAACACTGGTATCCTCTCCCCGCCACACACCACAACTCCATCCACAAATTCCAACGCCTCCCCTATAACCTTCTCCATATCCATATACCGATACGTTCCTAACCGCCCCAAAAACGACACTCCTCCTAGGCTTTCTGCCCTATCACGATACGCCGCCAACTTCTCCTTATCCGCCACCAATCGCTTCGGAAAAAACGGTTCGTCCTCCGGCCCGGTCTCCTGACTGTATTCCTCAAAATACACGGTCCGTTCATGCTCTTCCCATGGTGCAAAATGCTTGTGCTCGTGCACCCGCGTATACGGCACTTCTTCCCCGGGGTAATTCAGGACCGCATTCCCTTGATGATCTCCCTCCGCCTCATGCCGCCGGAAGGTCACGGTCCGATATCCCAAACGTCCGTCCTCATAATCAAAATACGCATCGATCGGACCCGTGTAGAAAACATGACTAAATCCCTCGCCATCAGACGCCCGAAAGGTCTCTCCTAATCGCACTTCAATCGCCTCATGCGCCAACATCCGCTCCACTACCGAGGTGTATCCCTCTTCCGGTATCCCCTGATACTTTTTGTCATAATAACAGTCATCGTAATTGAAACGCACCGGCAAGCGCTTCAATACCGACGCCGGCAATTCCCGCGGGGATACCCCCCATTGCTTCTTCGTATAGCCCAGAAAAAATGCCTCATATAGCTCCCGACCCAAAAACTTCAACGCCTGCTCTTCGAAATTTTTTGGCTCCCCGATTGTCGTATCACCCAGTCCCGCCACAAACTCACGCGCTTCCCCGGGATCAAACGCCTTCCCGAAATACTGGTTGATCGTGTGCAAATTGATCGGCATTGAGAACACACCCTTTTCCGTAACCGCCTTCACACGATTCGTGAAGGAGCGGAAATTCCCGAACTCATTCACATATCGCCATACCCGCTCGTTGTTCGTGTTGAAGATATGCGGCCCATACTCATGCACCATCACTCCCGTCGCCTTGTCCCGCTCCGTATGACAATTCCCAGCCAAATGCGCACGCTGATCCACTACCAACACACGCCCGTCCATCCGCGTCGCCAGCTCACGTGCCAACACCGCCCCAGACATCCCAGCACCCACCACTAAATATCGTAGCCCCTCTTTCATCCACGCTCCCCCGCACACCATACTTTCAAACAAGCTGCCGCCCTTGGTCCTTTGCCAGTTTTCATGACAAAACCATTCGTTTCATGATCTATTTTATTCCCGTCCGCTTCCAAAACGTTCGGCCCATGCTCATTAGCCACCAAGCCATCCATCTCTGGAACGCCCAAGAGCTAGGTCGCACCGTCATTCCTCGGTCATTGCCAGACTTCGCGCCTCCTTTTGACCCAAGACTGAGCCGCGGGACACCTCCACCTGACAAACACTCCCAAGAAAATCTAACAAAATTCCTACTCGCTCCTTCGCCGGCATCAACCGCGTTACCACTGCCATCATCCCTCGCATTGGCCCCTCGACCACTTCCACCTCATCTCCCGGCGCCATCGCATCTTGGACCGTGATCGCTGATTCATCATCCAGACTCTTCGACAACTCATTGATCACCGCACTCGGAATCGCCGGAATCTCACCACCGAATTTCACGACCTTGGTCACCGATGGCGTCGCACTCACCAAGCGCAGATGCATGACCAAATCAAATCTTACAAAGACATAGCCCGGAAACAACGCTTCCACGAACCACACCCGCCCCCGTCGCGTCGCTTTCTCAAACCGAATGCGGGGGCAAAATACTTCCACACCATCGATTTTCTCCAGATGCGCCGCGGCGATGTGCTCAGACCTCAACTTCGACCGAACACAATGCCAGGTCACGTCGCCCGACGACGCGGTCTCCGCGTCTTCCGTCGCCACTGCCCTCAATTCATCACCCATTCCCTATCCCAAAAATTTTCGAATCAGCGGCAACAGTTGCCGCGCCTTCCGCTCCCACTTACCTAAACGTTCCACCCGGTCGCGATAAAACTCTCCCACCTCTCGATCACTCCCCTGCATTGCCTCGTCCTCAGCCAACTCCCGCAACCGCACCAGCCGCTGTCCCCCCGTGTCCAGATGCGGTTCCAGTTGCTCTTTAATAAATCCCGATGCCAGAGGCTTCAACTCCGCCACCGCTTCATAAAAATCCCGCCGGTCGCCAGCCACATACACTGCACGCACCGCTCCCAAATGGCGCAACGATCGTAGTCCCTGACTCGCCGACCCTTTGCTGATTTTCAAGCGCGCCACCAATTCATCCAACGGTAAAGGCTCGGGCGAAATAAACAATAAGCCATAAATCTCTCCCACCGACTTCGGAATCCCCAAGAGCTTTACCCCGTTGACAAACAACTCAATCACTTCAAGTTCCAAAGCATTTAGAGGCACCACGCCCTCCTCGCCACCCACATCCACACGCGTCCTCCCACGGAGGCTGGTCGAAAGTGCTCTTGAAGCCATGAACACGCTAAGACTAACGCGTGAATCAATTTGTTCAAATTAAACTGAACAAATTACACTAAGATTAGTTAACTAATTAAGCGTGTGACCACAACCAACGAAGTACGAACACCAAATCACGACCATCCCCACGCCGTCACACCCCACCAACAACCCCCTCACCCCCATACGCCCCTCCCGCCCTCCGACTGCCCCAAAACGCCACGCCCTCTTGCTTCACCACACCCTCCAGTCGATAGTCTCCCGACCCTCTAAGCAAACCTCATGAGCAACCAACAATTCCAATCCCAACTCACCGAAGATCTCGCTCGCCTCCGACAGCTGCTGAGCCACGCCCTCCCCAAAGATCTCCCGCACAATACAAAAAATCCTGATCTCATCCGAATCCTCGACCTCGCCTGCGGCAACTGTCACGAGGCCGAAACGCTCGCCGATCACTTCGCACCTCACACTCCAGCGCAACCCTCCGCGCCCGCAATGGTCGAACTCGTCGGCGTCGATGTCCGCGAACGCGAGATCGCAGACGCCACTGCTCGATGCAGCGACTACCTCAAGAACCTCGCTAGATCACAAGGAAACAACCACGCTAAAAAACGTGCCTTCGAATTCCTTGCCGCTGATGCAACCAAAGTGGCCTCCCATCGGGAACTCAGCGATCCCTTCGACGTTGTGTTCCTCCGCCACCAGAATTTCTGGCACGACAAAGAAATATGGCACGAGATCTTCCAGCAAGGCCTCGAAAAACTGAATCCCGGAGGAACTCTTATCCTAACGTCCTATTTTGACCGCGAACACGCCCTCGCCCTTGAAGCTGTTCAGCACCTGGGTGGTGATCTCATTACCACGATGGAGAATTCCGAGGCCCGCGCCCTGAAGACACCCGGCAAATCAATCGATAAACAACTCGCCGTCTTTCGCAAGCCAGCTTGATCGATTACCCCAAACTAGCGCAGGCGGTAAACGATTCTCGCCTTGTCAGTATCATAAGGCGACATTTCCAGTTTCACCCGGTCGCCCGCTACCAGACGTATGAAACGCTTACGCATTTTACCCGAAATGTGTGCCAACACCACATGCCCATTCTCCAATTGCACCCGGAACATCGTCCCAGGCAGCACCGTGTGAACGGTCCCTTCCAACTCCACACACTTGTCTTGTTTCTTCGCCATATACTTATCAAAAAGTTCGAACACTCTCGCCAACGATCGTGCCGTTCCAAGCCATAACGGGTTGCAGTTCCCGCCCTTTCAAATAACAATAAGTCACTTCCGTCAACTTCCGAACGAAAAGAATCCATTTTTTGGCATCTTTATGACCCCGAAGGCAAAAAAGATCCTCTCTCCCGCGCCCCTTTCCACCCTTTTTCTGCTCGCAGGCGCATTCGCCTTTGGAACCTCTGCGTGCAAAACGATCCCAGATCGAGATGAGGTCGAACACTATCGCGAGCAAGCCGAGGTCGAAGCCCAAAAGGAAATTGCCGAGGTCGAAGCCCGCTATCAAGCCGGCGAAATTGATCAAAAAGCCTACGAGTCACAAGTGGAATACATCAAAGCGACGACACCCGAGCGAGCTTACCGCGCACTCTATACTGATTACATGCTTCGCGAAAGCGCTTCCGGTCGCCGCTGACCCTCCTAGCTCTGCGCCACTCTCCAATGCCACCCCGACCCTCACGCCGCGATCATCATAGCCCCCGGCGGACTCCCAAACCAACACCGCTCTCCGCAGGCCGTCGCCCACACAAACACACAAATCTCACCACTCCCATCCCCCGCTTCTCCGAAGACGAATTGTTCGAGTCGCTCCTCCCTTCCCTCGACTGCCCCTTTCTCCTCGTTCTCGACGGCGTCCAAGATCCCCACAACCTCGGCGCATGCCTGCGCTCCGCCAATGCCGCCGGGGCCCACGCCGTCATCGCTCCCAAAGACAAAGCAGCTCCGCTTACCGAAACGGTGCGGCGTATCGCGTGCGGCGGCGCCGAACACACCCCTTTTATTCAAGTCACTAATCTCGCCCGCGCTCTCAAAAAACTTAAAGACGCGGGTCTTTGGCTTGTCGGCACCGCAGATGAAGCAACGCAAGTCCTCTATGATGTTGACCTCAAAGGCCCCCTCGCAATCGTCCTTGGAGCCGAGGAAAAAGGCGTCCGCCGACTCACCCGGGAAAACTGTGACTTCCTTGTCCGCATCCCGATGCACGGCCACGTCGATTGCCTCAACGTTTCTGTTGCCACAGGCGTATGTCTCTTCGAGGCTGTCCGGCAACGCACGCTCGCTTGAACAAAGGAGCCACCTATGTTGTCCACACTTGAACTCCAGCGCAGACGCCTTTATCTTGAAATTCAGTAAACACAGAAACCATCATTACCATGGAACAAT
>JBCDBW010000108.1:0-14976 GCA_039182965.1 Verrucomicrobiota bacterium
CAATAGGGCAGCGCGGAGAGGTAGAGGGCGTAGCGGCCGGGCGAGATCGGCAGGTCGATAGGCGGCACTCATGCTTTCGGCGGTGTGGCAGCCGTAACTTCTGACGTTGGCTTTTTTATCGAAGGCTTTTCGGTTGATGAGTTTGAAATCGTCTTCGTGGAGCCACGCCTTTGAGGCACCGAGGATTTGGTTGGAGTAGTCAAAGATGAAGGCGTGTTTATTGGAGTGCCCGAAGTATTCGAATCCAACGATTTTGTAGGTGCCGCGGTTCATGCCCCGGTTGAGGTAGTTGATCACATCTTGACCTTTGCTATACCAGACGAGTTTGACATTGTATTTGTCGCGGACGCTCTCGATATTGGCGATGAGGGGGGCACCATCTTCGGAGGCGCGAGTGACGTAACCGGGGCGGTAGACGAGCCAAGTGATATTGTAGGAGGGGCCGTATTGATCGCGGAGTTGGCTGATGCGAATACGGGCGGAGCGAATGAAGTTGCCCCACCATTTGTCATGGTGATCGGCGGGGACGCGATATCTTTCCTGAGCTTGAAGGGCAGGGCCGCCGGAGACGATGATGTATTCGGAGCCTTTTTTTGAGGCATGCAGGGATGCCGGGATGGCGAGGAGGGCTGCGATGAGGACGATGAGGATCGTTGGGGTGGAGCGGGGCATGTCTGCGCGGGTTTGGGCCAGCAGTATTGGGTAAAAGGCGCGGGTATTCAAGGGGCGGTGGTGAATTTGATGCTTGTGGGTATGACGCGCGTGAGGTGTGCGTCGCGCCAGCGCGGGAGCCCAACCCCCTTTGTCAGCGATTTAGGGCAGTTACGTGGGGATGGATTCGGAGGCGGTAAGGTCGTCATAGGATTGGCGTGGGCGGATGAGGTGCGCTTGATTTCCGTCGACGAGGATTTCCGGCGGGAAGGGGCGAGTGTTGTAGTTTGAGGCCATCACGAAACCGTAGGCACCGGCGGAGAGAACCGCGATGAGGTCGTTTTCCTGGAGTGGGGGGAGGTCGCGATTTTGGGCAAAGAAATCGCCGGATTCGCAGACGGGGCCGACGATATCAACCGTTTCGCGTTGGTAGCGGGAGCCAGGGTTTTGGAGGGGGACGATGTCGTGATGTCCCTGGTAGAGAGCGGGCCGGATGAGGTCATTCATACCGGCGTCGATGATCTGGAATGTTTTCGCGGCCCCTTTCTTTGTGTAGAGAACACGGGTGATGAGGACGCCGGCGTTACCGGCGATCATTCGGCCTGGTTCGAGAAGGATCTTAAGGTTGAGAGGCTTCAGGAGCGGAACGAGGGCGGCGGCGTATTCGTCGATGGTGAGTGGCGACGCTCCGTTCGTATTTTTTCCATGCCACCAATCTGGGGAGCCGCTGGGGAGAGAATCTTCGTAGACGATTCCGATCCCACCACCGATGGAGAAGAATTCGATTTGGTATTGGTCGCGGAGTGATTCGACGAGGGGGATGACTTTATCAACAGCTTCGACGAACGGGTCGAGTGTTGTCAGTTGCGAGCCGATGTGCATTTGGACACCGCGGATTTCGATGTGGGGGAGTTGCGCGGCGCGGTCGTAAGCGTCGGGGGCGGCATCGAAGTCGATGCCGAACTTATTTTCAGATTTTCCTGTGGAGATGTATTTGTGGGTTCTTGCGTCGACATTTGGGTTTATACGAATCGCGACGGGGGCGGACACTCCGAGTTTACCGGCGATGGTGTTGAGGGTTTGGATTTCGGCTTCGGACTCTACGTTGAAAGAGTAGATTTCTTCGTTGAGAGCGAACTCGATTTCTTCGCGAGATTTGCCGACCCCTGCGAAGGTGCATTTCCGTGGATCGCCTCCGGCGATTTTGACGCGGTGGAGTTCGCCACCGGAGACGATGTCGAATCCTGAGCCTTCCTTGGCGAGAAAATTGAGGATGGCGAGGTTGGAATTGGCTTTTACGGCATAGGCGATTTCGTGGTTGAGAGCTGTGAGGGCTTGATCGAGGCGACGGAAGTGGTCGAGGAAAGTAGCTTTACTGTAGACGTAGAGTGGGGTGCCGTATTGTTCGGCAAGCTGTTGGAGGTCGACGCCTTCGCAGTGGAGGTTGAGTCGGGTGTCGTGGTAGTGGAAAGAGTGCATTTATCGAGGGGTCGGCAATCAGCTATCAGCCATCAGGCATGAGCTGTCAGCTTTTTTTTTGAGGTGGACGGATGTTGGGGAATGGTGCTTCTGTCGATCGATTTGGAGGTTAGAGAGGAAAAAATGATTGATGAAGTATCTTGAAGGCGGAGCCCGGGCCTTCGGGGTTGATGAGGCGGTGGTCGGGCGCGGTGTTTGGGAGGTGGGTCAGGATGAAGTCATGCTGGTTTTGGAGCGAGTGGGTTTTGAGCCCGAGTTCATCACCCTGATCGATGAGAGTGGAGAAGTTGACGTCGGCGGTGAGATCTTGTTTTCCAAAGCGGGCGTAAACCTCTGGGCCGGTAAGGCGTTGTTGGCGGTAGTAGGCGCGGATGGTGCCCCGGGGCTGGCGATGGTAGAGGCGGTCAATGGTGTCGCCGTAGTCAATGGTCAGCAGCGTCGTTTGCGTGGGAAGTGACGGTGTCCAGGAAGCTATCCAGCTGTGATAGGACTCGTGTGTTTCGACGCGTTGCGTGGAGTCTAGTGATTCCAGGTTCCAGTCACCCGCGGGCGGCGAAGAAGGGATGAGAATTTCTTTGATTCCTTTGTCGGGGGTAAAAGCGAGGTGAAGTTTTTGCCAAGTATTTTTGTGGGGGTCAAATTCGTGAATGGAGGCGGAGAAGGCGTCGACGAGTTCGTTAGATAGGACAAAAAGGTGGGCGTCTTGGTCGATGTGACTGAGAGCGTCTGTGATATCGGTGTGCCAGGAGATTTGTTTTTGGTATTTTTTGAGTCTTTGTTTTTGGAGAGTTTGGAGGCGCGGGGATATTTCGACGAGGTGGAGTTTTGTTTTGCGGCGCAAGCGCCAGGGGAGGGCGGCGAGGAGGTCATGGGCGAGAGAACCGTTACCGGGACCGATTTCCAGCAGTGTGAAGCTGCCCTCAAATGTGCTTTTGGCGGGGCCTTTCTTCGTTTGGCGCTCGCGGGCGTTGGGGGGGGCGGCTGGCGGATGGCCAACGAGGCGCTTTGGCAGTTTCGTTGGGCGTTTTCGGCGATAGCGCGCTTCCTCGAAGGTTAGAAATGCGGCGAGGGATTGGGCGAGGAGGGGCGTGAGGGTGACGGTGGTAGCAAAGTCTCCGCGAGGGCCCAGGGCGTTGATGTGGGCTGTGTAGTATCCGAAGTCCGGGTGGTAGAGTGCTTCGTGCATGAAGCGTTCGAAGGGGATGGCGTGATTGTTTTCCTCGGAGAGATTGGCGAGGAAGCTTCGCAGCGATAGTTTATTGGGGGATTGGGGAATGGTCGGAGTCCTCGCGTTGTGCCGTCTTTGGTGGGCATTTTAGGATGAGTCTGCTGCCGGTGGCGCTCCGGCTTTGTTTTTATTGAGCCGCTCCGCCTTTGGCGGCTTTATCGCAGGCGCGGAGGTCCAATTTTCCGGAGGCGAGGACGGGGATTTCGTCGACTTCGATGACGGATTTCGGGATCCAGAGGCTGGCGATACCGGCTTCTAGGAGGCGGTAGCGCAGGTCGGTGAGATCGATATCGGCGAGGGTTGTGAGGAGGACAAGGGTTTCTCCTTTGGCATCATCGGGACAACCGGTGACAACGAGTTTTCGTTCCCCTTCTGATTCGAGATCGAGCTGTTTGACAATCGCCTCTTCGACGGTTTCATGGGGGACCATTTCGCCACCGATTTTGGAGAAGCGTTTGAGGCGACCTTCGATGTAGAGGAAGCCATCGGCGTCCACGCGACCGAGGTCGCCGGTTTTGAACCAGCCTTTTTTGAGGATTGCAGCGGAGGCATCGGGATTGTTGAGGTAACCGGTAAAGACGTTGGGTCCTTTTAGCCACACCATGCCTGGCTTGTGGAGCGAGAGTGGTTCGTCGGTATCCGGGTCGGTAATTCTGATGGCCATGCCCGGGAGGAGCTGTCCGACGGAGCCCATGCGTGTTGAAGGGATCACATCGAGGTTGCCGGCGGGACTTGGATCGGGGAGATTGACGTTGGTGACGGGGGCGGTTTCGGTGAGGCCGTATCCTTCGAGGACGGGTTTTCCGAATTTTTCCAGGAAGGCGTTGGCGAGAGACGGGGGAAGTTTTTCCGCGCCGGTGATGGTGTAGTTCAGGGAGGTGAGTTGTTTTTTTTCGGCGCGGCGCAGGTAGCCGCGAAGGAAGGTCGGAGTGGCGAGGAGGACGGTGACCTGGTGTTTTTCGATGAGTTCGGCGAGTTTCACGACTTCAATCGGGGAAGGAAAGGTCACGAGGTCGACCCCTTCGATGATGGGAAACCAGAGAGTGACGGTGCAGCCGAAAGAGTGGAAGAGGGGGAGGCAGCCGAGGAGTTTATCGTAGTGATGGAGGTCGATACGGGCGCCGAATTGATTGACGTTTCCGAGGATGTTTCGGTGGGTGAGGGGGACGCCTTTTGGTGCGCCGGCGCTGCCGCTGGTGAAGAGGAGGATGGCCTCGTCGGTGGGGGCGGCTTTTTTGGGGATGCCGAGGATGCGGGCCAGGGCGCCGGCGGAGAAGACTCTGGCGAGGATCATCCAGATGGCGATTTTTGCTTTGAGGGGCGGGAGAACGCGTTCCAGAAAAATAAGTTGTTTGTTCGGCGGCCAAGGGAACTTTTGATTTTTGCGGATAAAGCGATCGACGGTAATGAAGCGATCGATGCCGGCTTGTTCGATGGAGGAATTGATTGCGCCGGGACCGGCGGTGAAGTTGATATTGACGGGAATCTTTCCGGCGAAGATAACGGCTAGGTTTGCGATCATGCCGGCGCGCCCCGGGGGAAGGACAATGCCGATGCGCGGGGCGGTGGTTTCCAGTCGGATGAGTTTTGAGAAAACGATGGCGACGGCGAGAATTTTGTTGAAGCTGGTTTCGCTTCCGTCGAGGCCGTCGATGATTTTTGATGCGGAGGCGTGTTTTTTGAGTCCCTGGAGTAGGGCGTAGCCGAGGTGTTTATTGAAAGCGGGGCGGGATTCGAAAGCGAGATTTGAGGCGATGAGGAGGTTTTCCTGATAGTTGGCGAGGTTGGAGGCTTCGCGTTCGAGGACCTTTCCGAAGGAGAAGACGAGCGTATCGGTTTCCTTCCGCGGTTCGATTTGGAGGCTGGTATCGAGGGGATGATCGATGAAGAGTGGGACGAGTGGAGCGCCAGCGGAAATGATGAACTCGGTCGTAACGGAGGGTACGCAGGTGACGGCGCCGGGGCGGATAAGGCTATCGCCGGGAACGAAGATGATCAGGGAGTCTTGTGTGATGTGGCTGTGGAGAGCTTTTTTGAAGGAATCGAGGTGTTGTTCTCCGACGGTAAAGGCGAGGGCTTCGGTGGAGTCTTTTTCGAGGTGGGCTTGGAGGAGGGGATCGACGACAGCTTTTTCTTCGAGGAGGTAGACGAGGGAGCGGCCGGTGATGATTTTTTCCAGGTGGAGGATGTCCTGAAAAGCGAGGTGATTGGGGATGATGACGGCACCGGATTGGGGGAGATTTTCCTGGCCGAGGACGATGGGTTTATGGGTGGACATCTAGGACGGTAGCGGAACTTTGAATCAGTGGAAGAACGGGGGTGGTTGGAAGTTTCTTTTGCCTTTCAATAGCAGAACCGATGGGCTAAAGATAGCGTCAATTTTTTCAAAGGGAATCTTGGATTTGGTCAGGGCCTGTTCAGATTTCCTTTGGTAATTTCAGCCTCCCGATGCCAACCCCCCTTTGTTCTTGCTGAGCTTATGAGCACCTCGAATTCTGAATTGGATGACGACAAGGCTAAGGAGTATTGGCGGAAGAATGTTCGGTGTGTGTTGTGGTTGTTAGCGGTGTGGTTTTTGGTTTCCTATGGATTTGGGATTTTGTTGGTTGATCAGTTGGATGCGGAGCGGATACCCGGGACAGGTTTTAAAGTGGGTTTTTGGTTTGCGCAGCAGGGGAGTATCTATGTGTTCGTTTTATTGATCGCATTTTATGTCTGGTATATGAATCGGTTGGATCGTGAGTATGCGGGGGAGGAGGAGGATTGAGCGGACTGGGGTCTGGACTATAGGAGGAAGGAGCCGGGATTTTTCATGGACGTTCAAGGGTGGACATATTTATTGGTGGGGCTAACCTTTGCTCTTTACATTGGGGTTGCAATTTGGTCTCGGGCGGGGTCGACGGGTGAATTTTACGTGGCGGGAAAGGGGGTGCCAGCGGTGGCGAACGGGATGGCGACGGCGGCGGATTGGATGAGTGCGGCTTCGTTTATTTCGATGGCGGGTATCATCTCCTTCGCGGGGCGCGACGGATCGGTTTATCTAATGGGGTGGACGGGTGGTTATGTGTTGTTGGCGCTTTTGTTGGCGCCGTATTTGCGTCGGTTTGGCAAATTTACGGTGCCGGACTTTATTGGGGACCGGTATTATTCGTCGACCGCGCGGGTGGTGGCGGTAATTTGCGCGATTTTTGTTTCGTTTACGTATGTGGCGGGTCAGATGCGTGGGGTGGGGGTGGTGTTTTCGCGTTTTCTTGAGGTGGGCGTGACGACTGGGGTGGTGATTGGGATGGCGATTGTGTTGTTTTACGCGGTGTTGGGTGGGATGAAGGGGATCACCTATACGCAGGTCGCGCAGTATTGTGTTTTGATTTTTGCGTTTATGGTGCCGGCGATTTTCATCTCGATACAGATTGCCGGGCATCCGATTCCGCAATTGGGATTTGGTGGGGAGTATCTGAACGAGGGCGTATCGATATTGGATAAGCTGGACGGGATGAGTGAGGAGCTGGGGTTTGGGGTCTATACTGAGGGGGCGAAGGACACAATTGATGTGTTTTTTATTACCGCGGCGTTGATGTGCGGGACGGCGGGGTTACCACATGTGATCGTCCGGTTTTACACTGTGAAGAAGGCCTCGGCGGCGCGAACTTCGGCCTTGTGGGCGCTTTTGTTTATTGCGGTGCTGTATACGACGGCGCCGGCGGTGGCGGTTTTTGCGCGGACGAATCTGTTTACCACGGTGAACGATGCGGAGTATGCGCAAGTGCCGGAGTGGTTCAAGAAGTGGGAAAAGACGGGATTAATTGAGTTTGAGGACAAGAATGAGGATGGGCGGATTCAGTATACCGGGACGAGGAAGGCGGGGTTACCGGAGAACGAATTGGATATTGACCGCGACATTATGGTTTTGGCGAATCCGGAGATTGCGCGGCTGCCGAATTGGGTGATTGCGTTGGTAGCGGCGGGGGGGTTGGCGGCGGCGTTGTCGACGGCGGCGGGGTTGTTATTGGTGATTTCGACGGCGGTGGCGCATGATTTGGTGAAGCGGGTATTTGCGCCTGATTTGGGGCCGAAAGCGGAACTGATTTGGGCGCGTTGTGCCGCGGCGGGGGCGGTCGTGGTCGCCGGTTACTTGGGGATTAATCCGCCGGGGTTTGTTGCGGAGGTGGTGGCGTTTGCGTTTGGCTTGGCAGCGTCTTCGTTTTTTCCGGCGATCATCCTGGGGATTTTTTCGAAGCGGACGACGATGGCAGGAGCGGTGACGGGGATGATTGTGGGGATTGTGTTTACGGGTGCTTACATCGTTTACTTCAAGTTCATTAATCCGGCGGCGAATGTATCGGAGAACTGGTTGTTTGGAATTTCGCCGGAGGGGATTGGGACGGTGGGGATGATTTTGAATTTTGCGATCACGATAGTGATCTCGCGTTTTTCGAAGGCACCGCCGCCGGAGATTGGGGAATTGGTGGAATCGGTGCGGTTACCCCGGCGGATGCGGAAGGGGTAGGCGCCGGGGGTTATTGAAGGGCAGGAGGCGGTGAAGAAAGGCATGCGCCCTCGGCGAGTGCGCGCCACCAGCGGGGGTGATCGCTATTTCTTTTGGACGGGGATTTTTTGAAAGTCGCCTTCTTCGCAGCAGGTGACGAAGCCTTCGGTATGCATTTTGAGGCGATCCCAGACGCGGCGGATGGAATCGGATTCTTCTTCGGTGATGCTGTTATCGAGGGCGGCCTGGGTGATCTCTGAGAGGAGGTCGGCGAACTGTTGGACGATTTCGTTGGTGGCGGGTACGACCTCGAATCCATCTTCGCAGAAGCTCTTAGGGTTCCGCACGAAGAAGCCGCCTGACTGTTGGCAGAGCCATTGGATGAGGTCGGTATCGCCGGTGATTTCCACGAGTTCGTGGATCCTGTCGAGAGGATTGCGGCTGCCGCTGCCTTTTCCTTCTTCCGGGGGCTGGGCCCATTTGTATATGAGGGACAAGGAGAGGGCGAGTTGGGCGGCAACTTCTTTGGGTCCGACTTTGTCGATGGCCTGCTTGATGACTTCGTGGGATTCCATGGGGTGATATTAGGAGGCCTGGTGGCGTGGTGGAAGGTGGAAAAGTAAAAAGTAAGGGTCAAAGATCAGACGGAAATGGGAAGAAAGTTCCGGCTTTATACTGCTTGAGGAGGGTGCCGCTAGATTATTGGTCAAGTTACGAGAGGCTGCGAGGCGGCCGGCGCAGGCACCTGGATCTATGGGGCAAAAACGGGAATGGAGTGCAACGGGGGTCTTGCAGGCGGGTTTTAGACATGCGAACCTATATCCCGCCTGGAAATAGGCGTTAATCCCTTCACGATTTGAATCGGTTATTTATAGATGCCGCGAGCAAGGCGGGCTGTGAGGACGTGGAAGCGTTGCAAACGGTGGTAGATGAGGCGACGACGCAGCAGCGATCCGTGATTGATGCGGTCTTGGATGCGCGGCTGGTTTCGGAGGATCCGTTTTTACGGGCGGTTGCTGAAGAGTTGGGGATGCCGTTTCGCGAAGTGTTGAAGGATGAAGATGCGAAGCCGCATCATTTGCGAAAGGTTTGTTCGGCGCAGTTGGCTTTGAAGCACCGGGTGTTGCCTTTGGTAGTGGAGAAGTTGGTCCCGGTGGGAGCGGGTGTGGAGGGAGACGATGACGATGATGAGGCGGATGAGGGCGAGAGTGAGGACGGAGAAGAGAAGGCATCGGTGGCGAAGGGCAAGCGACGTTTGCGGATGGTGACGTATGATCCATTCAATTTGGTGGGTCGGCAGACGGCGAACCAGATGATACCGATGCCGATTGTATGGGAGATGTCTTCTCGGACGCGGGTGATTGATGCGTTGCAGGGCTTGTATGGGGTGGGGGCCGACACCTTTGAGCAATTGCTGGCAGGTCGTGATGTCGATGCGGACGCGTTTGATCAGAAGGAAGAGACGAACATCATTGACGACGACGATGAAGAGGCATCGGTGGTGAAGTTTGTGAACCAGATTATCCGGGAGGCACTGGAGCAGCGGGCGACGGACATACATGTGGAGCCTTTGGAGGACAACCTGCGAATTCGCTATCGAGTGGACGGGGTATTGGTTGAGGTGCCGGTGCCGGATCAGATCAACGCCTTGCAGTCGTCGGTGGTGGCGCGTCTGAAGATCATGTCCCGTTTGGACATTGCGGAGCGGCGTTTGCCGCAGGATGGGCGGATTGCCTTGCAGGTGGAGGGTGAGCCGATTGACGTCCGGGTGGCGACGGTTCCGACGGTGGAAGGGGAGAGTGTGAGTTTGCGATTACTGGGGCAGGAGCGTTTTACGATTGAGAAGCTGAATCTAGAGCCGAAGCTTCGGGCGCCGGTGGAGCGGTTATTGGGGATGTCGAACGGGATCATTTTGATCACTGGGCCGACGGGTTCGGGTAAATCGACGACGCTGTATAGTTTTTTGTCGGAGTTGAACAAGCCGGAGACGCGGATTGTGACGGTGGAGGATCCGGTGGAGAACAAGCTGGAGGGAGTGATGCAGATTGCGGTGAAGCCGGAGATCAATCTTACGTTTGCGAACGGGTTGCGGAGTATTTTGCGGGCGGATCCGAACATTGTGATGATTGGGGAGATCCGGGATTTGGAGACGGCGGAAATTGCGGTGCGGGCATCATTGACGGGTCACCTTGTGTTCAGCACTCTGCACACGAATGATTCGATTGGGGGCATTTCCCGGCTGACGGACATGGGGGTGGAGCCGTTTCTAGTGTCGGCTTCGGTGCGTTCTTTTATTGCGCAGCGTTTGGTGCGGAAGCTTTGTTCGATCTGCAAGCGTCCGGCGGAGGACATATCGGATGAGATGATGGATCAGTTAGGGTTTCCGAAGAAGCGTGAGGGGACGATTTATGAGGCGACGGGTTGTCGGGAGTGTCGGGAATCGGGCTATCATGGGCGCCTGGCGATTTATGAGAATTGTTTAATCACGCCGAAGCTCCAGGACATGATCGTTGCGCGGGCGTCATCGGCTGCGATTCGGGCACAGGCCGACGAGGATGGTTTTGTTTCGTTGCGGGATTACGGGTGGATGAAGGTATTAAGTGGGGACACCACGATCGAGGAAGTGGTTAGTGTGACGACCAACGAGTTGGAGGGTGAGAGCAGCGCGAACGAGGACGCGGCGTGAAATTGAGCGAGATGGGACGAATGTTGTCTGACTGAAGTGGCGCAGTTTCATTACAGGGCATTGAAGGGGGATGGCTCGCTTGCGAAAGGTGAGATTGATGCGACGGACCGCGGGGAAGCAACAAGGAAGTTAGAGCGACAGGGGTTACAGCCGGTGAAGATCGAAGTGGGGGGATCGGCTTTGGGGGCGGCCGGTGTTGGTGGGACGGCGAAGAGGGGGGGATTGGCGGGTTGGTTTAGTGGCGGGAAGAATGGGAGTGGAGAGGGGGCGGAGAGCGAGGAGCAAGTGCCGACGGGACCGGTCAAGCTGAGGCGGGCGGAGATTGTCTTATTTACAGAAGAGCTAGCCGATTTGTTGGGAGCGGGTTTGCAGTTGGAGCCGGCGTTGAAGACGATGGAGAATCGGGAGGAGCTTGGGCAGCTGAAGGTTTTGACGCAACGGCTGCGGGAGCAAGTGCGGGATGGGACGAGTTTCTCTCAGGCCTTGCGTTCGACCTCGCCGAGCTTTGGGGATTTGTATTGTAACCTGGCACAGGCGGGTGAGGTGAGTGGTGCGTTGGGGACGATCCTGCGGCGGCAGGCGGAGTATCTGGTTACGATGCAGGATTTACAGGCGAAGGTGGTGACGGCTCTGATTTATCCTGCTTTTCTAGTGACCTTCAGCGTGGTGGTGGGCGTGATGTTCATGACGTTTTTGATTCCCCAGCTAACGGATATGATCAACTCGATGGGGGGGGAGTTGCCTGGGGGGGCGCAGTTTGTGATTGGGGCTGGGGATTTCTTGAAGACTTACTGGTGGGCGATCATCGCGGTGATTTTGATCATGGTGTTCGGGTTTCGCTGGTGGACGCAGCAGGAGCAGTATCGTCCGGTCTGGGATCGGATTCGTTTGAAGCTTCCGCTGGTGGGATCAGTGATCAGCTCGCGGTTTTATGTGCAGTTTTTGGAGACCTTGGCGAATTTGGTGGCGAACGGGTTACCGTTATTGCGGGGACTGGAATTGGCGCGGAACGCGACGACGAATTTGTATTTGAAGGATGTGTTGGGGAAGGTGGTGGATTTCGTGGCGGAAGGGGGGGCGATGTCCCGAGGCTTGAAGAAAGTGGGGATTTTTCCGGCGCTGTTAATCGATATGGTGGCGGTGGGAGAGCAGACGGGGGACATTGCGAAGTCGTTGCAGAAAGCGGCGGAACGGTATGACAAGGAGTTAGGGGTGCGAATTGAGAAAGTGGGGGCTTTGGTGCAGCCGGTGGTGATCGTGTTGATGGCGGTGATGGTGGGGACGATGGCTTATTTCATGATTACAGTGATTTTCGAGACGATTTCGACGGTGCGGAACCGGGGGACGTGATTATCTCACGTGGAAGCGACGAGGTGCGGTGGTTTTGACGAATGGGGATTGAGAGAGCCCAGGTGCCGTCCTGATGGGAATTGAACACAGTGGGGTGTTTATGTGAGTCGTTGGGGAGGGAGTGGAGTGGTCTTGCATCCGGTGGGGGGTGCGGGCATATTGGGATTGAACGGAAAAAAGCCCCGGAATGTCGGAAACTAGGAGGTTTTCGCGACTTTTGGGGTGGAAGCCGGTTCATGAGAGTGGCGAATTTTTGAATAACAACGATAACCTTCGAATGAGATGAAAGTGATGGAATTGAAGCGAACAAGGAGGGAATCCCGTGGGGGATTTACCTTATTGGAAATGATGCTTGTGTTTGGGTTGATTGCTTTGCTCTTGGGAAGCGGCGTGTATGTGATGGTGAACGTACTGGAGGGCGGCAAGATTGACAAAGTGCAGACGGACTTGGCTGCGATCGATACGGCACTGGTCGCGTATCACAACCGAGCTTTGTTTTTTCCGACGACCGAGCAGGGTTTACGGGCGGTGGTGGAGCGTCCGACTTCGCCACCGGTTCCACCGCGGTGGATTGCCGGTTTGAAGGAGACGGCGCTGAATGATCCTTGGCAGCGGCCGTATCAGTATAAGAACCCGCCGACGAACAACTCGGACAAGCCGGATGTATGGTCGTTTGGGCCAGACGGCCAGCCTAACACGGAGGACGATCTAGGGAATTGGAATTAGCGTTTGGGTGAGGGCGGCGGTCGGGTGTGCCGTCGCGAATTGGGGGTCCTTGCTCGTGCTCGCACCCACGAGTTTAAAGCGATGATAGCTCCAATGATGACAAGGCGGCGGGAGACTCAGCGGGATGGTTTCACCATTCTGGAAATGCTGATCTCGTTGTTTTTGATCATGTTAATCTTATCGGTAGCGATTTACAGCATTGGTTCGATGAGCAAGGAGCGGCGCTTGATGCATCCGGCGACGGAGTTGCGGTCTTTTGCGAAGAAAGCTTTAAAGTCGTCGGTTGCGGAGCAGCGTTCATACAGCATCTATTTTTTGCCGGGGGCTTTTGTGTTGGAGGAGACCTACCCGGTGGAGACCGAGGAAGAAGAGGAGGTGGATTTGGGTGGGACGGTGTTGGGCGGGGACGATGAGGAAGCGGATCGGCCGTCCATTGAAGAAATGGTGGTATCCTTGCGTCACGATTTGGCGGAGGACGTGGTATTGGAAGTGCGGCGCTGGAACGGCACGGAATGGATTATTGGGGAAGAGGAGATTCCGCAGGAGTGGGAATTCACGCCGAGCGGTTTATGTGAGCCGTTGAGTGTGCGATTTTCGATCGGGGAGGATTATGTGGAATTGGACTTTAATCCGCTGACGGCGGGGGTGGAGGAAGAGAGGAGTTACATCCAGTAGGATGACAAAGGGACTTGGAAATTGAGAAGCAGGAAGCGGATGAAGCGTTGTGGGTTTGTGTTGATGGAGGTTTTGATGGCGATTGCTTTGTTTTCGTTGGTGGCGGTGGCGTTGACGAAGGCTTTGGGGCAGGTGGGGAGTTTGGCGGTGGAGGGGCGACGGGAGTTGCATGTGATGACGGGGTTGCAGTCGGCATTGTTGGAGGCGAGCAAGGTCCAGCAGATGGAGGAGGGGAGTTATTTATCGGAGCCGGATGTGATGGGGGTGACCTATGAGACCACGATACAGGAATTGGAATTGTACAATGAGGATCAAGAGATTTTGGGGGACATGTGGTTGGTGACGGTCCGGGCTTTGTGGGTTGAGAATGGGATCGAGCGTGAGGAGATTGCGGAAGTGTATCGGTATGGGCCTTTGTATCAGTCGCGATTGTAATGAATATGAGGCGGACAGACGAGCGGTCAGGGAGGAAGCCCAGCGGCGGTTTTACGCTGCTGGAAGTGACACTGGCGCTCGGTTTGGTGGTGATGTTGATGGGGGGGATTTATACAATTGCTCGAGGTTCGTTGGAATTGGGGACGGAGATTGCGGTGGAGCAGCGGCGGCAGATGTTGATTCATAGTTTTGTACAATTATGCAAACGGAACATTGAGGGGTTACCGGGGAATGGGACGTTGACCTTGGAGGCGGATGAGGACGGTCGGTTTTATGTGACGGAGTTGGCCTTTGCGGAAAATCCGCTGGCGTTTTCTTTTGCGGCGATTCCGGCGGGCTTTGAGAAAGTGATCATGAAGTCGGAGGCGGATGCACGGGGGTATTTGCAGGTAAAGCTTTTGTTTTTGGATGAGGAGGAGGCGGAACTGTATGAGGAGGGAGGTTTTTCGGCCGATGAGTTGGGGGTGGAGCTGCCTTTATTGACGGAGGTGAGTGTCTTTGAGTGGCGTTTTTATGATGAGGATTTGGAGGAGTGGCAGGTGGAGTGGTTGGACGACACGCGGAGACCGTCGTTTGTGGAGATGAACTTGGGATTTTTTGATGGGGGTGATCCGGTGCGGACGGTTTTTTGGGTCCCGCCGGTGGCGAATCCGGAGCAAGTGATCGGCGGGGGGCAAGGGGGGCCGGGACAAGGGGGTCAAGGACCTGGGCAGGGGCCTGGCCAAGGGGGGCAGGGACCCGGCGGGCAAGGGGGACAGGGACCGGGTCCAGGGGGACCGGGGGGGCAACCGGGAGGTGGAGCCCGTGGAGGTGTGCCGATACCGGTGCAACCGCGTGTGCAGTAGTGTGTATTTGCTGATTCGATTTTAGATTTTGATGAAAGTGTTAGCGAGAGATAGGCGGGGGAGCGCGGAGAGTGGGTCTTCCTTGATTGCGGTGTTTTGGTTGATGGCGGTTTTGAGTTTAGCGGTGTTTACCACGACGCATCTGGTCAGTGACGACATGAACATCATCATAGCGCAGAAGAAGAGTTTTCGTGCGGATCAGCTGGCGGAGATGGGGATTGCGTTGGCGATGAATCCGGTGGTGGATCCGTGGGATCCGATTTTGGCGCAGCAGTTTGAGGGCCAGCAGGGATTTGAGGCGACGATCAAGCAGGAAGGGGGGCGATTGAATATCAATTCCCTGTTATTGCGGGAGGATCGGCTGCCGTTGGAGGATTTGTTTGTGTATTGGGGTTTGGAAGGCGACCAAGCGTCA
>JBCDBW010000109.1:0-14942 GCA_039182965.1 Verrucomicrobiota bacterium
GGGGGGTCGATACCCATGGCAAGGGCGGTGCCGGTAGCAGCGGAAGCCAATAACTACTTGTTTTTCTGGCTTACGGTTGGTTTTCCAAGGGCGATAGCGGTTTCTTCAATGTGGGGGATGCCGGCGTATTTTTCGGCGAGTTCTTCGGCCGCACGCTGGATACTCGTGGTGCTGTGGCCCATGAGCGAACCAGTGCTTACTCCTGAAAATTGGTCTTCTGAAAATTCATCCAAGGCGGCGAGGCCCTCGACGTATTTGCGATTGATTTCGTCGGCGCCGAGTTCTGCGACGAGTTCTTGGACGGTGGGCTGATTGGGACCTGATATTTCGTATTCCTCTTGGAGGAAGAGGGCCCATTCGTATGAGCGCCATGGTTCGTTGCTGTCGCGCAGTTTTTGTATCCAGTTGATGAGGGAAGCCTCGAAGTCGGTGCGTTCCTCAGTAAGGTCTTTTCCTTTGTCGGCGAGGTATCTTCCGTTGAGCCGGGTCATGGCGTCGGTCATCAGCCAGAATGGCCCTTTTGAGTGTCCGCCGGGGTGGAAGCGGTGAACGGCGTTGTCGCCGAATGTTTTTCGCGCGTGCGCAGAAGTGTATCGGTTGTAGTCGGTGGCTCCATTGATCACGACGTAGTCGCCACCGGAGACGGTTGCGCCTGAGGGGATGTATCCGATCATGGGGATGGCGCCGGCGTGGTTCATTTCGCTGGCGTTGCGCAGGGACATGGCGCCGCCTCCGGAGCCGCCGGTGAAATAGAGGCGATCCTCGTCGATGGGAAGGGTGGCGAAGAGGTGTTCCACAGCATTCCTGCAGTGTCGATGGTTGTCATCGGTATCGTTTTTGTTTCGGGATTCGACGGAGCACGCGGCGATCCATCCGTTGAGTTCGGCGCCTTCGATCATGTGGTCGACGATTTTTGCTGAGCCACCGCCGGCGTTGGTGAAAAGGATAAGGGGGGCTTTGCGATCGGATTTGAGGGTGGTGGGGAGGTAGACAAAATAGTTTGAGCCTTCCGGGGTCGTGATCGGGCCGACGGTTTGGCCGAGGGGGTGGGCGAGGTCGGCGACGGGGGTGCCTGTTGAGGAGGTAGCGGGGGGCGGAGCAGCGGGATCGTCTTGGAAGTGATTGGTGACGAAGGCTTGGTCGGCTTCGGAGAGCTTACCGAGGGGGACTTCGATCGAGCGACCGTCGCCAGTGATGAGGGTTACGACTTCGTTTTCGATCCTGGTTGCTTTGGCCGTGATGGTGGTACCGGCGGTTGAATTCCAGGCTCGTTCTTCGGTGGGTTCGGCAGCGTAGAGGGCGGGGCTGCCATCGAAGAAGAGCAGGAATAGCATGAGCGAGACGGCGAAGAACAGGGATTGGATTTTCATAACCGGACAGATTATCTTCAGTTTAGGCTGCGGTGTCATCATAGTTCAAGAAGGACGACGCTGTCGAGGATGGTGGTGACGCGGGGGTTGAGGACGGGGTGGATCAGTGTGGCAGGAGGAATTTATCGGATAGGATGGATCGGGATTGTAGCGGTGTTTTCGATTTGCACGAGTATTTGGCTCGCCCGAGAATAACGTGTGTGAAGAAATTCGTTGCTGCTTACAGGGTTGCATGACGCAAAGTTGGGTCTAGGATTCCTACTGTTAGCTTATGAATAGAGTGGTTTAATTGCTTCGAGCGGAATCGGCTGTGTGGTGTCCAAGTTAGCGTTCAGTAATTATGGATGGTGGTTTTTTTCTTAGGTGGATTCTTTGTTTATCGCGGTGGACGCCGGGAAATCTGACCGCCCTTCGGAGGCTGTCATCGTTGACAGTGACATGTGGATTGATGGTTGGAGGATTGGCATTGGGTGAGGAGCGGGGGGTTGAGGAGATTGTTGATCAGATTGAAAATATATCGGTTGAGAAGTATCGTTACTTGCAGGGAGATTTGGGGAATGAAAGCGGGGGCGATGGGGAGCTTTGGGTAGTGTTGCAAGCGTGTGCAGGATTGAGGGCCTTTGAGGCTTGGACGGTACAGGAGCAGAGAGAATTTGTAGGTGCGCTGGGAAAGTATCTTCCTGGAGAGACGGCGCAACGTTTGTTGGCAGAGTTGGCGCAGGCATTGTCGCGGGAAAAGGCGGCGCTCGTTGCGAGTATGGAGGCTGATCTTGAGCAGTTTCGTGAGAATAGTGAACCCGTGATATTGAGTGCGGAGACTTCTTCTGAGCTCGATGCCATCTTACTAGGAATTGGGGCACTCAAGCGGCGAATCCTTTCGGGTGATCGACGAGATACGAAACTACAGCGATTGGCAACTCTTGCGGATCAATACTTGGAAGGCAGCGCGATCTTTCAGGACTACTTGATGGAGCTTGAACTAGATGAACCTAGAAGGGCTCGATATCGCCTGAACGATATATCCGAGATAGAGTGGGTGGGACCGCCGCTCATTTCTAGGTCCGAAGTCCAGCTTCGAACCAAGGTAGATCCTTCCGTTGCTGGGAGTGGAAGAATGGAACAGAGCTTGGATTCGATTTTGTCCAGTGTCCGTGATGTGAAGGATCTAGATCAGGCAATCGTTGCTGTAGAGGACTATCGCGATGCCGACTTAACGAATTATGACGAAGTTCGAAGGGCGTTAGTTCGGCTTGGTGACGCCAAAGATGCAGTGCACTTCGGGACTGCGAGCTATTCAAACTTCGAGCAGTTAAAATTGGTAAAAATCCCTTCCCTTCTAGATGTTCGCGATGCGCTACAGATCCAAGTACTCGGACAAGTTTTGGATGTGCCTATGGTTGTCGACAGAGCACCGGGTGCGACCTATAGCGAGTGGCTGAGAGATCTGGGTAACGAATTTCTTCGACGAGGGGAATGGGAGCGCGCGCGCAGGGCGTTTGCTTCGATTGGGTATCCTGGCATGACAGGGTACGTTAGCGGGGCTGAACCAATCAGTGCGGCTCGGCTGGCGGCGGGGTGCGGGAACTTGCAGAGTGGAGAAAATCTCGAAAAGTCGGGATTTCCAGCGCTTGCTGTTCGTAGCTATTTGCGCGCGGTGGATCGTTCTACCGAGGGACCTTCGGAGGTGGCTCTTTCTCGGCTGAAAGCGATTCAGGAAAGTGATCCAAAGAACTACGAGGCCGGCATTCAGTTCTATTTAGACTCTATACCACCCGGGAACGACGATCTCCCAAATGAATTGATCAAATGAGAAACAACCACCGAATCAGATTTTTTGTAGGTTTATTGATTCTCGCGCCATTAGGTCTCCCGGCGCAGAATCGAGAGATTACTACCACATTCGTGGAATCAGCAACGGAGCTTGAAGAACTCATTAGTGAGGCGCGCAGCGAAGCCGTTGACGATCCGAGTATGGCGGCGCGGATCGCGGCGGCTATTGAGATGGCGGCCCGATATCGGGATTCTGTAGCTGCTGGCAATTGGATGAAATCCATGGCTGAGTTGGCGAGCATTTCGCATATGGGAGTGGGGGGCGATCGACTCAAAGCATGGTGTGAAGCTACTTCTCAAGAGCTTCAGGTTGCTGCTAAAGAGAGTTCTTTGGATTTTGAGATTTATCGAGACGTGATTGTGTCTGCGACGGTTCCGCAGGATTTGGATGAACTCATTGATTTGCTCGGGTCTACTGCGTCGATGGGAGCTGCGAACCAGTATCGCGGATCGATGGCGCCTGAGCTTCAGTTCGTCGTGCAGTGGCAGGATTACCTCAGTCTGCTTGCGAAGAGCGACCAGCAGGGGGCGGCGCGAGTGATGCAGTCTCTTGCAGCGGCGAGTCCAACTAATCCGTTTGGTGTTCCGAGATCGTTGCTACTCAAGCGCGCACACGGGTGGTCCGAGAATGATCAGGTTAGGTCCAATGCCGAGACGCCGGAGGAATTGCTGAGCGGGGTCGAAGACTTGAAAGACTTACCGTCGATTGTGCCGGAGTTGTTGAAGCTTGCAAATCGGAGCGAGTTCACTCAATACCGTTCAACAGCTCAGGCACTAGAGAAGGTCAACAATTTGAAGGTGCAGCATGATGAGGGGCTTACAATCGCGATCAGATTGCGCGATATTCCCTCGGATCCCAGCGGTAGGGCATTACCGTTGTGGCTTCGTTTGATTCGATTGACTTTGCCACGAAGGTTGGGTGTTGAAGGCGAATTTGAGCTCGAGGAAGAGGAGACAATTCGCTCGTTTCTTGATAGAATAACGTTGGATGCGATTGAATTGGAGGATTATGCATTAGCATTGCGTGCTGTAGAGGAGCGCTATCAACTTTTGGGTAGCAGCACCACGTATTCGACTTCTAGCGACATTGATGCTGGGGCTCTAAAGGAGCTTCAAAAGGCTGAAAACTATTTGAAAGCGTATCAGTATTCGATGGCGGTCAAATCATACATGACTTGTCTACAATCGGGCAGCTCGATTATTCCTATTGAAAGAATTCGGACCGCTTTGCTCAAACTGGAAGAGGAGCAGGAAGAAGCTTATCTAATAGGATTAGGATTTGCATTGATTGATCCTACCCGCAGCTCGCGGTACCCTTCATCTTATTTTCGAAACTTGTCACTGCCTCGTCGAAATCCGCCTAGAGGAGAAAAGAGTTCGAGTGGGACGGAGAAGGAAACGATGGATATTAGTCCGTCTGAGAATGAATCGCCAAATGAAGATTTGAAGTCTGATAATATCGAGCGTTAGGCGATATTGGCCTTGATAATCCAACAGTTGAGGCTTGTCGATGGTCTGACAAGTGCTCCCCAAATTCCGGTGTTGCATAAGGAGAGCCAATCGAGCTATGAGTGCTGGTTTCAACTCCTGCACTATTTCAATTCCAGTAGAACGAAGCCGTCGATGACCGTGACGAGACGGGTGTCGGGAACGGGGTATGGGGAATCGAAGAAGTGGTAGCCGTCGGTGGGAATGGGGTCGTCCCAGGAGGCGAGGGCGAGGGCACCGTTTTGGGGCATGGGGGCGAGATTGACTTCGTGGAGTTCTTTTTTTGGACCGGTGCGGGGGGAAGGGTCGTATGCGAGGAGTGTGTGATCGTCTTTGAATCCGACAGCCGTGATCCAATGGCCGTCTTGCCGGGTGAAGCGGTTGCCTTTGTCGGGGCGGTAGAAGCCAATATTGACGAGGACGGCGGATTTTCGTTTGTCGAGGGTTTCGCGGGCATCTTCGAGATTGGGGATGCGGCTGCGGGAAGTGTATCGGGTGGGGACTGGTTGCCAGCCTTGGAATTCGAGTTTTCGGGTGTGGTATCCGCGGAAGCGGATGAAGGAATCGAGGCCGGTGACGAGGTTCCAAGGGGAGGTGCCGGCCTTATCGGTGCGCATGAAGGCGGGGGAGCCGAGATTACGGACGAGGATGATCTGGCGTTGTTCCGGGGTGAGGCCTCCGAGGCTTAGGTAAGGGAAACCGGTTAGGCTGAGGTAGGTCAGCGCGTTGGCGGCTGCGGCGGGACCGCAGTGTTGTGATCCTCCGAGGGGGAGATCGGCGGCGCGGGTCGTTTGGAGGAAGTCGGGTGTGCCATGGATGCGGGATGTGGCGGCGAGTTCGGGTGTGGATTTGTTCTTTGATTTGGAGAAGAGACCTTTTCCGGGCTTGAAGAAAGGGAGAGAGAAGCCTGATGATTTGCGCGAGGGAGCGGCGGCGGAAGATCGGCGTGACTGGACGTATCCTCGGTCGGCCGGGCTCAGGTCTGCGATGGGGACGGTGTATCGGGCGCGGTCGGCTTGGCTCTCGATGATTACGTTATCGCCGTCGGTGGCGATATAAACGGCGTTGATGGTGAGGCCGTCCGTGCGCAGCCACTGGCGGGAGTAGGGGGAGGGGGCCTCTTCGGCGGGGAGGCGGGGGGAGATGAGAAGGGTGGCGGAAGTCGCGGTAACGAGGAGTGCCCGTGTGGCGAGGGAGCGGGAGAGGAGATGGATGGGGCGTGGCATACCGTGAGGTACGGGCGGGTTGAGTGACCTGGTGTGTTTATAATAGAGCATGGGGCGGGAAGCTTGGGAAGGGGCAATGGCGTCTGCGGGTGGGGCTTGAAGGATTTTAAGGAACGGTGCATAGTCGCGCGATGAGGCGGGGGCACTTTATCATCCTCGTGGGGGGGGCGATGGTGCTTTTCCTGTTGCTGGTATTTGCCGAGCTGCTGTCGGAGGGCGAGTCCGAGGTCGAGGCTTCCGTGGAGGCTTCCGTGGAGGTCGGGGTGCCGGACGTGGAGACTGTGCGGGAGGAGGTGGTGCGGATTCCGGCGGAGCGGGGGCAAATTGTGGATCGGGCGGGGCGGACATTGGCGGAGACGAGGCGGGCGGGGCGCTTACGGATTGATTTGGAGGCATTGATTGGGTATTACCGGGATGAGTTGGGGAAGTCCGTTCCCGAGAACCGGATGTTTGTCGAGCGGTCGGGGGAGCGCGAGATGGTCGTGGAGGAAGATGTATATGCGGTGGTGCATGCGATGGTGGTGGTGCCTTTGCGTGAGGAGGGGGTCACGTTAGAGGCGAAGACGGAGCTGATTCGGGAGCATTATCGCGAGCGTCGCGGTGAGGGTTTACTGTTGGAAGTGACGGAGTGGGGAGCGAGTGAAGAGCCGAGTTTTGGATTGATGGAATGGTCGGCCGGTGTCGAGGGGGTGTTCTTCGAAGAGTATTGGAAGCGGGTATATCCGGAAGGCGAATTGACAGATGCCGTGGTGGGGGCAATCGATCGTGAGACGGGCGAGGGTGTACGGGGGGCGGAACTGTTGTTTGACGCGGAATTGAGTGGTAAGTGGGGCGAAGTGGTGAATGAAGTCAGCGGCGGGATGAACGGGAAAGAAGCGAGCCTCCGTGAACTGAGCCGGGAGCCGGCGGTGGCGGGGGAGACGGTGGCGTTGGGTTTGGACGTGGAGAAGCAGAGAGTGGTATGGGAGATGATGACCGGGGTGGCGAGGGGGGCGGCGGTGGTCTTGGATGGGGAGACGGGGGAGTTGGTGATTTTGGTGACGAAGCCGGGGATCGAGGGTGAGGAGGGGGGAGGCGACGAAAGCGAGCGGCAGCTTGAGGTGGCCGGAGTAGGGGGTGTGTTAGAAGCGATCACCTTGTTGGGCGAGAGCGGCGGGGATGAGGCGTTGTTAGAGGGATTGGTGGAACGATTGGGCGAGAGGGGAGGGAGTTTATTTGAGGGGAACTGGGAGACGGTTGGAGCGCTCTTCGGGATGACGCTAGAGGATGATTATGCGGTGAAGGCTTCGGCAATGGAGTTGGCGAGACTTGGGGCATCACTGGTGAACGGAGGGAAGGTCGTGGAGGTGCGCATCGGTTTGGCTGCGGGGACGGCGGAGGGGGGTGAGGAGATTGCGAGGTCGTTTCCGGTATCGGAGGCGGTTTTAGCGAAATTGGTATCCGGCTTGCGAGATCCTTTGGGGGGAGGGGAAAAAGGGATTTGGTTGGATGGAGGAACGGGCCCCCGAGGGAATGGGCGCTGGATGGTTTTCGGCGTGGAGAAGGGTGGGACCGTTTACGGCGGTTGTGTGACCGATGTAGACGGGACGAGTGTGAATTTGATCGTGTTGGGGAAGCGTTTGGCGAGAGAAGTATTGGGGGTCGATTTGTAAGGGGGCGAGGTGGAGTGCGGGGATGGAATTTACCAGATTATTGATTTTTTTCGACGGCACCCATTCGGGTAAGAAAGTCATCTTCTGGGATGAGTTCGGCTTCGGTGTTCAGGTATCCGACAAGACGCCGGTTTAGTCCATCGGGTTCGGGGGCGGCGATGATGATGGTTGTTGCGTCATCGAGAAGGAGGTCATGTCCGGGGTAGTAGAGGTAGGGGATTGGCTCGAGGCCATCCGGGTTCATCCAGTTGAGAATCTTGCGTTGCTCTTCGGGAAGGTAGTCGGGAATGAGCTCCGTTAGGGTAGAAGGGTATCGGCCCTGGTGGCTTTCGGCGTAAGCGCCGAGGGCGGCGAGGACAATTGGGGCTTGGCTTGCATTGTAGAACTGGGTGGCGCGATCTTTACCCTTGAAAGCGATGAGGGTTCCCGCCGTGATGATGACGAGGATAAGCGTGAGGTATGAGAAGCAGAGTCCGGTCGTCGCGAGTCCCTTGCCGAGAAGGCGACCGCTGGAATTTTTGATGCGAGCGCGGGCGGTGTGTCCAAAGAGGAGGCCGGGGATGAGGAGGAGCAGGCCGAGAAGGAACGGGAGGAAAAAGAGAGAGGTCAAGCCGAGGATGAGCGCGAGGACCGCGGCTTTGGATACGCGGGCGCCGGGTGCGGCAGCGGGGGTATTGTCAGGTGTCGTGGGGGCCGGGGCAACGGCGCGGGGGAGCGTTTTTTTGGAGCCGCTTCCCTTTGGTGCTTTGGGGAGAGAAGGTTTTTTCGGTTCGTCGTCGATGTAATCGTCTTCGTCGAAGGCGTCGGGGTCTTTGAGGATTGGTTTTTCGAAGCTGACAACGTTTAACTTGCCGACAGTTTCTTCGGCAGGTGGAGTGTTCGCGGGAGTCTCAGCGGAAGGGGACAGGTCTTTTGGGAAGACGATGGAAGTCTCGCATGTCGGGCAAGGGACGGTGGTGCCGAGGAAGGATTCGTCTCCGGAAACGCGTTGGTCACAAGTTGGGCAGTTGACTTTGTAGACGGCGGGTTTGGGCTTCGGGTCATTGTCATCGTCTTGTCGGAGAGAAAGATGTTCCGACGGCGGGGAGAGCAGAGTTTCGTCGGAGGCTTTCTCTTTGAGCGGCGGCGGTGTCTCCGTGGCGGCGGGGGGACTGGCGGGGATGTCTTCGATTTTTTCGGGGAAGACGATGGGCGTGTCGCAGCTGGGGCAGGGGACGGTGGTGCCAAGGAAGGACTCGTCACCGGAAACGCGTTGGCCGCAATCGGGGCAGGCGATTTTGATGGTCGGCATGAGAGAGAGATTTAACAGGAGGGAATGCAGTGGTGGGAGGATTTTTTCTCGGGAAGACAGCGGGGGTATATCTCTTTGAATTGGTCTCTCGTCACCCCAGGCCGCTCCGCAGGGAGAGGGGACTCGAGCTTCTGAGGCTTTTCCTGAGCTTAGGACAGGATGGTGTGGGTGGCGGTATTGAGTGCGAGCACGGCGGACTGGAGTTGGTCATCGGTGGTGCAGAGGGGTGGCATGAGAACGAGGGTGTTCAGGACGGGGCGGGTGAGGAGGCCGTGATTTCTTGCTTCGAGGCAGATGCGGGCGCCCGTTCGAGGATCTTCATGTTGGACATCGATTCCGGCGATGAAGCCGCATTGGCGGATGGCGGAGACGTGGGGATTGTTGTCTTTGAGATGGTCGAGGAGTTGGGTGAGGAGGGTGATTTTTGGTTGGAGGTTTGAGAGGGTTTGTTCGTCTTCGAAGACTTTCAAACTGGCGATGGCGGCGGCGGCGGCGAGCGGGTTTCCGGAGTAGGAGTGGCCGTAGTAGAGGGTTTTAGAGGCATCGCCGAGGAAGGCGTCAAAGACTTTTTGGGAGGTGAGAGTGGCGGCGAGGGGAAGGTATCCGCCGGTGAGACCTTTGGCGAGGCAGAGGAAATCGGGGACGACGTATTCACGTTGGCAGGCGAACATGGTGCCGGTGCGACCGAATGCGGTCATGACTTCATCGAGGATGAGGAAGATGTCATGGTGATCGCACCATTGGCGAAGATGGGCGAGCATGCCGGGGGGCCAGGTTTGCATGCCGGCGGCGCCTTGGATGAGGGGTTCGATGGCGAGGGCGGCGGTTTGTTCGAGCGTCTCTTCCGGGAGATTGCGGAGTTGCTCCATATTCTCGACGGAAGAGACGGTGAGACCGAGATTTTCGATAGGGGATCGAAAGATGGTGATACCCCCGAGGGATGCGGCGCCGAGCGTATCGCCGTGGTAGGCATTGGAGAACGTGATGAATCGATTACGGCGAGGGTTTCCGGTGAGGTGGTGAAATTGGATAGCCATGCGGACGGCGCACTCGATAGCGGTGGAACCGTTATCGGAGAAGAAGACCTTGTTAAGCGGGGGTGTGGTGTCGGCGAAGAAGGAGGTGAGTTTGGCGGCGAGTTTGATAGCGGAGGGGTTGGTGAGTCCGAGAGCGGACGCGTGGGAGATGCGGGTAAGCTGAATTTTGAGAGCTTCGTTGATGGCGGGGTGATTGTGTCCGTGGATGTTGGTCCAGATGGAGGAATTCCCATCGATGTATTCGTTGTTTTTTGTATCCGTCAGGATGGCACCTTTGCCTGATTTGATGATGAGCGGCTCGTGATCGGGGGCGCACCAATCCTGCATCTGGGTGAAGGGGTGCCAGAAGTGGGATTTATCGAGTTCGCTGAGGGAGGGGGGCATGGATTTTCGGAGTGAGATAGGAGTGGCGTGACCGCGCAGCGGTGTAGATGCGTGGGGTGTGTCTAGGTATGCCGAGCCATGAATAGATACGAAATTATTTGGAGGAACGGGCTAATGTTTGGCAAGGAGGGCGTCGATATGCTCGATGTCTTTATAGGGAACGCGACGGCGCTGGTATTTGTTGAAGAGGATCTCGCGGAGTTGTTCCAGGTCGGAGCGCGGGATAGGGTCGAGGTTGGTCCAGTGATCTTCCGATTTGAGACGGGACTGGAGTGTCCAATGGTCCCCATATTTCTTCGCGCGGACGAAGCGGATTACGCCTTTCTCGGTCTGGTCTCGCCATTCGTGAGTGATCATGGATCGTATTCGGATTGGAATTTTGGGGGATGGACGGGTGGAATTGATTGGAATATGAATAGCGGCGGTGAGCAATAGTGAATAGGGGTGTTGTTGGGCGATATATATGTTTGGGTGGATTCGTAATGATTTGGGAAAGATCGGGTTTTACCTGGTGGTGGTGATTATTGTTGGGGCAGCCTTTGCACCGGCTTTGTATTTTGTGGGGAAGTGGGCGGGAGCGGCGGATTTGTTTGGGGCGGGTGCATGGTTGGATGGGATTTTGGACAGGACCAATTTCCAGCGTTTTTTCAATCGGGCGATGTTGGTGGCGGCGGTGGTGTGTATTTGGCCATTGATTCGGGCGTTGCGAAGGGGGGAGTGGGAGAGGGGTCTGGGGATGGGATTAGAGCGGGACGAGGCGCGTTGGGTGCATTTGGTGGGAGGGTTTTTGCTGGCGGGTAGTTTGTTGATGTTGATGGGTTTGGTATTTTTGAAGACGGGTGTGTATGAGTGGCGGGAAGCGGCGAAGCGACCATCGGTGGGATCGATTGTGCAAGTGGCGCTGATGGCGGCAGCGGGGGCAGCAGTGGTGGAAGAGTTTTTTTTTCGTGGGTTGTTGATGGGGGTTTCGTTTCGGGCGGCGGGGAAGTGGGTGGCGATGGTATTTGTTACTTTTGTTTATACGGTGGTTCATTTTCTCAAGCCGCCCGACTCGGTGGTGATTCCGCATGCGGAGGTGGCGTGGTGGACGGGGTTTTGGTTGGTGGGTCAGATTTTTGTGCAGTTTGGCAACCCATTATTTGTGCTGGCTGAATTTGCGACCTTATTTGCGGTCGGATGGGTGTTAGGGTTGGCACGGTTGTGGACGGGAGCATTATGGGCGTCGATCGGATTGCATGCAGGATGGATTTTTGGTTTAAAATTTTACAGTGGGATGACGAAGGGAGCGGCACCGGTAGCGGAGACGCTGCCTTGGGTGGGCGCCAGTTTGAAGGAGGGTTTAGTGCCGTTCGTGGTCGTGACCTTGACCGGTGTGGTGGTTTGGTGGTGGGTGGGGAGGAAGAAACCACGGATGGACGCTGACCCTTCGTTATTGCGGGAGCAGGAGTTATGAAGGAAGTGGATTTGGAGCAGTCGAGCGTTCCGGTGTTTGCGTCGTGGCGGGAAGGGGTGGGTGGTTTCTTGGGGGAGGTGAAGGACGCGATGGGCGGGCTTCTATATCCCCGGGTGTGTGCAGGATGTGGGAGAGGGGTGGTGGCCTCGGGCCGTGCGGGACTATGCGAAGGGTGTTTTGGTGATCTTCGGCCGTTGCGGGCGCCGATTTGTGAGAAGTGTGGGGAGCCGTATGCCGGGGAAGTGAGCGGACCGTTTCGGTGCTCGAACTGCGCCGATCGCACCTTCAGTTTTGATTATGCGGTAGCGGCGTACCGCGGGGAGGGATTGATGCGGGAGTTGATTCACCGCTTCAAATATCAGCGTGCGTTTTACCTGGGGCGAGTTTTGGGGGAACTGATGGAAGATGTGTTTTGGGATGGGCGGGTGGATATGAGTGATGATTGGGTGTTGGTGCCAGTGCCGTTACATGCGCGGCGGAAGCGGGAGCGGGAATTTAATCAAGCGGCGGAACTGTGTCGAGTGTTGAGGCGACGTCATGATTGGCCGGTGGTGGGCGTTTTGAAGAGGACGCGGTATACGTCGGTGCAAGTGAGTTTGGATCGAGCGGAGCGCTTGGCGAACATGGAGGGGGCCTTTGATATGCGCCCGTGGGGAGGTTGGAGGGGGAGGCTGGAGGGGCGTTCGGTCTTTTTGGTGGATGATGTTTTGACCACTGGCGCGACAGCACATGGATGTGCGAGGGTGTTGAAGGAGCGGGCGGGAGCGGACAAGGTGGTTGTATTGACGTTGGCGCGGAGTTAGGGTAGGGATTGATTGCAGCAGGGAAACCATGGGGATATTCAAGAAACCGAGCCTGAAATTTGGCCGCAAAAAAAAGGAGATGCCGGAGGGCCTGTGGCAGAAGTGCCCGGGTTGTGGTGCAGTGGTACACGAGTTGGAATTAGAGGAGGCGTTGCGTGTTTGTCCGCAGTGTGACTATCATTTTACCTTGGACGTGCCGGGTCGGATAAAGGTGATAGCGGACGAGGGGAGTTTTGAGGAGTTGGACAAGGATTTGAAGCCTGTGGATACGCTCAAGTTTCAGGATTATGCGAAGAAGTTGAAGCAATATCGGAAGAAGACGGGGATGGAAGATGCGGTCGTGACGGGTCGAGCGACGATCAAGGGGCGCGAAGTGGTATTGGGCATCATGGATTTTCGATTTTTGGGGGCGAGCATGGGATCGGTGGTGGGTGAAAAGATTGCGCGGGCGATTGAGTTGGCGACGGAGGAGCGGAAGCCGGTTTTGGTTTTTTCGGCGTCGGGCGGGGCGCGGATGCATGAGGGGATTCTATCGTTGATGCAGATGGCGAAGACGAGCGGAGCGTTGGCCCGCCATGCGGAAGCGAAACTGCCTTATATCTCGGTGCTGACGCATCCGACGACGGGAGGTGTGACGGCGAGTTTTTCGACTTTAGGGGACGTGATCGTGGCGGAACCGCGTTGCATGATTGGTTTTGCGGGGCCGCGGGTCGTGAAGGAGACGACGCATCAGAATTTGCCGACGGGTTTTCAGACGGCGGAGTTCATGATGGAACATGGGTTGGTCGACATGATTGTGCACCGCAGTGAAATGCGTGAGAAGCTGGGAGAACTGATCAATTACATGCTTCCCGACTTGCATGCGGCGTTGCACGGGGATGTTGGTCCCGGAGCGGAATTGGTTGAAGAGGAGGCGGAAGCGGAGGAGGTGGCCTGAGGCGGATGGGGAGGGCCATGATTCTGCCATGGGGATGGCAAGTTGAATAGAGGGGCGGGATGATGCGGTATGAGAAAGCCATCGATTGGCTTTACGGGACACAGTTATTTGGGATCAAGCTGGGGCTTGAGAACACGGAGAGACTGTTGAGGGAGTGGCGGCTGCCGGCGGAGGGGCAGCGGTTGATTCACGTTGCGGGGACGAACGGGAAGGGATCGGTATGCGCGATGGTGGATTCCATATGTCGGGCGGGGGGGTATCGGACGGGATTGTTTACGTCTCCACATCTGGTGAGCTATCGCGAACGGATACGCGTGAACTTTGAGATGATTGGAGAGAGGGAAGCGGCTCGGCTATTGAGTGAATTGCGGGAGTTGGTAACGGGGTGGAAGTCGCATCCTACTTTTTTTGAGCTGACTACTGTTTTGGCGATGCGTTATTTCGCTGAGCAGGAGTGTGAAGTGGTGGTGCTGGAAACGGGAATGGGAGGGCGACTTGATGCAACGACCGGAGTGATTGCGCGGGCGGTTTCCGCAGGGCTTGGCGGAGGAAGCAGCGTTTCGGTGGTGACCCGAATTGGAATGGATCATGAGCAATGGTTGGGCGATACGATTGAGAAAATATCTCATGAGAAAGCGGGAATCATGCGCGAGGGGGTTCCGGTGGTATCGGCGAGGCAAGCGGAAGAGGCGGAGCTGATTTTGGAGGCACGGGCGGAGGAAGTGGGGACAGAGATTGAATTTATTGATGACATTTATGAGCGGGGGGCGCTGGGATTGTCGGGACGGCATCAGCGCGAGAATGCGGCACTTGCGCGGGCGGCGATCGGGCGATCGGGCTTGGTCCTGAGTGACGGAGTAGTTGACGAGGGGTTGGCAAATGTTCGGTGGCGGGGGCGATTTGAGCGTGTGGGCGCGAGGTTGGTCTTGGATGGTGTGCACAATCCCGAAGCGACACGGGCGCTGGTGGAGACTTGGCGGGAGGAATTTGGGGACGAGCGGGCGATTGTTTTTTTTGGGGCGGTGGAGAGCAAAGATGTCGGAGGGATGGTGAGTAGCCTAGCTGAGATCGCGTCGGTGTTTCATGTGGTGACCGTGGGAACGGCGCGTGGGATCGAGGCGGAGGCCCTGGTGGAAGTGATGCGTGGCCTAACGGAAGTCCCTTGCGTAGTGGGGCAAGATCTGGAGGAAGCGTTCGTGCCAGCCGAGGAGACGCTGGTATTGGTGACAGGATCTTTGTTTTTGGTGGGGGAGTGTTTGGGGATGCTGGAGGGAAGGGAGTTTGAGAGGAGTTTGCAGTGAGTTGGGGCGATGCTATTTGGTTGGGCTGGGCGGCTATTCTTTGGGAGGAGCCGGGTCGGAGAGTTTCTTTGAGCGAACGTCGAGGTAGAGGTTGTAGGCAGCGACCGTGAAGGGAAAGGCGTTGGAAAGGATCCCGACGGAGTCGTTTTTTCCGAAGACGAAGTAGGAGA
>JBCDBW010000110.1:0-14788 GCA_039182965.1 Verrucomicrobiota bacterium
GGAGGCGTGGTGACGCTAGGTGGGGCACCTGGCCTACAAAGGATGGTGGCGGGTTGAACGGCGAAGGGAGATTGGTTGTCGAATGCGGTTATGAAAGGGAGGATCTTTGTGATTTTGGCGGTGTTTGGAGGGCTCTGGGCGGAGTCGGTGGTGGGGGCGACATTTACGGTGACTTTTGGGCCGGGGGAGGGGCAGCCGGCGGAGTATGAGGAGGTAATCTTGATGTTGCTGCCGATCGCGTCCAAAGCGAAGGCAACGACTTACCGGACGGACGAGAAAGCGTTTACGCATACCTTTGAGGGATTAAAGCCGGGCCGGTATCTGTTGATCACATCGACAATTCCGCTCGAGGGAAACTTGATTGAGCCGCAGCCTGGAATGTTCAGGCATCATTTATCCGTGGCAATTGATGAGGAAGATACAGCGGAAAAGATGAAGATTGAGCATGAGCATTTTGATTTGGAGACTTTGGAAGGCGGGGGTGTCGTGGAGGGCAAGATACTGAGGAACAATGGGGAACCGATTGCGGGGAAGAAAGTGAAGGTGGCGGCTAGTATGGAGAGTATTGGATCGGTGATTGTTGGGGAAGCGGAGACGGACGAGGCGGGCGTGTTTCGGTTAGATGGGGTATCGGAGGATGCGGAGCAGCGGTTTGTCGTGGCGGATGCGGAGAGTGCGGACATCGTGGGCGTAGTGACGGTGGGGGAGGTGGCGGAACTAAGGTTAGCGCCGGAGGCGGGGATGGAGGCGCCGGATATCGTTTTCACGGAGCTGGTTGAAGGTGGCGAGGATGTGGAGCGGAACTTATCGGATTATTTGGGAAAGGTGGTCGTTTTGGATTTTTGGGCGACGTGGTGTGGGCCGTGTCAGGAGCCGATGGCAAAGATGCAGACTTACGCGGAAAAGCATCCGGAGTGGGAGGACCGCGTGAAGTTGGTGGCATTGAGTATTGATGACACGCGAGAGCAACTGGCTGGTCACTTAGAGGCGAGGGGATGGGATAAAACCCTGAATGTGTGGGCGGGCGAAGAAGCGTGGGAGTCGGATGCGGTGAAAGCGTATGCGGTCCGTGGGGTGCCGACGGCATATGTGATTGATGTGGAAGGGAAGGTGGCGTACGTGGGGCATCCCGGATCGATGGATATACCGGCGATTGTAGGTGGTTTGTTAGGAGAGGGGGACGAGGGGTCGTAGAATCTTTTAAAAGGCAGGCGCGTCCGGAGGCCACGCCCTACCGTGCCGTGGGAGTGGGGGGAGCGTTGAGGGCGGTGTCGACTTGGGCTTCGCGGCGGGCGATTTCGCGATCGATGGCGGCCTGGACTTGAGGGTCGTGTTGGTAGGAAGGGGTTGTTTCGACGTAAGGCATCTTACGCGGGCCTTTGCTGGCGCGGCAGGAGTTGAGGGCGACGACCACGGTCGCGCCGAGTGCGAGCGTAAGAGCGATGGTGACGCCGCGGTTCATTGAGAGATATAATACGTTATGAGGAGGCAATTGTCTAAGGGCGAACGGTGAAAATCTGGTTGCGAGAGGAAGAACCAGAGAGAAGGGAAGATGAGGGAAGATATACGGACGAGTGGGCCGCTCGTCCCGACCGGAGAATTTTCACTGATCGAGTTTGAGGGTGCGGGCGAAGAAGTCTTCCATTGCGGGATGAGTTTTGTCTTTGTGTTGGGAGAAGACGCCGTGCCCGGCGCCGTCGAAGCGGAGGTAGGTGACATCTTTGGCACCGGCTTCTTTGAGAGCTTTTTCGAAGCGATCGCTTTGGGATACGGGGACGGTGTTGTCATTGGTGCCGTGGACGAGGAGGAAGGGGGGGGCGTCGGCGCGGGCGTGGCTGATGGGGGAGTAATTGCGTGCGCGTTCTTCGAACTCGTCTTCCTTGATTCCGAGAAAGCCCCCGACGATGGGTTGGCCGTTTTTCCAGTTCAGGAAGTCGGCGGGGGTGGCGGCGGGGCAGACGGCTTGGACGAGGCTAGATTGATCCTGGTAGGGGCCATCGCCCTCGAGACCTGCGTCCTTCTTGGCAAGGCCTAACATAGAAACCAAGTGGGCGCCGGCCGAGTTTCCGTGAGCCCCGATGCGATCGGGGTCGACGTTGTATTCGTCCGCGTGGGCGCGGAGCCAGCGGACGGCGTTCTTAACGTCTTCGATGCAGGCGGGGAAAGGATCGGTTCCGGTGAGGCGGTAATTAACCGTGATGGTGACGTATCCTTTGGCGGCGTATTCGAGGGCGGGGTCGAGGAAGTTCGATTTTCTTTTGTCACCGTTGCGCCAGCCTCCACCGTGGACAAAGACGATCGCGGGGCGGGGGGAATCAGATTTTTCTGAAGGCATAGCGAGGTCGAGTTTCCAGCGTTCGTTGCCATCGCGGTAGGGGATGTTGGGGAAAAACGTGACTCCCTCGGGGACGCGGCTTTGGATGGCTTCATCGGATGGGGGTGGTTGTTGCCGTGGTACGCGATTATTTTGGGCGTTCAGGATACTGAGTCCAGCGGAGGTGAGCGCGGTCAGGGCAACGACAAACGTGATGGAGCGTGTTGGCATCGGGAGGGGCGGTTGTTTCATTGTGAGAGTTTGATCAATCTTTAAGGGGTGTAAATCTTCGTGAGCGTGGCTTTAGGGGAGAATTATGGAGTCTATCTTGTCGTTCTTTGCCAGCTTAAATGCCTGGAAAGCTTGGTTGGTTGTCTTGCGAGCGTTGTTCGGTTTCGGTATTTTTCTTAGGCCCACCGTGGCGTGCCGGTGAATGAAACCGTCCGGATCGGGGCGAGTTTCGATCTTGTTTTCGATTGGATGTGGGGATGACTGGTGTTTGGGTGTTGATTTGGTATAAGAACTTGTCGTGAAGATGAGAGGAAAAAATAGGCAGCTTCGGGAGATGCGTGGAAGTGTTGTTCTCGTTGGATGTCTGGCCTTGACTGTCTTTTGTTTCTTCTTACCGGGCGTGAGTGTGGGCGGCGACGCAGCGATGGATAGGGCCGCGATGGCGCGGGGGTTATTTTTGGCTGATGCCTCAGCAGGAGGTGCTTCGTCATTCGAAGAGGCTGAGGTGATTGCGGAGCGGCGGGAGGTGACGGATGCCCAGGAAGATGATGACACCAGTGCCATTTTCGAAGTCGACCGGGCGGAGAGTGATGGGCTATCCCCTTTGCTCATCCTTGGGGTGATTGCCCTGGGTGTCCTGGTCGGGATTCTCTTGGGAGTTCTTAAGAAGACCCGTGGTCAGCATGAATAGGGGGCGCCTTTTACCCTGCGGTCTTCGAGGGTTGGCCCTGTGTCCGGAAGAGCGCGCGAGAACGATCCCCTGTTCTCGGGCCTTTGTCGGCTGGCGGTAACGAGTTTGAAATGTATTGGGCTCGAAATTTCTTCATTCTGTTAGTCTGTCTTGCGCTTTTCCTTATTGGGGTCTTGCGGTGGGGAAGTGGTGGCGGATCCGCGTCGCGAGCGGAACCTCTTGTGGTTCTGTGTGCTGCGGCAATACGGGGGCCGATGGAAGTGATCGCCGCTTCGTATGAAAAGGAGTTTGGAGTTCCGATCGATCTTCTATTTGGGGGATCGGGCACTTTGCTGAGCAAGCTCCAGATTTCGGGTGCGGACATTTATTTGGCTGCGGATTCAAGTTACACCGATCTGGCGACGCGTGATGGGCTGGTCTCGGACACTTTTGATGTGGCTTATTTGACTGCGGGTGCGGGGGTACGTCGGGGAAACCCTTACGACGTAGTGGGGGTAGAAGACTTGGTGCGACGTGATTTGCGGGTGGGTCTGGCCAATCCCGAAGCGGCGTCAATCGGTCAGTTTACGGAGCAAATCCTCCGAGGGCAGGACGTGTGGGAGGATGTTACGCCGGAACTGACCGTTCCGACGGTGACTGAATTGGCGAACTCGTTAGAGTTGGGAACGATTGATGTGGCGGTGATTTGGAGGGTATTGGCGCAACAGTATGAGGAGATTGACTTTGTCGCGATCCCGGCCTTTGCCGTTGAGAAGAAGCGCATTTCGGCGGGCATTCTCACGGCTTCCTCTCGACCGGAGGCCGCGATGGCTTTTTGCCGCTATTTGGTGTCGTATGAGGGAGGCCTTGCGATCTTTGAGGAAGGGGGATATGAAGTGATCGAGAGCCGCGGGCGGATAGGCGAGGAGACGGTAATTGAATGAGAGACGGGGGCTTTAGAGTGAAATCGGACGTGCCTTTTTTTGGAGTTGTGGTGTCGATCTCGTTCGTGTATCTGCTGCTGATTGTGGGGATGGTGGGTGCGGATCTGTGGTATTCCGTGACTGGCATGACGCGGGCGGAGCTTTTTAGGATTCTAAGAGATCCAAACATCCAGGCATCCATTCGGTTGACGGTGATTTCGTGCACCTTGAGCGCGATCTTGTCGGTGATCGTAGCCGTTCCGATCGGGTATTTGCTTTCGCGGCATCGTTTTTTTGGAAGGGCGTTTGTGGATGCGATTTTGGATATTCCGATTGTGTTGCCGCCGCTGGTGATTGGGTTGAGTTTGTTAATTTTGTTCAACAAGGTGAGTTTTTTCGGGGTGACTTTGGAAGAGGTTTCCGAGTGGGTGATGAGCCCGTTTTTTCCGGGGGGAGCGAATCCTGGAGTGACGTATCGGGTGCCGGCGGTGATCTTGGCCCAATTTACGGTGGCTTGTGCCTTTGCGGTGCGGACGATGCGGAATCATTTTGATCAGATTGGCTTGCGGAGTGAGCAGGTGGCATTGACGCTTGGGTGTAATCGGTCACAGGCTTTTTGGTATGTAGTCATACCGGAATCGTGGCGGGGAATAACGACTGCGGGGACCTTGGCGTGGACGCGGGCGATGGGCGAGTTTGGACCGATATTGGTCTTTGCGGGAGCGATTCGGGGGCGGACGGAGGTTTTGTCGACGAGTGTTTTTTTGGAGATCAGTGTTGGGAATTTGGAAGGAGCAGTTGCGGTGTCGTTGTTGATGGTGACGATTGCTATCGTTGTGTTGATTGCGGTGCGGATTTGGGACAAGGGCCATCAGGCGAGGATCTAGGACGGACATGATCAGTATCGATAGACTAGAGGTGGAGGCGGGGGAGTTTCGGTTGGAGGGAATCTCGTTTGAAGTAGCGACTGGGGAATACGGTGTCTTGATGGGGAAAACGGGGTGTGGAAAGACCACGATTCTGGAGGCGGTTTGCGGGTTGAAGCGGGTGAGGGACGGGCGAATTGAATTGATGGGGCGAGACGTCACCAGGTTGCGTGCCGGGGAACGGGGGATCGGATTTGTGCCTCAAGACGGGACCTTATTTGTGACGATGACGGTATGGGAGCACCTGGCATTTGGGCCGCGGGTCCGAGGTTGGGGAGGAAATGAGATACGGGAGCGAGTTGAAGAAATGGCTGAAGAACTGGGAATCAAGGACCTGTTGAAGCGTAAGCCTTTCGGGTTGAGTGGGGGGGAGCGTCAGCGTGTGGCGCTGGGCCGAGCCTTGGCGACGCGACCGGGCGTGTTGTGTTTGGATGAGCCTCTGAGTGCGTTGGATGAGGAGACGCATGAGGAGATGGTGGGTTTGATTAAGAAGTTAGTCAGGGACCATGGCATGACGGCATTGCATATAACGCACAGTCGGCGGGAAGCGGAGATGATCGGGGATCGAGTATTCACCCTGGCGGGTGGAAGGATGAATGGTGAATGGTGAATGGTGAATGGTGAATGGTGAATGGGGAGTGGGGAGTGGGGAGTTTCTGAGGGGAGGCCGTTTCCGAGGAGAAATGTTTTGGGAAGTGTTGGTGAGGTAGTCCTCGCTTCTTGCTGCGGGCCTTGCTGCGGAGGCTGACAGTGGCGCCGTGCCGCAGATCCGGTATATGGGCGAACGGAGATTGTCGGGCATGCGGTTGTGCGAAACGCGGGGAGATGGTACGGTTCTGGCGATGAGAGTGATTGTGATCGGATTTTTGGTTTGGGTGGTGGCGATGAGTGGCGGGTATGGGCAGGGGGCGTTGAGTTGGCCGGCGGTGGGGGAAGAGGGGATGGTGACGGCGCGAAATGTTTATGGGGCGGAGACAGGCTTGGAGATATTGAAGGGTGGGGGAAATGCGGTGGATGCGGCGGTGGCAGTGGCGTATGCATTGGCGGTGACTTTGCCGAGCGCCGGGAATATTGGGGGAGGCGGGTTTTTGGTTTATTACGACGCGGACGAGGGGGACGTGTTTGCGTTGGATTTCAGGGAGATGGCGCCTAAGCGAGCGACGCGGGATTTGTTTTTGGGTGAAGGCGGGGAAGTGGATGTGGAGCGGGCCCGGTATAGTCATTTGTCGGCGGGAGTGCCGGGGAGTGTCGCGGGATTGAGTGCGATGTTAGAGCGATTTGGGACGATGGAGTTGGCGGAAGTGATGGCGCCTGCGATTCGGTATGCGGAGGAGGGTGCGCCGGTGACGGCGCAGCAAGCGCGGGCCTTGCGTGGCGCGGAAGGTGAGCTGAGGAAGTGGGCGAGTTCGCGGGCGGTTTTTTTTGGAGGCGATGGGGAACCGTTGGAGGCCGGGGAAGCGTTGATGCAGCCGGATTTGGCGACCTCGTTGCGGGCAATTGCTGGAGAAGGGCCGCCGGCGTTTTATGAGGGTGCGATTGCGGAATTGATTGTGGCTGAGATGGAGGAGAATGGCGGGTTGATTACGATGGAGGACTTGGCGGGTTACGAGGTGAAGTGGCGGGAGCCGGTGCGGGGGACGTATCGTGGGCTAACGGTTTGTTCGATGCCGCCGCCGAGTTCGGGCGGGATTCACTTGGTGCAAATGTTAAATGTGATCGAGGGCTTTGCTTTGCGGGAGACGGGGTGGCAGGCGGCGGAGAGTATTCATTTGATGGCGGAGACGATGCGTCGGGCGTATGCGGATCGATCGCAGTTTTTGGGGGACGCGGATTTTTTTGACGTGCCTGTGGAGGAATTGATGTGGGTGGATTATGCAGAGCAGTTGAGGGGATCGATTGATCGGGGGCGGGCGAGTGCGAGTGAAGCGGTTCGACCGGGATCGTTGATGGGGAAGGAGGAGGGCACGCAGACGACGACCTTGGCGGTAATTGATGCGGCGGGGAATGCAGTGTCGTTGACAACGACACTGAACACGGCGTTTGGGAGCGGGATCGTGGTCGCAGGGGCGGGGTTTTTGTTGAACAACGAGATGGACGATTTTTCGGCGAAGCCTGGAGTTCCGAATATTTATGGGTTGGTGGGGGGTGAGGCGAACCGGATTGAGGCGGGGAAGCGACCTTTGAGTTCGATGACGCCGACGATTGTGTTGCGGGAGGGGGAGCCGTATCTGATCACGGGCGGGGTAGGGGGATCGCGGATTATTACGAGCGTGCTACAGGTGATCGTGAACGTGGTGGATTATGATTTGAACGTTCAGGAAGCGGTCGGTGCGCCGCGGTTTCATCATCAGTGGTTGCCGGATCGGCTGTCACTGGAGAAGGAGTTCAGTGTGGATACGATCCGCCTATTGGAAGCGATGGGGCATGAGGTGAGTGTGGATGCGCCGGCGTCGAATGTAGTGGCGATTGAGGTGGTGACGGATGAGGGTGGGGAGCGCCGGTATGAGGGAGCGGCGGATCCTCGGCGGGAAGGGGCGGCGTTGGGGTTTTGAGGCGCCCCTGGGGCGCGTAAAAGGTATGAAAGTAAAAGGTTTGCCTGTTGGGAACGATGGGGAAATAAAGGGACAGGCCCTTAGACGCTTGGAGGCGACCAAAGAATGAACATCGATGATTTGACCGATCAGACCATGTCACTGCTTTCGGACGCCCTCGAAGACGCACACGAAAAGATTCAGCCAAGCGGTCTTGCTTGCTACACTCAGATTTTCAGCTATCGCCACGCTCGCAACGTGCTCAATCTCGCGGAAGACTTTTTGATTCTTGAAAGCGAGCTGCGTTTTTATTCCCCGTCAATTGTCCTCCGGGCAATGCTCGAGAGCTTCTTTTCGATAGCAGCAGCTGCTCAGAATCCCAATTTTCCTCAGGAAAAGACTCTCAGCGAAACGCTATCTGCTGTGAACAGTATCGAAAAATGGATTAAGCATGGGGGTCTATCCGATGAGCTTGATGAGGCGCTTGCGCAGTATCAAGGATTAGAACAACGATTGCGTGATCATTTTAATATGACCGGCAACCCAGATTGGAGTGTCCGTAGGACAGCTGAAGAGGGCAAACTCTTATCCGAGTACATCCGAGCGTACTTTATGCTCAGCCTCGCCACCCACAGTACGATCAGCGGTCTCATAACCCATGAGCGCCAAGGAACTTTTGGATTTCGCCGCCAGAATTTTCTGATGGTGGTAGCTGCGACAGCTGGATATCTGCCGCGTCTCGTCCCGATGACTGATTCGAGTCGGTATTCGGATCAGGGCGCCAAACTGCTAAAGTGCATCTGTGATCATGTGGAAAAAGGAACGTTCACAGAACTCAACGATGCGGAAGAAGATTTGAAGGCAGAGTTGTTTTTGGTGGACGAGTCTGATGGCGAGCCCTAATCGCAAAAACATTTGATGAGAAGGCGCCAATTGTGCGTTCATGTCATGGTTGGGAAGAAGATTGTCAAAACCAAGGGTCGTTCACCTTCGTTGGGCATTTGGTAAATTTTTGCGAGGAACTATACTAGACGAGTATCTTTTTAACCGTGAAGGAGTCCGCCCCAAAAAGTTCCAAACGTCAGCGCGCCGACGCGATCAAGCCTTACCGATGTAAGAATTTGATCGCTGTTATTGAGGACCCTCGTGATATCAAGAATATCGGTACGGTGATTCGAAACGTGAATGCTTTGGGAGTTGAAAAGGCTTATATCGTGGACCCTCGGCGTGCTTTGCCTGATGACTGGCAAGATATGCGAGAGAAGAAGTCGCTATCTGGCACATCGGTTTCTGCCATCAAATGGAGTTTCGTAAAGCGGTTCGATAGCACGGAGGAATGCTTGGATCACTTGGAGAAGAAAGGGTTTGTGTCGATTGTCACTTCGCCCCACGTGAAGGGGCAGAAGAACGTGATTTTGCATGAAGGGGACTACACGCAAGCCAAGCTCGCCGTGTGGTTTGGGACTGAGACGAGGGGGATTAGTGATTTGGCGGCGAAGCGCAGTGAGATGTGCGTGAGTATTCCCATGTTTGGGATGATTGAGAGTTTGAATTTGGGGACTACTTCGGGAATTGTTTTGTATGAGGTTACGAAGCAGCGGCGGGAGTATGAGAGGAAGTACAGGTATCGTGGGCAACGGGGAAGGAAGTATATAGCGTAGATAGGAGCGGGGATTGGCGATGACGGCCAATGAGCGGATTGAGGCAAAATTGAATGGGTAGCCGAAGCTTCGATATCGTATGGAGGGGAGCACAATTACGCTTGATGCTCCTGATAAGGATGGTTTTTCGGTATGGCTGACCGAGAAGAATCCAGGGTTCACGGTTGGATTTGATGGGTGGCACGAGGAGTTTGAGGATGAGGAGGAAGCTTTGGAAACTTTTGCATTTGGGTTGAGCGATGATTGCCGGCTCAAAGTGGTGCGGCGCGGAAATATGGATTGTGCATGGACTGTTGAAGGGAAGGAGGAGGATGGGGAGTGGAAGGGCGGCAGTACGACTGCGCTGATTAGTCACTCCGTTTTGGAAGAAGAAGCGGGCGGTTTATCGGCAGAAGCGGGTGATTGCCGGTAGTGAGGCGGCGGGCGCGGAGCCTGACTCGTTTCAGTAAATTGTAGTCAAGTGACTTGCAGAAATGGTAGAGGCTCACAGAGGCAATTGGACATCTCAAACGATCTGGACGGCGACGCGTTCGTTGAGGGGGATGTCGAATCGGACGACGCGGCTTTCGGCCGTGACGAAGTAGTCCAGGGCGAGTGAAGGGTCGCGATCGGCTTTGGCGAAGTAGGACTCGGCCGGTTCGTTGCCATAGATACCGATCCACTCGAAGGAAGCGCCGGATTCACAGAGCCACTCGTAGAACGCTTTCACCTCGTGGTTTTCGCGACCGGGGTAATAGAGCAGTTCATCGAAGACGATGACGGTTCCCGGGACGAGGCGTTCCGACAGCTGGCTGAGCACGGATTTCGTTGAAGAGTAGATGTCACAGTCGACGTGAACTAAGTCTGCAGGCTCCGGGTGCTCTTTAAGGAATGGACCTAGTGACTCTTCGAAGAGGCCTGAAATGATGTGAGCATTGCTCGGCAAATCGAGCGGCGGATCGAACTTGAAGGCGCCCTTTTGAAAGCGATCGCCCCAGGCGTCCGGCAAGCCCTGGAACCAGTCGAAACTGTAAACGGGTTTCTTTTGGCGGGCTTCGCACAGCATGCGAGTCGTCGTGCCGCTGCCGGTTCCAAACTCGAGCCAGAGGCCGTCCGGTCGATTTTTTGCCACCCCATCCTGCGCGACGTGCCACAAGGGCGGTTTGGGGAGTTGCAGCGGCTGTAGTTCATGCTCTGCTTTGGCGATGAAATCCTCCAGTGACATCGAATGGTTTGCCAAATTGATTTGCGGTCCGGGCATGGCTTGCTTGAGTTTGACTGGGTCTAATGGGTTGTAGCTGGGTGGCCTTGTTGTTTTTGATGGCGAGTCCCTGTGGGAACCCCTTGTTCGGGAAATCAGGGTAATCCGGACGGTCTTGAATCATCATCAGGGTAGGATGTTGAAGGAAGTCGATCAATATGAATTCGAGGTGCCACCTGATCGCGGTTTATCTCTTGCGCAGCGGGCTTTTTGGCGGAGCAATCGCTTTTATTGGTGGTCTGGCCTTTCGTTGGATAGGAAGGAGGAAGGAGCTGTGGGGTGGTTAGGTTGCTAGTATGTGAGGAGTTGAGAGGCGGACGATTTGTAGTAGGAAAGTCGTTGCGGACGATCCGGAGGATCGTCCCTACCTGCTTCGGGTTGGTGTTGGGGACTCTTTTGGACGAAGGCAGGCGCGTCCGTCGGAGGCCACGCCCTACCGGCTTCGGCCTGGGAAGGGGTTACGGTTGTGGATGGTGAACGATGGCGAGCCAGTCCCAGGGTGGGGTATCGTTGAGGTCTGGGGGTGGGTTTTCGAGTTCGGTGGTCCAGGGGTAGGGGAGGGGACGGATGCGGTGGATGAGGAAGCCGGTGGATTGCAAGAAGCGGGAGAGTTCGTCGCGGAGGTAGGTTTTGGTTTTCGTTTTCCCGATCTCGACGATGGCATCGACGGGGGAGGCGACTTCTTTGGCGAATAGTTTGTCGGCGGCTTTGAGGGCTTTTTTCCGGGTGGCCTTTGGGGATTCGGCTGTCCAGGCGTGGGCGAGGGCTTGGTAGGTATTGAGGGTGGATTCGAAGGAAGGAACGGCGATGAGGGCGGTGCCTCCGGGCTTCGTAGCGGCCAAGACGTTTTGGGTGATGGCGGTGCGTTGTTTGTGGTCGGGGTGGATGAGGGTGTTGAGGCAGAGGGTGAGATCGAACTGTTTTCTGCCGAGGGCTTTAGGACGTGTTAGGTTTTTTTTGAGGAAAGTGATATTGTCTGCGGGGACGCGTTTTCGGGCAGTTTTGAGGAGGGAAGGAGCGAAGTCGACGGCGGTGATGGATTTGAAGTGCGGGACCAAGAGGGGGAGGGCGGAGCCGGCGCCGCAGCCGATATCAGCGGCGGTGACGGCGCTTCGGGCGGCGCGTTTGATTTCTTCGGTAAGGATGCCATTCGGGTCGTTCTCGGCTATTTCGAGGACGAGGTCCGGAAAGCGGTGGGCGAGTTTGTTCCAAGAACTGTGGTCCATTTTTCAGAAGTCAGAGGTCAGAGGATGGTTTTGGAAACCCTTTCCATAAGGTCTCCTCACCCTAGCCCTTTTTCTCGCCTAGCGGCGAGCCAATCTGGACCGGCATTGCCCAGGATGAAGTGTATAGGATGCGTAGCGATTTCCCGGGGGCGAGGGAATAATGACTGTTGGGACCTATTTGTCTTTGGGCTGATGGACGATGCGATAGATTGGGGGGGGCTCGTCCGTTTTAGCGTCGGTATTTGGACTCTTATCCTCGGTTGAGAGCTTTACATGTCTGGTGGTAGCAATTGAAGTATCGTTCCTATGAAAAACTCCCTATTTAAGTTTTTAATCGCCGGGGTGATGGTGTTGGCGGGGCTGAAGGGTTTCAGTGTGAAGGCGGCGGAGAAGCCGAACGTGTTATTTATTTTTGCGGACGATCAGTGTTTTGACACGATTCGTGAGTTAGGCAATGTGGAGATTGAGACGCCGAATTTGGATCGGTTGGTGAAGCGGGGGACGACGTTTTCGCATGCTTATAACATGGGTTCTTGGAGCGGGGCGGTGTGTGTGGCAAGCCGGCACATGTTGAACACCGGATTGTTTTTGTGGCATGCGGAAAAAGATTCGGGCGGTTTTGCGAGTCCGAAGAACAAAAAGAAGCCGGCTGCTGTGGAATCGCGGGAACGGAATTCTCAGGAGTTGGGTCGGATGTGGTCGCAGCTGATGAGCGAGGCGGGATACAAGACCTATTTTACGGGGAAGTGGCATGTGCGGGCGAATGCGGAAGAGATTTTCGATGTGACAGGGAACATACGAAGCGGAATGCCGTCGCAGACGGACGCGGGTTATAATCGGCCATTACCGGGGGAGGCGGATCCTTGGGATCCGGCGGACCCGAAGTTTGGCGGGTTCTGGGAAGGCGGGAAGCATTGGAGTGAAGTGGTGGGAGACAAAGCGACGGGCTTTTTGGAATCGGCGGCGAAAGAGGAGGATCCGTTCTTCATGTATATCGCGTTTAACGCGCCGCATGACCCGCGGCAGGCGCCGCAACCCTTTGTGGACATGTATCCAGTGGAGCAGTTGCAAGTACCGGTGAATTTCGTGCCGGAGTATCCTTACAGTGAAGACATGAAGAGCGGTCGGAGTTTAAGGGATGAGAAGCTGGCGCCGTTTCCGCGGACGGTGCGTTCGGTGAAGGTGCACCGGCAAGAGTATTACGCGATCATCACGCACATGGACCAGGAGATCGGGCGGATTCTCGATGCGCTGGATGCTTCGGGGAAGGCGGATGACACGTATATTTTTTATTCTGCGGATCACGGGCTGGCGGTGGGGCAGCACGGGTTGATGGGGAAGCAGAATATGTTCGATCACTCGTTGAGGGTGCCGCTGATTGTGGCCGGGCCGGGGATCGAGGGGGGAAAGACGATCGGAGGGGCGGTGTATTTGCAGGATATCATGGCATCGGTTTTGGAGTTGGGGACGGGTGAAGTCCCGGAGCACGTGCAGTTCAAGAGCTTGATGCCGGTGCTGAGAGGCGAGCGGGAAGGGAATTACGATGCGGTATATGGTGCCTATTTAGACGGGCAGCGGGCGGTGATCGAGGATGGGTATAAACTGATTTTGTATCCGCAGGTGCCGGTGGCGTTGTTGTTTCATTTGGAGAAGGATCCGGCGGAGACGAAGGATTTGGCGGACAAAAAGGGGCAGCAGAAGCGGATGCAGTCGATGTTCCAGACGTTGTTGGCGCTGCAGGCGGAGACGGGGGATGAGTTAGATTTGAAGAGGATTTATCCGGAGCTTGCTGGGGAGTCGCAGTAGGGATGTTTTGGGAACTTCGTGAGGTTTAGTCCTCGCTTCGCTCTTCGAGCTCCGCTGCGGAGGCTCGACAGGGACGCCGAGCCCCACCTTCGTCAGTGGTGAATATTTTGTGAGAGGGTGGTTCGGAGGCGGGGAGTGATGTCGATTTTTGGGAGAGAGCTGATAGGGTTTGTCTATGGGGAAGAGGGTGTTTATGCGGAGAAGGCGGTTGGAGCACAAGACGCCGGAGTGGGTCGAGGATGGAGCGAGTTTTTTTGTGACGATCAATGCAGAGTGCCGGGGGCAAAGCCACTTTTGCGGAGACGACGAATTGAAAGTGGTTGCGCGTGCGCTTTTAGACGGGGTCCGCCACTACCATAGAGAAGGAAAGTGGTTTGCGCATTTGGTCGTGATTATGCCCGATCATCTGCATGCGATATTGTCGTTTCCAAGGGGCGGCGATATGAGGGAGACGATTCGAGCTTGGAAAAGTTTTCAAACGAGGCGCCTCGGTTTGGTTTGGCAGGATGGGTTTTACGATCATCGGATTCGGAACGGGGAGAGCTTTAATGAGAAGATGGACTATATTCGGGAGAATCCGGTGCGGGCAGGGCTTTGTGAAAGAGCGGAGGAGTGGGAATGGGTTGTTAGGTATGGGGAAGGGGATGGGGATTGAAGTACTAGAAAGTTCGTGAGGTTTAGTCCTCGCTTCGCCCGCCCGTCTTGGCTTTGCCAAGCCGTTGTTCGCTCTTCGAGCTACGAGGGGCACGCCCGTTGGGCTTCGCTGCGGAGGCTCGACAGGGACGCCGAGCCCCACCTTTGTCTATTGAGAAGGGGCAGTGTTTTGAGAGGCACGATAGGCTTTGGCTAGTTCCTTCGCTCGGGATTGCATTTCGGCGAGGCGTTCGGGTTGGAGGGGGGCTTGATTTAGGGATTCGAGCGGGTCGTTGGTGAGGTTGAAGAGGAAGGGGGTGTCGGCGTTGGGGTCTTGGAGGTATTTCCAGGGGCCCTGGCGGAGGGCGATCCAGTTGCCGCGGTCGAGGTGGGCGTGTTTGCCAGTCTCCCAGAAGAGCTCCCGCCCAGCATGATGCTGGTTGCTTTTTGGATCGCCGGGAGCGCCTTCGAGGATGATGGGGGCGATGTTTTTTCCGTCGAGGGTGAGGTCCGAGACGTCGGCGCCGGCGAAGTGGCTCAGCGTAGGGAAGATATCGAGCGCCCAGGTAAGGGCATTGGTGGTGGAGCCGGGCTCGATTTTTCCGGGCCAGCGCATGAGGCAGGGGA
>JBCDBW010000111.1:0-14493 GCA_039182965.1 Verrucomicrobiota bacterium
GGACATTCGCTGCGGCGCATCTTTCGGTAAAGTCTGCGACGAGCGTGTCGATATGACTTTTTGCATCTGCGAGCTTCTCTTTTTCGAGATCCAGTGGAAACAGGTCGTATTGACTTTCGGCGACCATCGTCTTGGGAGCGGAGATTTCCGGGACATCGAGGACGACCTGTCCCGTGACCTTGGCTTTATGTTTTTGGGCGAGGGTGAGGGCATGCTTGATGGCGCAGGTCGTGTAGGGTGAGGGGTCAAGGGGAACGAGGATTTTTCGGTACATGTTATCGGCTGAGGGTTGGAACGGCTTATGAATGGATCAGTTTGCGAGGAGGCGAATGGTGATGATAAGGATCAAGAGGAGGACGACGCAGAAGAGGATCCGATGGCTACGGGCATCGGGTGGCCAGCTCCATTTTGCTTTCTTCTTTTTCATCGGAGAAAGACCTTCAATTTTTTAGTAAACAAGTTAGGATTAGCAAGGGATATGGCTTCAATGGGGTCGGTGGCATCATGGTCAAATTTTGTTGAACACTGTTTCCCCAATCGAAGTATCGTTCAAACGGCACCTTTGCGCCCCGCGGACAGGTGGAAAGAGTATGCAATATTTGCGTTTATGTTGGGTGGGACGAGGGCGGTATTGATTTGGCATAGGCGCAGGCCTAGGATGAGAGGGAGGAGTTATGGGTATTGGAACGGATCAAGAGATGCGGGAGCAAGTGGAATCGCTTGTGCAAAAGGTTGTCGTGGGAGAGGGCGAGGCTGTCTTCACAACGGTGGATTCCAAAGGGGCGCCGCATGCGACTTGGATGGGAACGCTATCGGCGGAGGGATTGAAGGAACTGGTGACGATTACTTCTCCAGACAGCGACAAAGTGGCGAATCTCATCGAGAACCCGAAGGTAGAGTGGATGTTTACCGACGCAGCCAAGACAACGATTGTTTATCTGCGTGGAGAAGCGGAGGTGGTCGAAGACGTGAGTGACGTGAAACGCGCGTGGGAAGGGATTGAAGACAAAGGGCGAGCGTATTTTCTCGATCATTACAACAGCGGGATGGGTTTCGCTGTGATTCGGACCCATGTGAGGGAAGTGGAGTTGTGTATGCCTGAGGAGTTTCGGAAAGAGCGGATAGTCTTGGAGTGATCGGCGGCGTTTAGTTGTTCGTGCGTGCTTTGTGATTTTGGGAGAAAATGGCGGAGCAGGATTCCGGTGAAATGCCGGCTCTTAATCGGTGGAATAGCTGGAAGCTCGATTTCGTTTCCACGTTCTTTGGCCTGTGTTCGGCGCGAACTATTTAGATTCCCATATTCGAGAGGATTTGGGTGAAACGGGCGAGCGCTTGCGAGGCTTTTGGATGAGAGGATTCCAGTTCGAGAACGGATGACTTCAAGGCGTCCACGCCTTTGGCGAGCGGGTCTGGTTCTTCGCTTTTGCTGGGGGTTTCTTGAGAAGACAACTCAGAAACGCCGAGGACGTGTTCGATCTTTTCGAGGTGGGCGAAGTGTTGTTCTTCCTGCATTTCTTCCCGGAGGTGATTGAGGAGTGCGAGAAGCTCTTTACGATCTTCATTGTTGAGGGCTTGTGCGCGTTGGATCCGATCGGAAATGCGATTGATGGTGTCTTCGGACATGAGCTGAGATGATTGTTGCGTGTTTGGAGTGTAAAGCCTCAACTATATGATGTGGAGGTGCGGGATGGAAGGTTGTTTTATGGTGCGCAGCGGTCGTAGCATTTGGTGATGGCGATACCGGAGAACGGCGGGAAATGGGGGGTGGTTGCGGGGAGCAGCGAGCAAGAAATGAGGTTGGTAAGACATCGAATGCGTAGCATTTCGGACTGTTTTTGTGGTTAGATACGGTAGAAAAGAGGAAGAGACGAGATATGAAAAACATAGCAGTAGGGGTTGATTTTTCGAATGCGACCGACGCGGTGTTGGAGCGAGCGACCGAGCTGGCTCGTATCACGGGTGCCAAAGTGCATTTGGTTCACATTTTTGCGCCGGAACCGGCGTTTGTGGGATATGCGGTTTATACCTATCCAGGCGTGGACGCGCGTGCTGAGGAGTTGTCCACGGAGAAGGAAAAGTTGCGGAACCTGGTGGACCAATTGGAGCACGAAGGGATCGATACTATGGCGTACATGAAAGAAGAGCAAACGGTGAAAGGGTTAATTGATTTTGCCGAACATCGTGAAGCGGATCTTCTCGTGATTGGGACGCATGGTCATAATGTCGTCGAGCGGATTCTGTTGGGTAGCGTGGCGGAAGGAGTTGTTCGGAAGACTTCATTGCCGGTCTTGGTGGTGCCCGTTCGGGACAAGGAGTCGTAGGAAATCAATGGTGCGGGCGGAGTCCGAAGATGGTCTTACTTGGATGCAGAGTGTCGTCAAAGTCGGCCGGCTGATTTAATATCGAGATATTTATTTGTTAGTGTGATGGGGAGGTGTTGAGCGGTTTCGTCGACGGTGAGAATGCCGTGGGATTGGAGCTCTTCAAAGAGGCGTTTGCGATCTCGTAGGTAGAGGTGAATCGCGCTAAGATTCAGTGCTTGATCGAACGATTCAACAGATCGATCGAGCCGCTGGTCGAGCACGTGCTCACGCAGACTTGAAACGAGAACGAGATGGCGTCGTTTCATGAGGCGAACGGCCGGCACGATCGTGGAGGCGTCTTCGCTGCGGAGGTTCGTGAGGATGACCACGAGGGCGCGGGTGCGTTGTCGAACCATGAGATTTTCTGCGGCTTCAGAGAAGTCGGTTGGTGTGGGTGTGGTCTCGTAGTCGTATAGGTGGTTGAGGATGGTGGTGATGGCATGGTTTCCTTTTACCGGGGGGAGCCATCGTGAGGTGCCGCCAAAGCTGAGAACCCCGACCTTATCACCTTGCCTAAGGGCAATATATGAGAGGAGGAGCATAGCATTGAGGCAATGGTCGAATTGGGGGAGACCGTCGTCGAGGGGACGCATGCGCTGCCCGGAATCGATGAGGAGGATAATATTCTGATCTCTCTGTTCCTCAAACTCACGGCTGATGAGTTCGTGCCTTTTTGCGGTGGCCTTCCAATCGATGTGCGAGAGAACATCACCTTCTTGGTATTCGCGGAGCTGGTGGAACTCCTTGCTGATGCCAATTTGGTTTTTTCGAACGATGCCCATTTGGCTCTCGCGATGCTCTGTCGCGAGGAGGGCGAAGCGAACGACGGGTTCGTAATTGGGGTAGACTTTTACTTCGGTGTTGACGGTTGCGAAGGTGAGTCGGCGCCAGAGGCGGAGCGGGGAGTCACGAAGGATGTGGGTTGGACCGAAGGCGATGCTACCCCGTTTCTTGATTTTGAGTGGGTAGATGAGCGTGGTGTATCCATGGGGAGTGAGGCGGCCTTTCCAGGGCAGGTCGTTGCATTCGGATGGTTGGGGGACACCGTCGTAGACTTCGATGCAAGCGGGAAGCTTGCCTGGGTTCCGAAGGGTCAGGGACACGTTTTGGAAGACATCGAGGGCGAAGCGGCCGGGGGCGTTGCGTTCGGCGATTGGGGGTTTGACGAGGGAGAGCGTGACGGCATCGAAGAGGCTGGCGAGTCCCAAGACAGCACCCGCTGCGATCCAGAGTGGAAGGAGAGCGGGGAAGATCGCTGTAACGAGGCCAAGCACCGTCCAAGCAATCAGAAGGTTCAGCAGTGTCGAGGCAGGCCTCATTGTTCTTGGGCCAGTGTAGCTGCGAGCTTGGTAGCGTCTTTGATGCCTGGCTTTATGACGCCTTTGGCGGGGTTTAAGAACGGGCGGTCTTTTTCGCGTGGGGGCGCTGTGCGAACGTGTCGTTTCCCAAATTTATCGATGGACTGCAAAAAGTTCATTTAATGACGGGGAGCTTCGACGGATCGGACGATATTTTCGATGGTTTCGTCGATTCGCTGTCCTGAGATGGCGAGTTCTGGGGCGAGATTCACGCGGTGTCTCAGGACGGGGAGAACGGCGTTTTTTATATCGTCGGGGGTGATGAAAGCGCGTCCGTGGAGCAGGGCGTATGCTTTTGCAACACGGACGAGTGAGATTGCGCCGCGAGTGCCGGCGCCGAGGCTAATGCCAGGGGCTTCCCGGGTAGCGCGGACGATATTGACCGCGTATGCGATCACCTCGTCGGCGGCGGTGATGGCGGCGGAATGCTGCTGGGCTTCGATGATGGCTCCCCGATCGCATGCTGGTTTTACCTGGTCTGGACTGAGGCCGGTTCCGGAGGCGCCAGCGGCGACGGCGGCGACGATGGAATTTTCATCGGCTTCGTTTGGATAATCGATGAGGATCTTCATGAGAAATCGGTCGAGCTGGGCTTCCGGGAGGGGGTATGTGCCTTCCTGTTCGATGGGATTCTGCGTTGCGAAGGTCATAAAGGGAGGATCGAGCGCGACAGTATCGCCATCGATGGTGACCTGAGTTTCCTGCATGACTTCGAGAAGGGCGGACTGAGTTTTGGCCGGGGCACGATTGATTTCGTCGGCGAGGAGAAGGTTGCAAAAGACGGGGCCTCGCCGGACGCGGAAGGTTTGAGAGCCCATATCGTAAAGAGTGTGCCCGGTGACATCGGAAGGCATGAGATCGGGTGTGAACTGGATGCGACCGAAGGTGCCGTTAATGGCTCGCGCGAGCGCGAGCACGAGGTGAGTTTTTCCGAGACCGGGCTTTCCTTCAAGCAGGACGTGACCCCCGGCAACGAGAGCTGTTAGGATTTGGTCGATGATATGGTTTTGGCCGAGGAAGACTTCGGATACTTGCGCGCGGATCTGGCTGAAGATTTGCGAGGAGCGGGTCACCTCAGATGAAGCTGACGCCGGGGCGCTGTATGAGCTGGAAGAAGGATCTCCAGCATTTTCAGAGGATTCGACCGATGGAGTTGCGGGAGGAAACGCCATTGTGGATTCTTGGGGAGGCAAGGGCGGTTTTTGGGAAGCAGCGTCTTGTAATGGATCGTTCATGATGAGGATTGGATGAGTTGGAGCTCGCGAACGGTGCGGGTGAGTTCGGCGCTATCGGTAATTTTCGTTTTCAGGAGGGCATTCCGGATGACTTCGATCGGGAGTCCGGTATGATCGGCAATACGTTCCAGATCGGGCTGTTGGAGAAGCGCGCCGGGCGTCCGGTTCAGGTGCCATTTCTTATGGAGGGAGAGCATAGTATTCTGCCGAAGCGGTTCGAGCAAACTTTCAGTATTTCCGCGTCGCCATAGGAATTTTCCGGTCATATCGATGTGCTCGAAGAAGTCACGGGCACCGTTATTCTCTGGGGACTGCAACGGGCCGAAGCGGGTGAGACTTTTCCATAGCCAAAGGGCGATGACTAGTGCGAGCCCGATGACAACTGTCCAACCGTATTGCCAGATCATGGACCACAGCGATGTGCGCCCGGCGATGATGAAGCGGGCGCCATTGCCTGGTTGAAGTTGGATAATTTTCCAGAAGAGAAGGGCATTGTCGTCGTCGCCGATATTCGGGTTTCGAAATGGGTGTGCGTGGCTGATGACCGTGACACGGCCTTTGCCGAAGGTGGTGGTGAATATGGGAGTCCGGCGGGAATTGCTCTGATTTTTTTGATTGCGCTGGATGGATGGGTCGATGAACACGCGCTGAGAGGGGAGATCGACCTGAAAGATCTCATTTTGGAAGAGGACCTCCGTGGGGATTTTTCTGGCGCGCCGCTCGCGGATGTTGAAACGCTTTAGGATAGGGTCTTCTTTGCGAGAAGGACCGGTGTTTTTTTGTTCTTCCTCATTTTCGCCGTCTCCTGCGGGAGCCGTTTCGGACTGACGGTCTGAGCGATCGTTGTCGTCTCCGAGTTGATCCTCGGCTTGGTCTTCCTCTTCGTCTGCAGGGGGCGTATCATTGCTGTCGATGGAGTCTTCATTCCTGGGAATCAGGTCTCCGAATTCGAACAGAAAGCGATCGCCTCCTTCCGTAAAATAGACGAGGTGGCCGCCTTGCGAGACCCAATCTTGGATTTGAGAAGTAAAGCCGTATTCGGGGATGGCATTGGAAGGGACGATAAGTGTATCGGAGTGGGGTGGCAGTTCGCCGAGGCCGAATCGATTTTCGGCGGGGAGGCCCATTTCGGTGAGGAGCCGTTCTGCGGCGAGGAAAGGGTTCCATCGGGCGGGTCCTTTGTAACCGACTTCCCTTTCTCGTTCCTCAAATTTCCCGCAGGACGATAGCGTGCAGGCGAGAAGTCCGCCGAGAATCACTGTGCTGAGGCGCTTCATGGGCTGATGGTGGGGGAGCGGAGATCGAAGGGCCACTGATCGAAGAGGCGATGGGCCGTCTTGTCATCCAGGGGAAGCTTTGCATAGACGAGTCGACTCCATTCGTTGGTGAGTTCGGCAAAGTATCGGGAGTGGCTTTTGTTTGGCAGGCGTTCGGCGAGGCGAACGCAATCGCCTTCGGTATCGCTTTCGTGGACGGGGAGGTTTTCGCGTTCGATGAACCAGCAGATCGCGCCGCGGTAGAGGTAGCTAAGAGCTTCCTGGCGGCGGCCGGCGAGCCAGGCCTCGCGTGCGGCTTGGGCGATATCATTGGGAAGCGTTTCCGGGGTGACATTCATGCCCATGAGAGTGCTGGCTTTGGGGAGATTTTTTTCTTTTGCGGTTGCGCGACCGCTGGCGGTGAAGATGTGGCGATTTTGGTATATGAGGTATGCGACGGCACCGATGAAGACGAGGACCACGGCCCAGAACAGGAGTTGGACGAGTCCGGAGAGCACGTTGAAGTTGGGGAGATCGAAGTCGAACTCCCGAGATTCGGTGATCGGCGTACGAACTGTCTCGGTGTGAACGGTGAAGTCGTCGTCTGCAAGAATAGACTTGATGGTCTTGGCGGGCGAAGGGTTGGAAGAATCCTCAGCGGGAGCTTGGGCGGTGATGCCAAAGAAAAAAAACGACGAGAGGGCGAAGGTGGCGGTGGCGACGGTCTGGGGTGAGGGCGTCTTTGGAAGACCTACGCGAGAGGCGAGTTTGCGGAAGGATAGTTCGACGTCCCATCCTTCGAGAAGCGTGCGGCTATTGAGGTAGAGCCCGAAGCCCCCGCCGGTGTAAAAGATGCTGACGATGGTCGTGGCGAGGAGGTAAAGGGATACGATGATCCACAGGATGTAGTCGGGAACGTCTTCGCCTTGGAAAGAAGCAAGGCCGGCAATGATGCGTTCGGTATCGGTTTCTTGTCCTTGTGGGATGAATGTGAGGAACAGGAAGAGCATGCCGAGGGCGACGGCAAACTCCATGATAAAGCAAGTGAGTGCGAGCCAGGTCGCTTCTTCGGATCCGCGGCGGAAGAGGATTTTTGAGCGAGCGGCGTATTGCTTCCCTTGCAAGTGTTCGAGTTCGGTTAGCGGGAGAAGAAAGCTTCGCCAGGGGAGGAAGCGGCCCTTTCGGGTGGCGAGACTGGTAAGAATAAAGATGAAGACGGCGAGAACGGTGATGGTGATTGCCGTGTCGGGCTCGATATTATCGGTGACGGCAAGGATGATAATCACGGCGACGATTAGAGTGGACCAATCGCGGAGAAGGAAGCGCGCGATGATGCGGGGCCATTCCTTGAGGGTGGATTTGAGGCTAGGCGGAGCGCCGAAAAGTGACTGTGAGAGGTAGTGGAGGGACACGCGATCGGATAGTGGTTTTAGCCACCAGACGGCGATGACGGTCCATGCGAGATAGTTGTGAAGGAGGCCGATGATGACGAATAGCAAAGGGAGGGTGGTGACTGCGAGGGCGCGGACAATTTTCCAGAAGTCACGGCGGGCGAGGGCACAACCGAGGTCGACGGCTTCCCATGCGGAGCGGGGTCTTATTTCGGCGGTGATGTTTTCAAGTTTCATGCGAATGCCTTCTATGGCCGGCGAGGAAGAGGTAGAGTGCGAGGAGGACCCAGAAGAAGATCCCGACAGCGTATTTGAGTGAGGGATCGAATGGTTGGGGGGACCAGAATCCCTCGATGAAGGCAGCAAGGATAATGAGTGTCGCGGCGCCATAGAGGATGCCGACGGCCTCACGGGCGCCCTTGGCGAGGGCATGTTTCCTTGAAAAACGCGTGGACTTGATGATGGAGAGACCGAGGCGAAGTCCGGCGACGCCGGCGAGGATGATTCCGGTGAGTTCGAATGCGGAGTGTCCGGCGACGAAGGTGTATAGTTTTTCCGTATCACCTGCGAAATGGACATACCCGAAGACGGCACCGATGAATGTTCCATTGAACAGGAGGAAGAACATCGTGCCGAGGCCACAGAGGATTCCGCCAGCGAAGGTTATGAAGGCGATACGGACGTTGTTGAAGATGTAGAAGCCGAACATGGCGAAATTTGAGCCGAAGCGATCCCGGACGTATTCAATTTGAGAACGCTCGCCTTTGCCATACATACCCTCGACCATTTCCATTGATTCGGGTGCGAGCACGGCTTGGAGCCACTGTGGATTGACGTATGCAGAAAGGATGAGGGCGCCGAAGGGCGCCCAGAATAGAAGGAGGGCGAGAATGAAGAGCCGCCATTCGCGGCGAACGTTTCGCGGAAATTCGACAGCGAAGTAGTGGAGAAAGGTTTCGAAGGACGCGTTGACGGTATGGTAAACGTGTTTGTAGCCGGCGATGACGAGTTGGTTGAGGCGGTCGCAGAGACGGATGCCGTACATGCGGTATTGGGCGAGGGCGAGATCGTTGCAAACCTGGCGGAACAAGCTGGGCAACTTGTCGGCATCGACCGGGGATTGACCTTCATCCAGCTGGTGAAGGATTCGGGAGAGCTCCTCCCATCGGGATTGGTTCTCTTTTTCGAACTGCTTGCGATTCATGGGTAGACGTCAATGGCAAAAAGCGCGGTCAGGAAGACTTTTGGAGCCACCGACCGATGGAAAAGAGGCGATCGACTGCGGCGGGACCGGTGGCGCCGGTGAGGGGGGCAAGGTGGTTGGCGAGTTCGATCTTTCGTTCATCAGACCAGAGGGCGGCGCGTTCAGTAAAAGTAACAATTGCGAGTTGTTCTTCGCGGGTGAGCGGGACGGGCGGGGGAAGTGCTTTGAGATCTTCGTGCGGGGGGAGAGAGGGGCGGTGTTCGGATTTGGTATAGATGACGACGGTATTGGCGGCGAGATCGCCGAGTCGTTGGAAGCGACGAGTAGAGGTGCAGGCGGTGAGGCCGATGAGGTAGAAGGGGAGGCTGTCTATGGCACGGATAAAGTTGCGAATGATCGCTTGGGTAAAGGTGATGGGAGTACCGGAAGTTTGGACAACGCGAAGGCCGAGTGTCCGTTTGCCTGGAGTGGCCCCGTGTTTTCCGTTTTCAAAGAAGACGAAGTAGAACCAGTAGATGAAGAATGAACCGATCATATAGATACCGGTAGCGATTCCTGAATCAGCGAAAACGCCCAAAAGGGTGGTGAAGAGGATTAAAATGAGAATGGAGCCAGCAATGATGAGGATATCAATCAGCCAGGCGAGACTTCTCGCAGCGGGACCGGCCATTGGAAGGCGGATTTCCACTCCTTCGGCGAGTTCGACGGTCTGCAGGGTATCGATTTTCAACGGGCGAAAAAGTGAGAGTGATCGGTGGTGGGCAGACCGTCCGGTATCGCCTACACGATATTACGAAACCAGAATATTGGGAAAGAGGAAAGGATTTGTGATTAGGGATTGGGGATTGACGGGGGAAGGGGTATGGGATGGACTCACGGGTATCGAGGGAGTGATGAGATGAGCGAATTGGGAGCGGGCAATCCGTATGAGGCACCCCGGTCGACGGCGTCTGGAGCGGAAACCTTTTCGGGGACAGGCGATGAAGTATCGGCTTTGGTGGTGGATGAATTGAGGCGAACGAAGCCCTGGGCGCGTTTGTGTGGGATACTGGGTTTTGTGTTGGGAGGCTTATATGTGGTAATGGGGATCGTGGTGGTGGGCGTCATGGGGATCAGTGGAGGGGCGGGGCCGGAGGGCGGTGCCATGGAGATAGCTGCTGTGATGGGCATGGCGATGGTGTATTGGGTTTTTGCGGGGTTGGTTATTTATCCGTCGATGAAGCTAGTGCGTTATGCCGGGCGCATTGGGCGCTTGTTCGAAACGAAGCGGACGGAGGACTTGGTGGAGGCGTTGGTCGAGCAACGGAAGTTTTGGTTTTATGTCGGGATACTGGCGGTGATTGGTCTCGTTTTTTCTGTGCTCGGGATGATGCTGGTAGTGGCGGGAGGCATTTTTGCAGGCGCGGCCGCGGCAGGATAAGGCGGGTGGGAGCCGGCTTTATTCGGGAGAGAGATCTCACAGGGTGACGAGCTTTGGTAGATACCCTTGAGGAAGGGATTTTTGGGATTTTTGATGGAAGACTTTTCCACGAAGAGACCGGGCATTGAATCAGGTGTTTCATTCGCCTACTGGTTTTTCGACTTCATTCTTCCTGCGGTAGGCTTGGATGTTGGTCCATCCGGGATCGACGTAGGAAGCAGGGGCCTTCCGGTTGTGTTCCTTTGGGGGGCAGATCTTCCTTGGCGGTGAGGGTGTGCTTGGGATTATCGACTTTCGTAACAACGGCGATGTTTCCGGAGCCGCCTTCGATGAGCTGGACCTCGTAGCCCTGGATCCAGGGGTTTCCAAGGGCACCAGGTCTTCGACCTGGGCGTGGTCGAAGATACCTGAAACGCTTGCATTCCCGGTCCGGCAGTCCCGTGTCTGTTCGCCCCAATTGTATTCCGCGACGAGGTGATAATTTTCGAACTGATTGTTGGTGCGAGCGTATCCCCAGCCTTTGCCGGTGATAAGGAGATTTCCGTTCTCGACGATTTCGAATGCTTTGGAAGGATCGGCGGCGAGGGATCGATCGGGATTGAGGTGGGTAGTGATGTCACAGTAGGGATGGAACTTGAGGAGATCGATGGTCTTTTCCGGAGTGATCGAGGGATCGGCAGCAACCGAGATTGCGGTTACAAGGGCGAGGAGGACGAGAGCGGTTTGAGGAGGCATGGTGGAGGGGCGAAGGTTTTCGGTCGGAATTTACAGACGAGCTATGCTGGAATCAACGGGCATTCTGTCGACTGGCGCTTTCTTATTCGCTTTCGAGCTGGGGAGGGGGCTCTTCGAATATGCCAAAGTCGGCATCTTCGGGGAGTGGAGGTAAGATCTTGAGACGTTCGCGGACGGCACGGTTGATACGATTTTCGTCTTCGAGTTGGGATATAATTTTATCGACGTCCGCAGAGGTGGTTGTATTCGTCGCTTGGGCGTGAGCGAGGGGTGGGGGTGTTGAGGTATGTGATAGGTGCTGGTAGGTTTCGTGCACCGTGTTGTAGGCGTGCATGATGCGTTCGAGGACTTCGGTGCGCGTTTTCTCCAAAGTTTTGAGCTGAGTCGAATCTCCTGAAGTGAGAGTGGCTGCAGTGGCCCGGTCGAGCTCGGACAATTTGGCAAACTGCCGACACACCGCCGCGCAAATTTGGTCGACGAGGCTATCGATTTGCTTTTTGTCCTCGGTTAGGATCTCGTCTTTATGGAGTTCTTTCTCGATCTGTTTCTTGAGGAGGATGAATTTCCCGAGGGCGGATGCGTAGTGGTAGAGGCGGAGGCGGCGGTAGCGGGCGACGATTCCGGCGAGCTTCCGATCCTGAGCTTCATTGCTTTCGAGAATCATTGCTTGAATGACTTTCGCTTCCAGCCGGGCGCCGTGATTCTTCCACCAAGCGGCGAGCCCGGCGACGCCGATGGCGGCGAGGGCGAGGAATCCGAAGATGCCCCCTCTGAGGAAGAGGGCGAGGGCGACGCAGCCGAGGCCGACGCCAACCGTGAGAGGGTGGAGAAGTCTTGCGGTCATGACGCGCCGCTTGATCTCCGCATCTTCGAGGGGGAAGGTGGGCGCCATATGAAAAGGCCTTTGGGAGATCGCAGTCATTCCGTAGTGAGGATACCGCTTGGGAAGCGGGTGGGACCATTACAAAAGGCGTGAGGGTTTCTAATCGAAGGAAGACGTGATTCTCCGGGACGGTTCATGAAATTTCGGTTGTCAGTGTGGCGTTTGCTGGATAGGAAGGCAGGATATGACGACTATTTGGAAGCGAAAGGTTTTGGGCGGGGGCGTGCGATATTGGATTTGTGTTTTCGTTGCCCTCGTCACTTTGCCGAACGTGGAGGGGGCGGTGAGCGAGTGGGTTGAGACCATTCGGTCGGTTGGTCCGGAGGGGGCCGGCAACGTGGCAGCGGGGGAAGCGTGGGGGCGGCTGAGTGAATCGGATGGGGATGTGATTCCGGAGATCTTGGCGGGAATGGATGGGGCGAATCCTTTGGCGGCGAATTATTTGCGATCAGCAGTCGAAGTGATTGCCTCGCGCGGCGGTATTTCGACGGAAGCGGTGCGTCGTTTTTTGGAGGACACCTCGCAGGGGGTGCGCGCGCGCGAACTGGCTTTTTTATTGATTGAGCGGGTGGATGAAAACGCGGCGGCGGCGATGGTCCCGGGGTTTGCGAGTGATCCGAGCACGGTATTGCGGCGCAAAGCGGTGGCGTTATTGATGGAGGGGGCCACGGAAGCGCGGGAGGCGGGGGATGACGCGGAGGCGCTGGCGGGTTACGAGGCGGCGTTGGATGCGGCGCGTGACATTGATCAGATTCAGGAAATTGCGACGGCCATGGAGGAATTGGGGGAACCGGTTGATTTGCCTGAGCGGTTTGGGTTTTTGATGTATTGGAATGTGGTGGGTCCTTTTGACAACCGGGACAAGGTGGGGTTTGACGCCGTATATGGGCCGGAAGAAGGCGTGGATTTGACGGCCACGTATGAGGGCAAAGAGGAGAGTGAGGTGGTTTGGGAGGAGCATGAAACAGCGGATTCCGCGGGCCTGGTGGACATCAACAAAGTGTATGGCATGGAGAAAGGAGCAGTGGCGTATGCGTATACCGAATTTGAGTCATTGGAAGCTCAGGATGTGGAGTTGCGGTTAGGGTGCAAGAATGCGTGGAAGGTTTGGGTGAACGGCGAGTTTATTTTTGGCCGTGATGAGTATCATCGCGGGATGCGGATCGACCAGTATCGGATGCCGGTGCGTCTGGAGGCGGGGACGAACTCCATTTTGATCAAGGTGTGTCAGGATGAGCAGGATCGTGATTGGACGGTGCAGTGGCAATTTCAGATGCGGGTGTGTGATGAGACGGGAAAGGCGGTGCACTCGACGAGGCGACGGGCGACGCCGGAGCCAGAGGAGAAGAGGCGGGACCGGGAGGGCGTAAGTAATTAATAATTAGGAATTAGGAGTTGGGGGTAAGGGTATGATTGGATTGCGTTTTTTTGGGCTGAAGATGGTGGGGGTGTGTTTGGGGGTGGCTTGGTTTGGATTGGTGGGGGTTCGGGGTGATTGGTTGGGGTTTCGGGGGCCGAATGCGGGCGGCGTTGCTTTGGGTGGGGGCGAGTTGTTACCGGAGCACTTGGAGGGGGAAGTGTCTTGGGAAGCGGATTTACCGGGTCGTGGTCTGTCGAGTCCGGTAATAGTTGGGGACCGGGTGTTTGTGACTGCGGCGAGTGGGCCGCAGCAGGAGGAACTGCACGTATTGTGTTTTGATGCCGGGGGTGGCGAGAAAATTTGGGAGCGGCGGTTTTGGGCATCAGGTCGGACGATGAGTCACAAGAAGACTTGTGTAGCAGCGCCGACGCCGGTGAGTGACGGAGAGCGGATTTACGCTCTGTTTTCATCGAATGACCTAGTGTGTTTGGATTTGGATGGGAATTTGGTTTGGCTGCGGGGTTTGATGATGGATTATCCGAACGCGAGCAACAGCTTGGGTTTAGCGACATCGCCGGTGATCGCAGGAGACACCCTCGTTGTGCAGATTGAGAATGACAGCGACTCCTTTGCGGCTGGCATTGATTTGGCGACGGGGGAAAACAAGTGGCGCGTGGCGCGAACAAAGAAAGCGAACTGGTCTTCGCCGGTGGTAATGCGCGACGGTGCGTCAGGGGAAGAGCGGGTGGTGCTTCAGGGAAGTGCCGGGGTGTCCGTTGTTCTTCCTGACACGGGGGAAGTGGAATGGGAGTTTGGGGAAGGGGCTGCCACAATTCCATCGAGCGGATTGGGGGCAACAGGAGATGTGATTTATGTGCCCTCGAACGGCTTGGCGGCCTTGCAGCGGGGACCTGAGGGGAACACTGCACAAACGATTTGGCAGGCTTCTGAGTTGCGGCCGGGGACGGCGAGTCCGATCGAATTGGGTGGGAGGGTTTATGTTGTGAATAATCTGGGTGTGTTGGCGTGTGCTGATGCAGCGACGGGGGAGCGATTGTGGCGGCTGCGATTAAAAGGGCCGTTTAGCGGGTCACCTGTGGCTGCAGGGGAGCGGTTGTATTTTTTTAATGAGCGTGGGATTGGGCAGGTGGTGGATTTATCTGGTGATGAGGGGAAGGTGGTAGGGGAAGTGGATTTGGGAGAGGCGATCTTAGGGACAGCGGCGATAGCGGATGGGGGTGTTTTCATTCGGAGTGATGGGCATTTGTGGCGGTTTGGGGGCTAGGAC
>JBCDBW010000112.1:0-14339 GCA_039182965.1 Verrucomicrobiota bacterium
CCAAATTATCATAATTATTACAATATTTATTATTTCTAATTTGTTTTCCTGCCGGTTCTTCTCCCACATGCCACTTCATTCCCCGCCCTAAGACAAACGCGACCGAAAATCCTCGTAACCAAACTCCCGAACGATTGAAGCGTGCCCTTCCCGACCTGAGAAGGTCGCAATTGCCGGCAAACCAAGCCCATTGAAGGTGGTATTCTTCACCATAGTGTAGTGAGCCATGTCCTCAAAAACAATCCGTTGCCCCACCCGTAGCCGCTCGCGAAACGAATACTCTCCGATTACATCCCCCGCCAGGCAGGTCGCCCCACCCAGCCGATAGGTGTGCGCAAATTCACCCGGCGCCCCAGCCCCGGAAACCACCGGCCGATACGGCATTTCCAAAATATCGGGCATATGGGCAGTCGCCGAACTGTCCAAGATTGCAGTCATGCCTCCATTCGCCACGATGTCCTCCACCGTCGCCACCAAAACGCCCGCATTGAATGCAATCGCTTCTCCTGGCTCGAGATACACAGCCACGCCGAAGCGCTCTCGCAATGCGATAATGATCTCGCACAAACGATCCACATTGTAATCCGGACTCGTGATCAAGTGGCCACCTCCAAGGTTGATCCATTCCGCCTCGACCATCAGCTCACCAAATCGCTGCTCCGCCGCCGCCAACATTCGCTCCAAAGCATCACTGCCGTTCTCACACAACGTATGAAAATGAAAGCCGGTCACCCCCTCAAGAGAAACCCCCTTCAGCGCTTCCGCCGTCACCCCCAGTCGCGATCCGGGTGCACACGGATCATATACCGAGGGCCCACCTTCCGAATGCTCCGGGTTCAATCGAATAGCGACCTTTACGCTGCTCCCCTTTGCTTCCACCGCCTCCTGATGCCGCTTCCACTGTCCGACAGAATTGAAAGTAATATGACTCACCCTAGGTAGAATCACTTCGAGATCCTGCTCTCTATAGATTGGCGCGCACGCATGCACTTCCTTGCCCAGTTCTTCCGCAGCAAGCCGAATCTCGTGCGGAGAGCTCCCGCTTGCACCTGCAAGATATCGCGAAATCAAAGGGAAGGTGGCGAATGCACCGTAGGCCTTCAAGGCCAGTAAAATTCGGGCCCCCGATCGGTCGGCAACCCTCGCAAGAACTTCGCCGTTTGCCTCCAACTCATCCAAGCCAATGACATAACACGGCGACGGCACAGACTCCGGATCAAGCTGGTCTAACATAGTGATTGCTACCTAGCCCTCAATCCAGGGCAACCCAAACTCTGGAAGCTTGGACATAAACGGATCTGGATCAAACTCCTCCACGTTGAAGACACCTTCACCACGCCATACGCCCGTCGACATCAAGATCGCACCAATCGTCGCTGGAACCCCGGTTGTGAATGAAACTCCCTGCGCACCGACATCCCGATACGCTTCCTCATGGTCACAAGAGTTATAAATCCGAAAGTACTTTCGCTGACCACTCTTCATACCCTCAATCTCACAACCAATCCAGGTTCGCCCCTTCGTCGTGTTCCCAAGCGTCCCGGGCTCTGGCAGCACCGCCTTCAAAAACTGCAATGGAACAATCCGTTGCCCCCCAAATTCGACCGCATCAATACGGGTCATTCCTACATTCTGCAACACCCTCAGGTGGGTGAGATAACTCTCTGAAAACGACATCCAAAATCGTATCCGCTTCACCCCCGGAATATGCCTCGCCAATGACTCCAGTTCCTCATGATACATCAAGTAAACCTCGCGTGGACCAATACCCTCCGGCACGTCATACGTTCGATGGATGGAAAGCGGGTCCGTTTCCAACCATTCACCGTCTTCATAATATTTTCCGCGTTGCGTAACCTCGCGGATATTGATCTCAGGATTGAAGTTTGTTGCAAATGCTTGCCCGTGGTCCCCCGCATTCACGTCAATAATTTCAATCTCATCAATTTGATCGAAATGATGCTTCAGCGCATGCGCAACAAAAATGCTCGTCACGCCCGGGTCAAATCCGCAACCTAACAATGCCATAATACCCGAGTTCCTGAACCGATCATGATAATCCCACTGCCAACCGTATCGAAACTCCGCCTTATCCCGCGGCTCGTAGTTCGCAGTGTCGAGATAGTCGACGCCCGTCTCTAAACAGGCATCCATGATCGACAAATCCTGATACGGCAATGCTACATGCAGCACAAGGTCGGCCCCAAAGTCTTTGATCAAACTAACAACCTCTTCCGTCCTGTCCGCGTCTACTCGTCGCGTGACAATCCTCCGGTCACAGACTGCGGCAACAGCCTCGCACTTTTCTATGGTTCGACTCGCCAAACAAATTTCGGAAAAGAAGCCACTCGCCCGGGCACACTTTTGCGCCACGACGCTCCCCACTCCACCAGCGCCAATAATGAGAACTCGCTTCATGGTCTTCCGCGGTCCGGTTTTCTCCATGCCACCAATCCCTTAACCAGTCTTCCTTTCTTCCGGCCTGAGATAGGTGTAGCTCGATAAAGCGTTCACATAAGACTTTAAAATCGCCTCGCCCTCCATCTGAGAAATACGCTCATCCGCTACCGCCCGCTTCGCCATGGCACGCACCTGCCCCTCCAACTGGGTCGGCTCGTATTCAAGAAAAGACAGGACATCGCGTATCAAATTTCCCCGCGTCATGCGATTGACATTCACCTTCCCCCCACTCAATTCAACACTCACCGCGTGGGTCCTCCCAAACAGGTTGTGCATGTCCCCCAAGGTCTCTTGATACGCACCCACCAGAAAAACACCGATCAAATAGCTCTCATCCTTCTCAATTCGATGCACCGGCAACGCACTCCGGTCCTCGTGCCGATCAATGTAGCGACCAATCTTACCATCACTGTCACAGGTCAAGTCAGCAATGACCGCCCGGCAATCCGGCGCCTCTTTCAGACGCTGCAAAGGCATAACTGGAAACATTTGCCCAATCGCCCAATGATCCGGCAAGGACTGAAACACACTAAAATTGCCAAAGTAGTAGTAGTCGCGATCCTCGACCATCCCATCGCCTTGAATCCCCGAAACACCACCCCTCGAAGAACTGCTCCCGTTTCCATTGCCGCTCATACCACCACCCGTGCCGCGAATGGCCCTTTCAAAACGCTCATACGTCCGCTCCGCGGCGGCCCGATCCCGAAGCGTTGCCTGCCCGTTCAGGAATAGCTGACAGACTTCGGCCTTGCTCCTTTCAGCCTCCCCCATTTCACCTTGTTCGCCCCCCGAACGAAGGGCTCCATCACGCGTTTGCCCATTGGGCGCCTCCATGCAGCCTGAACCCATGATGTTAAACACCAGCACACTGTAATAAGCCGCCACCGCGCGGCCAGACTCACTCGCCAGGCGCGGATGAGGAATTCCCGCCTCCGAGACCACCGATTTCACCGTACCAACGATCGCCCGGCAATAGTCCTCCATCGTATAATTCTTGCTACTCGTGTAGGCCGTGCGCGATCCGTCATAGTCCACAGCCAAGCCGCCACCAATATTCAACACACCCATTTTCGCACCCTCTCGCACCAGACTCGCATAGACCCATGAAGCCTCCCGGGCCGCGCACTCGATCGCACGAAGGTCGGGCAATTGTGACCCTTGATGGTAATGCAACATCTCGAGGCAGTCGAGACCATCACGCTGCTTGAGGTAGTCGACGGCGTCCACGATCTGCGAAACGGTAAACCCAAAAAGTCCATCCGCTCCGCTCGTTCCGCCCCATTTCCCATTCCCCTTCGCCGTCAATCGCAACCGAATTCCTACCGAGGGTCTAACTCCATGCGATAACCCAATGTCCCATACCATCTCCAGCTCCGCGGGAGTTTCCAATACCAAAACCACCGGATACCCAATCTTGCGCGCATGCAACGCCAGTTCAACATACTCAGAATCCTTGTATCCGTTGCAAACAATGTAGGCGTCAGGATCAGCCATGCATCCTAACGCGGCCACTAGCTCCGCCTTGCTCCCGACCTCTAAGCCGAAGTGATAGTCTCGCCCCGCGGCGGTGACCGCCTCGACAACTTCTTGCCGCTGATTCACCTTGACCGGATACAAGCCCCGATAATCGCCCTGATAATCGGCGGCTTCAATCGCGTGCCGAAAAGCCTCATGGAGTTTCTGAATCCTCGCCTCCAACAAATCGGGAAATCGCAATAAGACCGGAACCCGAACGCCCTCATGCTCCAGTTGCTCAACAATCTGCTTCAAACTCACCGCCGCATACTCTCCCGAGACACGATCCCTCAAGGTCACGGTCGCTTCCCCATCGCCAGAAACACCGTAATACCCCATCCCCCAATACTCCTCCCCGTAAATCGAACCGGTTTTGCCGTCTCGTCGGAAGCTCTCACCCGATTCCTTGGCGGCGCCAGCAGGTTCATGGAACGATACGATGGACACGATAAAGAGATAATGACTCGAGTTGGGCGAAGCGAGCTTTTAATGCGCCCCGCATGAGAAGCCCCGCAAGACATTTGGGCTCAAAGGGTTGTGAGTAGAAATAAAACAGTTCGGAGATCTGTATTATCTCAATTTAGCAAATTTATACAGTTTTGCGATATATTTTTGCGGAAAATATTATGATTTCTTAACACTCCACGGCCGAAATTCTTCTCTGAAGGCGCCTGAACCCCCACCTAGAGCGAGCGGTTCAGGCAAATAGGCGGACGCGTTGCCACGCACCCGATCGCCAACGATACCAGAATAAGATGCCTTGCGCCGCGACATGGAATGCAGCCACAGCCCAAATGCCGGTCGATTGCCACTCAGGAAATAGATAGACCGCAACAAGCCCCCCTCCAAGCAATACGACCACGCTGCAAATCAAACTCATCGCGGAAGCCCACAAGGTATCGCCCGCCCCCTGTAAACAGTGCACGTTCACAATCTGGAGACCGTCAAAAACCTGAAGCGCGGCGACCCAAATAAAACCAGCCATCGCCACTTCAATTACCACATCGTCGTGGGTAAACAAACCCGCAATCGGGCGACGGAACACAAAGAAAATGACGCTCATGACTAACATGAATGCCACAGCTATTCGGGTCCCCATCCGAGCCAGCCGAATCGCCCTCCCTTCGTTACCTTCCCCAATGGCCTTCGCGACCATTGCCGCCAACGCAGACCCGAGCCCGTCAACCGGCATAAACGACAGATACATGCAACGCACCAAAATGGCTCCCGCCGCAAGATGCACCGTCCCGAATAATCCCAGTAACCACACCAAAATGACCCCCCAAGAGATCATTTCAAGGACGTCTTGTGCACCCGCAGGAACTCCCACTCTCGACAGCCGCCGTGTCCTCCCCCACCAGTCCGGTCCCGTGGCTAGGCCGCTCCCGCTCGTAGGGCGCTTAGCGAAAAAGTAGGCGAGCAAAACCGCCGCCTGAAGCACAGAGGCAATGACCGTACCCCAGGCAGCTCCGCTGAGTCCGAGTTCCGGAAAGCCTGCCTTTCCAAAAATCAGAAGATAATTCAAAATGATGTTTAACACAGTCGCAACGGCCGCAGACACCACCGCAACGCGAGGCCGGTGTATGCCCAGGTAATAGTTATTGATCGCCACCGCCGCGAGTTGCGGCGCAACCGCAAACAGACTGATGCGAAAATAGGTCACCTCATACTCAAAAACCGCTGTCTCGTGCCCAAAGAGCCGGAACAGCGGGATCGCAGTCGGCCACAGCAAAGCAGCTGCCACCACACCAAATGCAAGCCCCAAGCCAATCCCAAGCCATGCATAACCTCGACCCTCCGCTGCTTCGCCGCGGCCGAAACTCTGCCCGACAAACGTAATGACACCCGCGAGATAACCGAACCCGAATACCGCCGGGATCAGGACCATCAATCCCGCTGGCACGACCGCCGCCAACGCTTCATCCCCCAACGCTCCCACCATCCAGGCATCAAAGAATTGAAAGAGGGCAAAGCAATACTGGGTGACGATCATGGGCATGGCCATGCGTACGAGAGTCCGATACTCCCCGCGCGCACGGGCCCGCTCTTCTACCACAACGTCGTCCCCGCCGTTCAAAAACTCGCCTCCTCAAACAGCACTTCATAAAACGGATGCGCTCGAAAGGCCTTGCCATGATGCAATGATTCCAACCGATAAGATGCCCGCTCCTCACCGCTTTCCCCCAGAACGCTCCCCGCGACAGTGTAATCGGGGTGCACGCCGTCGTCCGATAACGTGGTCTCCGCGATAAAACGAATACACTCGCCAGCCCCCACCTCAATACCCCCTTGGAACAAAGGGAAATAAACGGGAAGCCAATTGCTCAAATAGCCCCAAACGTCCAATACCTCACCACCCGTTTCACACGCCAACTCAATCCACAATGCCAATCCATCCAACCGTCCACTCCGAGTAACCACCAATTCCACCTCCCTCACCCCGACTTCAGCCACAAGACCCGCCGAAAAATCAAGACGCTCATACTCCCCCGCGTCCGTCAAACGCCGCAGCTTTCCCACATGATTCTCAACCGCGACACGCACATCAAATACCCCGCCCACCTGATCGAATATCGCCTTCACGTAAGGCACACCATCCGACTGGAAACGCGGACGGGACCTCAGATCGGCCGGCAGAGAGACTCCCGCTACCTTCGTGACACATGAGGCCGGGATCATCATGGCCCCTTCCTTCAAATGCCGCATACGAGCATCGTTTAGAACCGCCGGCGCCCCTTCAGAACTCCCGATTTCACCAATGATCTCCGATATACAGATATCAGCGCGTTCCGGAAGGGTCACCGCCGTCGAAAGCCCCTTAACAATTTCCACCGTCCCCCCCAATCCCGCCGAGGCAACCCGATCGCGGGCCCTTGTCGCCGCCAACTCGTCCGATTCGATAGCAAACACGCGCTCCGCCCCTGCACGCGCGCACGCAAGCGCCCACAACGCGTCCGCTCCTGTGCCAATCTCGACCACCGTCTTCCCCAAACAGCTCGCCGCAATGGCCTGCTCATAAAGCCGATTTCGCAAGCGATCCCCGACCATAAGGCCATAGAGAAAATCGTCATAGACTGGATACTCTCCCGAACAGGGCCAAAACAAAGCCCGTCCCCGATCCGCCGATTCTCCCTCCTCCCACAAGCGAATCACTCGGCCACCCACCTCTATTTCCGCCTGTCGCATCAATACGCGACAGCCTAGCCAAATCCCCCCAGTTTGTTAAGAACATTTAAGCAATCAATGCTGTCAAGACAGGACAAGCAAAGCATAAATATATAGAACATATGGAAATTATGTTGTTAACGGAAATTTAAGTGTTAAATATGCTTATATCTATAATTTTCATAATCCAGCCGTCTCTTACCAATGAACACGGAACAATACCTGTCCCTACGGCTCGCGCCGCTCGCCGCCATCACGAGCCTTCTCCTGTCTAGCTGCGGCAACGACCCCTCATCCTCGCCGCAGGCCGCATATCCGCCCGTAAATCATCAACCCGACGCTCCCCCAAGCTTCGTCCTGCTCACCTGGGACGATTACATCGCCCCCGAAATCCTAGAGGCCTTCACGACCGACACCGGTATCACCGTCGAATACAAGGCCTTCAGCGATACCGACGAACTTGTATCAATCCTTAAGTCCAACCCCGATAAATACGACGTCATTGTCGCCGACGATTCCGTTGTCCATCTCCTGCGAGAATTAAAACTGCTGCGCCGTCTCGACCACGGTCGCCTCGAAAACCTTGTCAATCTCGACACAGACTACCTCGACCTCCATTTCGACCCAAATAACGTCTATTCTCTCCCGTATCTGTGGGGAACCACGGGGATTGGATTTCGGGCCGACAAAGTCCCTAACCCGGAAGAAAGCTGGAACCTGCTTTGGGACGAAAAGCTCAAGGGCAAAATCATGATGCTTCAAGAACGCCACGAAGCCTACGCCGCAGCCCTCAAATCCCTCGGGTATCCCCTGAACTCTCAGGACACAGACGAACTCGAAAATGCTAGCGCAAAACTAGTCCGCCAGGCCACAGAACTTGAGGTGCAATACGGGGACGACGCCGATGTTCGCAAGGCGCTTGCGGATGGCACCGCATGGGTAGCCCTCTGCTACAGCGGCGACGCCTTCTACGCGGCTGAGGATAACGAAAATATTGATTACTTCATTCCCCGCGAGGGGGCCCCCCTTTGGATCGATTCGTTCGTCCTTTCACGCGACTCTCCTAACCTCGATGAGGCTTACCAATTCCTTGACTATATGATGACCCCGAGAGCGGCTGCAGGGAACGCAAACTACTTGTTCTACGGCTCTCCAAACAAGGCCGCCCTGCCCTACCTTGACGAGGAACTGGTCAATGATCCTCGCATCTTCGTTCCCAGGGAGCGCCTCGCTCAATGCGATTACCACCGTAAACTCAGCGCCGCCCGCGAAACAATCATCAACAATGGAATGCGTCAGGTCTTCAGAGTTATTCGCGGAGGGGAAAACGAAAAGGTCGCGTCATCTCAGGTCGCAGCCGATAAAGACTGATTAACCCCTCGCCCGCACGAAACTAGCACTCGTGTCCGCCTAGAAGCCTCCCTTTGCCGGCAATGGACCACCCACCACATGAATTCGATTCGCAAGAGAGTTCTAGCCGCCCTGCTCCTTGTAGGCTTACTCCCTCTCGTCATCATCTTCCTGACGACACAAACTCTTACCAGCAGGGCCCTATACGAGTCCGAACACGATAAACTCTCCGAAATAGGCAACGAAGTCGCCCGCCAGGTCGCCGGCATCATGGATAACCGGGCGCGAGATCTCGAATCCCTGCGCTCAAATCCCTTCCTCGTCGACCCGTCCGCTACGCCTGAGGAACGCCTTAAAGAAATGGAACGCCTCGTCGGCGTCTATGACCTCTTTACGGACATCAGCCTCTACGACAAGTCCGGGAATCTGGTGAATTCGACAACTTTCGTTCAACCCGAGCTCGTCGAGCGTTCCGTTTGGTTTACCCGCGCGCTCGAAGGAAAAGTCTCCATCTCTACTCCCAGTGCCCTCCTCGGACAACCCGGACTGCACCTGACGGTCTACCTCCCAGTCCTCTCAAAAACGAACAATGAAAGACACGTCATTAAGGCGCGCATTCCCTTCGCCAGCGTTTGGGAACTCCTCGATAGCGTCGTCATTGGCGCCGGTGGCGCCATGATTCTCCTCGATCATAGCGGCAATATTCTATCACACCGCAACAAGGGACTCATCTACGAAAAATTCGATGAACGATTCTCACACCAGTTTTGGAGAGCACACGACAACGGAACATACACCGACCCCCACGGAATACCCTACACGTATGTTGCCATCCCCCTCGATGAAATTTCCACTCGGGTCGGCACCCCTTGGACACTTCTCGCAATGCAACCGGCTAGCGAAGTCAATGCCATCGTCAACCAAACGCTCCTATACCAGCTCGGCATCGCCGCAGTAACCGTGGTTTTCGCCTCTTCCCTCGGTTTTTTTCTCTCCCGAAAACTCGCCTCACCAGTCATTACCGCGTCCAAAGCAGCGCAACGGGTCGCCGACGGAGAGATGGACATTCGCATTCCCCAGACGGGTCCTATCGAAATGCAGGAAATGGCTTCATCATTCAATCAAATGGTGCTCGAAGTGACCGACTACCGCGAACGCCTCGAGTCTCTCGTAGATTCCCGCACGACGAAGCTAAGAGAGTCTCAGAAAGAGCTCCGTGACCTCACCGCCCAGCTTCGCGCAACCTACGAGTCAACCGAAGAAGCGATTTTAGTCGTCAAACCAGACGGCAAAATCCTGACGGCAAACAAACGCATTCAAGAATTCTTCGGTCTCCAAAACGAGAACGTCTGGCGAATGAATTTCTCAGATTTCATCAATGAAGTGCATACCAGCTTCGTTGAAAACGACGACGAATCTCCCATTGAAAGCCCCACCGACCGCTGGCATTTTTACAAAAAACATGGAGGCCGCACCGCTCAGGAGGAGTGGAAACTGAAAAGCCCAAGTGCCAGAGCCCTCTCCGTTTATTCTGCACCCGTAAGCAACAGTTCAGGTGAAGAGTTCGCCCGCCTCTGGATGTTTCGCGATATGACAGAAACTCGGGAACTCGAGGAGAGTCTCCGCCAAGCCCAAAAACTCGAGGCTATCGGACGCCTTGCCGGGGGCATCGCACACGACTTCAACAACCTTCTCACCGGTATCATCGGGAACCTCTCACTGGCCGAGTTGACAAGCAACCCGGACTCCGGCGAGAGGCAAGACAACGATACCCATAAATTGATTGCGTCAGCCAAAAAAGCCGGCCAACGCGCCGCCGAACTGGTGAAACAACTGCTTGGGTTTTCGAGGCGCACACACCTACAGATCGAGGCGTGTGATCTGAATTACGTCATCGCGGAAATCAAACAGCTTCTCGTCCATACCCTCGATCCACGCATCCAAATTGATGCAAAGCCCAACGAGGATCTCTGGACGGTGAATGCCGATCCCACTCAAATCGAACAAGTCATCATGAATCTTTGCGTCAACGCTCGCGACGCGCTCCCCGAAGACGGTGGCGTGATCCGAATCGCGTCCGAGAATGTGGATATAAGCGAGGAAGAAGCGGAGCGGATTACTGGCGCCACTCCCGGTCCTTGCGTCCGTCTCTCCGTGTACGACAATGGCTGCGGGATGTCCGAAGAAATCCAAAGCAAAATTTTCGAACCATTCTTCACAACAAAAGAACAAGGCAAGGGGACCGGCCTCGGACTCGCCACTTCCTATGGCATCGTTCGCCAACATGGAGGCTGGATCACCTGCTCTTCAAAATTCGGAGAAGGCACAACCTTCTATGTCTATCTTCCTCGCCTTCCCAAGGCCGTGCCGATCGAGGACAAACCAGCGCCCAGTATCCCGTCTGCGGCCCTTACCAACGGAGAAGAGACCATCCTCTTGGTCGACGACGAGCCCATCGTCCGGGCGGTGGCAGAAGGCGTCTTGAAGCAGTTCGGATATACCATCCATTGCGCTTCCGATGGCGAAGAGGCAATTGAAATTTGCGATCGCCTTGGAGACAAAATCGATCTCGTTCTCCTCGACCTCACCATGCCCAAACTCTCCGGTAGTGACACCTTCCAAAAACTTCGCAAAGGCCACGCCAACCTCCCCGTTGTCATCTGCAGTGGTTATATCGTCGATCCAGATCTTTTTGAAAAGGAAACGGGCTCTCGCCCCGATGCGTTCGTCCAAAAACCTTATCAGATCGACGATCTCGCATCCACAATTCGATCGGTGTTCGACCGCGCCGCGCCCGCGGTGGCATAAAAATCGAAAGGCCAACAAACGGGCTCCGTCTCAGACCCACGGTCACGCGGAATCCATTCCTTCCCTGCAACCGTTATGGTTTTGTGAATTGACTCGCCTCAGCGCCTAAATACCTTAATTAAGTTTGTGAAAAAATTCACAATGTCAATCCCACTCGGGTCTCAAGCAATGATCACCGCGCCAAATCGGACCTCAGCTCCATTCCCCTTCGAGTTTATTCAACCACACCTCGATCAGGTTGAGGAGCAAATCAGAGCGCAGGCAACCGCGTTCGACCCAGCAGTCGAGGGTTACGTTGCCTATGTCTGCAATACGAGTGGAAAACGCATACGCCCCGCCCTTTCAATCCTCTCCGGAGGTGCCTGTGGAAACCTCACAGACCAACACTTGACACTCGGTGTGATCCTAGAGCTCATTCACGTCGCGACCCTGGTGCACGACGACATCATCGACGGAGCTGAACTCAGACGCGATATGCCGACGGCTGAAGCAAAGTGGGGCAGTTCGCTGTCCGTGTTACTCGGCGATTGCCTTTTTGCCCACGCACTCGAACTGGCCACGTCTTTCGATGATCCCGCTTTCTGCAGAACCATCGCACGCTCTGCGAATGCTGTGTGCCAAGGCGAAATCTTGCAGACTCAGCGCCGCTTCGATCTGAAGCTCCAAATTGACGAGTATCTCAAGATCATCGAGATGAAAACAGCCTCTCTCTTTGCTTGTGCGATGGAACTTGGAGCCTCACTTGCCCAGGCGGATCGCGAGCGGAGTTTCCTAATGCACGAATTTGGCCGGAAAACAGGTACCGCCTACCAGATTTACGACGATTGTATTGACCTGGTTGGTGATGAAAAAGTGGTTGGAAAAACGCTCGGGACAGATCTTGCCCGGGGCAAGCTGACCCTACCGATCCTACACCTCATATCTGAGGCGGGCGAAGATCAGCGGGCAAAGCTAAATCGCATGATCATCCAGAATGAACCTATCGACATCACGGTCCTCGCTGGCATCGCCGATTATCAAGGTGCCGTGGGGAAAGCGCTACACTTTGCTGCCGACTTGATCGACAGTGCCAGAGACGATCTCGCAGGCCTCCCAGACAACGACTACGCCGAGGGCCTCCTCCACATCACCACATTTCTGGAGTCTCTGCTTGAGCGCTGCCGCGCCGCGTGATTCGGCCTTCAGGTCAGTTGGAATGACCCGTTTGGGTTGCCGCCTGCTGGTGGCTTTTCTCTCTTGCTCACGGTAGACGGGCCCCTACCATGGCAGTGTGCCTTCCGGAAAAATCGGATCTGTCCGCCTCCATGACTTACCCGAGTCCGAACGCCCACGCGAGCGCCTCGCTCGGGAGGGAGCTCGCTCACTCAGTGATGCTGAGCTAATCGCCATCTTCCTTAGAACCGGCGTCCAAGGTGCCAATGCCGTCGATCTCGCTCACAGTCTTCTGAAAGAGTTTGGTTCAATCCGTAAGATCGCTTCGCTCCCAACTCGTGAACTCGAAAAAACCCGCGGTGTCGGGCCGGCAAAGGCAGCCCACCTTGCCGCAGCGTTCGAAATCGGATCTCGATTGGCTCGCGAGCAAATTCAAAACCGGAAAATTGATTCCCCGGAGACAGTCTATGATATGCTCGGTCGAGAAATGGGAGTTCTCACAAAGGAATCACTTCGTGTCGTTCTCCTCAATACCCGCTACGAGTGGATCCGTACAGAGGAAATTTCCCTGGGAAGCCTGAACGAAAGCATCGCCCACCCAAGAGAAGTAATCCAACCCGCCATCATCCATTCTGCCTACGCATTCATCCTCGTCCACAATCATCCCTCGGGTGATCCGACACCGAGCAAAGCCGATCGCGAACTCACTCGGCGGCTTTCCTCCATTGGGAACGAACTCGGACTCAAACTGGCCGACCACGTCATCATCGGCCAGCCATGCGCCGGTTCCGCGCCGTATTTCAGCTTCAAAGAGATGGGACTCCTTTAGCCGCAGACTTTATCATGATTCATCCCACTGCCATAGTCGCAACGTCGGCCAAGCTCCCCTCGGACATCGAGGTGGGCCCTTACTCTCTCATCGCAGATAATGTCGAATTCGGAGCTCGCTGCCGCGTCGGATCGCGAAGCGCGATCCTCAACAATACGATCATCAAGGAAAACTGCACGATCGGGCCAGGCACCGTAATCGGATCACAACCCGATAGTTTCAACTCCCACTCTGACTTAGGGGGTGTGTCTGTTGGTGCAAACACCACTATCCGGGAGTTTGTCGTAGTCTATCAAGGCATCGACCGGCTCTCCCCCACGACCATTGGAAATGATAGTTACCTCATGGCCCGCACACTTGTCGGTAGCTCTGCACGGCTCGGACAATCAACCATCATTGCGAACAACTGCTCGATCGGAGCTCAAAGTATCATCGAAGATCACGTCTTCATCGGAGGTTCATGCGTCATCAAACCCAATGTCCGGATCGGGACACAGGTGATGATGCGTGGCCAGAACGCCATGAGCTTGGACGTTCCTCCCTTTCTCACTGCCTATGGAAATGATCGCATTCTCGGTCTCAACATCGTCGGTCTTCGACGGGCGGCCCTCCCTCCAGCAGCCCGGAGAGAAATCAAACAAGCATTCAGTGCCCTCTACCACGAATCACAGCCCCTCAGCGAAATACTGGCCTCCGCCCGCAGGCGGGTGTGGACATACCCGCAAACAAAGGCCTTCTGGGATTTCGTCGCCACTCCCTCCCCATGTGGAATCTGCCAAAAACTCACGCGGGAAGAGCCATAAAAGGACGATCCCACCCTCACTGACCCCATCGATCCTCAACACGATCCGCCTCCCATATTCCACCTCCCCCGCTGTCTCTTCCAGTTCCTCGGGTGCGGCCGTGTACCATTGCTCGCCCGCTCCATCGCTGGTCCTAGGCTTGTTGCCTCAAAAGTAAATGACACCCTATGATATGTGAGGATGGGTGGTCGTTGACTCAAAAGTCATGACACCGTGTTGTGTTGTGTTTTAGCTTCTTCGGTCCCGGAGTGCAAGGA
>JBCDBW010000113.1:0-14271 GCA_039182965.1 Verrucomicrobiota bacterium
AAGAGAGGGAGTGTGGGTGGATAGGGCACGCTGAGGACCGGAGAGTAGGAACCGGGAGACCTCTTATAGTTACGGGTTGGAGGATGCGGGTCAACGCGCGGGCGCGCGAATGTTGAATGTTGAATTTTGAATAGTGAATTGGGAGGCAAGGAGGCAAGGAGGTGAGGAGGCGAGGAGGTGAGGAGGTGAGGAGGTGAGGAGGCGAGGAGGCGAGGAGGCGAGGAGGCGAGGAGGTGAGGAGGTGAGGAGGTGAGGAGGCGAGGAGGCGAGGAGGCGAGGAGGCATTGGGATGGGTCTGGGGGCTAATAATTGGCAATTTGGAATTGGGGTATCGGTGGGGAGGGTTTTTAATGAGGGTATGAAGCGTGAGGATGGGATTGCTCAGTTGTCGGATGGATCTATCGAGTGGGATATTTTGGTGATTGGAGGGGGGGCGACGGGACTCGGGTGTGCGGTGGATGCGGCGTCGCGGGGATATCGGGTGGCCTTGGTGGAACAGTCGGATTTTGCGAAGGGGACCTCGAGTCGGAGCACCAAGTTGGTGCACGGGGGGGTGCGGTATTTGCAGCAGGGGAACGTGTCTTTGGTGTTGGAGGCGTTGAAGGAGCGTGGGTTGCTTTGTGAGAACGCGGTGCATTTGGTGTCGCATCAGGCCTTTATTGTGCCGGCTTACAAGTGGTGGGAGGGGCCGTTTTATGGGATTGGGATGAAGGTTTATGATGCGCTGGCGGGGAAGTTGGGATTGGAGCGGTCGAAGCATTTGTCGAAGAAAGCCACGCTCGAGAAGATTCCGACCTTGGAAGAGGACGGGCTTGACGGGGGGGTGATTTATTATGACGGGCAGTTTGATGATGCGCGTTTGGCGGCGAACCTGGCGGAGACCGTGTGGGATCAGGGTGGGGTCGCGGTGAATTATGCGGGGGTGACGCGCTTATTACAGGAGAACGGGGTGACGACGGGAGCGGTGGTGGTGGATCATGAGTCGGGCGAAGAGATGGAGATCAAGGCGAAGTGCGTGATCAATGCGACGGGCGTGTTTTCGGATGGCGTGCGTCGGATGGACGAACCGGACGGGAAAGATATTATTGCGGCGAGCCGAGGGGTGCACCTCGTTTTGCCACCGGAATTTGTGCCGCGTGATTCGGCGATCATGGTGCCGCACACCACGGACGGGCGCGTTTTGTTTGCGGTGCCGTGGCATGGGTTTGTTGTGGTGGGGACGACGGATGAGGGGACGGAAGATATTTCCTTGGAACCGCGGGCGACCGAGGAAGAGATTGATTTCATTTTGGAGAATGCGGCGAGTTACTTGCATCGGGATCCGACGCGGGACGATGTGCTGAGTGTGTTTGCGGGGTTACGGCCGTTGGTGAAGCAGGGGGATGACGAAAACACCGCGGCGTTATCGCGGGATCACACGATTATTGTGTCGACGAGCGGGCTTTTGACGATTGCGGGCGGGAAGTGGACCACGTATCGGCGGATGGCGGAGGATGCGATTGATCATGCGGAGACCGTGGCGGGTTTTGACAAGCGGCCCTGTGTCACGCACGACTTGAGGGTGCACGGGAGTGTGTCGGTGGAGGAGAAGGCGCGGTTGGAAGCGGAGGGGGGATCGCCGTTGTTGTATTTGTATGGGTCGGATGCGGCGGGAATTGAGGCCTTGGTGGAGGGAGATGCGGGGTTGGGAGAGTTGTTGGATGAGCGGTTGCCGTATACCAAGGCGGAGGCCGTGTGGGCGGTGCGGGAGGAGATGGCGCGGAGTGTGGAGGATGTGTTGGCTCGCCGGACGCGGTCATTGTTGTTAGGAGCGCAGGCTTCGATGGATGTGGCGGAGGAAGTTGGAGGAATAGTGGCTAAAGAGTTAGGGAAGGACGCGGCGTTTGGAGAAGAGAGTGCGCGGCGATTTAGGGCGGTCGCGGAGGGGTATCGCGTTGCAGGCGCCGCGAATTGAGAATTTTGAATTTTGAATGTTGAATTGAAAGGCAGGAGGCATGGAGGGGGGAGTTTTGACGTTATTGAGTGGGATTCTATGAGTCGGAGAAAGGTTAGTGAGGCGGGGGAGGAGCCTTGGGACATTCGGGAGCGGGCTTTTGAGTTGGCGGTTCGAGTGGTGCGGTTATGTGAGGTGTTGGATGGCGAGCCTGGGGTGTCGCGGACTTTGGCGGGGCAGTTGTTGCGGTCCGGGACTTCGGTGGGGGCGAATATTGAAGAGGCGAAGGCGGGACAGAGTAAGGCGGATTTTGTGGCGAAGATGTCGATTGCGAGCAAGGAAGCGAGAGAGACTCATTACTGGTTGAGATTGTTGAAAGCAGGTGGTTTGATCGAGTCAGGGAAGTTGGAATCGCTGTTGGCGGAGAAGGATGAGGTGGTGGCGGTGTTGACGGCGATTGTAAAGAAAGCGAGAGAACGCGAGTAGGCGCGCGCGCGCGGGCGCGCGCGAATTGAGAATGTTGAATTTTGAATGTTGAATGATGAATGGTAGGGCTGCGAGGATTGGGGGAGCATTGGCGGTGGGTTTGGTGGTGGGCATGCTTTTGGGTGTGTCTTGGGGAGCCGAGGGGGAGTCGGGGCGGCCGGCGCCGGGGCGATTGGGGGTGGAGGAACTGGAGGAGATGGAGGGGTTGGAAGCGTGGCGGCGGGATTTTGTGGAGGAGGGATTGGTGGCGGTGCGGGAATTGGATTTGGATGAGTATCATTTTGGGAGTGCGGATCCGGCGAAGGGCGGCTTTGATTGTTCGGGGGCGGTGTATTATTTGCTGCAGCGATCGGGGGTGGAGGCGCAGCCCCCGCGGAGTTCGGCGGCGCAGTATGATTGGATCAAGGCGCGGGGTGGAATGAGAGAAGTGCCGGTGGAAGTGGCGAGTTTGGATGATGCGGTGTTTGATGAATTGAAGCCGGGAGATTTGTTGTTTTGGTCGGGGACCTATCAGCCGACGGACGGGCGGACGAACGGGGTGACGCATGTGCAGATTTATCTGGGGCGGCTTAAGAGCGATGGCCGACGGGTGATGCTCGGTTCGAGTGACGGGCGGAGTTATGAGGGGAGGGCGCGGTGTGGGTTTGGGGTGTTTGATTTGCGGTTGCCACGGGCGGGATCGAAGGCGCGGCTCATAGGATTTGGCGCGCTGCGCGCGAATTAGGAATTAGGAAAGGCAGGGGGAATAGGACGGCGGTGTGGTTGTTCACAATTGGCGAGGCTCATTTGAGTTTGAAATGGAGTAAGGATGGAAGGTAGGGTAATGGGATCAATGGGGATACAGCGTGAGAGAAAAGTCGGAATAAGGCGCCCGTGGCGCGCGGTGGGGACGTGCGTTGGCGTAATAGTGCTATGGGCGTGGGGTTTGGGGGTTGGAATGGGGGGCTTGCTGGCGCAGTCGGCGGGAGAGGCGACGGAGGAGCGGATTTTTCAGGATGTGGACGGACGAGAGATTCGAGCGGTGATTGAAGGGGTTGATGATGGGTTTGTGTTTCTGAAGCGTGGAGGGACGGTTTACAAATTCCCAATGGAGCGTCTGAGTCCCCGCGACCAGGCCTTTGCCAAAGAGTGGGGGTTGAAGAACGTGCGTTATCAGTTGTTGGTTCGGGCGGAGCCGAGGGAGGATAAGATGTCGGCGGAGGAGCTCGAGAGCAATTGGGATGAGGACGAGACGACGATTGAGTCTTGGAATTATGAAGTCGACGTCACGAATCGCGGGGGAGCGGACATCAGTGATTTGGAGGGCGAGTTTGAGATTTATGTCCGTCGCACGGACACCGCGCGCGTGGGCGGCAAGTCGGGGCGTGAGGAGTCGCCTTATATTTACCGAGGGAAAGTGACGGTGGCGTCTTTGCCATCGGGGAAGCAGACGCGGATCGTTTGTGGTCCGTTAAAGCTTTTTCAGCGGAAGTGGATTGAGCATCGGAAGGTGCTGGTGACGACCAGCACGGAGTCTTACTATACGGAGACGGACGACAAGTATGGGACGGAGTATGAGTTGGAAGGGGTGTCGTTGCGGTTGTTTCAGCGGGTGGACGATGAGGAGTTGGGGAAATTTGAGCGGACGGTTTTGGATTGGAAGACGGAGGACACGAAGGTAAAGAAGTTGGAGTGGAGTCAGGCGAAGGATTTACCGACGGGGCCCGAGCGTGGGCGGAAGAAGGAGTAACGGTGGTGCGCGCGGGCGCGCGAATTTTGAAGGTTGACGGTTGTAGGGTGAATTGGGAGGCGGGGGTGGGCCCGCCGCGACGGGCAAGCTCTGGGGGCCAATTAGGAACTAGGAATTAGGAATAGGGAGGGGGGGGGTCTTTTTGGGGCGAGTGCTTTGCGTGCGCTGAAATGAGTTTGAAAATGGGTTGGGTGGATGGGGTGGATGGGTGGTGCGTTGGTGAGGGTGGTGTGATATGGAAAAGGGGATGGAGCAGAAAAAGGAGCAGCTAGGGGAGCGTGGGGGTGATGGGACGAAGCGGGTCATTTTGGCGGGGTTGGTGGGGAATGTGATGGAGTGGTATGACTTTGCGGTCTATGGGTATTTTGCATCGGTCATCGGGATGCAATTTTTTCCGTCGGAGAATCCGGCGGTGTCGTTGATTGCGGCGTTTGGGGCGTTTGCGGCGGGGTTTTTGGTGCGGCCGATTGGGGGGCTGATTTTTGGGAGGATTGGGGACAAGATTGGGCGCAAGCATGCGCTGCAGTTGTCGGTGTTGGCGATGGCGGTGCCGACCGTCTTGATTGCGTGTTTGCCGACGTACGCGACGATCGGCATTGCGGCGCCGATCTTGATTGTTTTGCTGCGGATTGTGCAGGGTTTATCGGTGGGGGGAGAGTATACGAGTTCGCTGATTTTTTTGGCGGAGCATGCGAAGCCGAATCGGCGGGCGTTTACGGCGGTGTGGGGGGCGTGGGGAGCGACGGCGGGAATTTTATTGGGGTCGGCGGTGGGGGATTTGCTGACGCATGTCATGAGCGATGATCAGATTGCGGCGTGGGGTTGGCGCTTGCCATTTTTGGCGGGGATTCTTGTGGCGGGAACGGGGTTTTTGATTCGGAAGGGGATTCACGCGCAGGTGGTGGCGCGGCCGACGGTCAGTCCGGTGCGGGAGACTTTTCGTACGCATGGGAGGGAAGTGTTGCGCACGGCGCTGTTGAATGTGGGGACGGGGGTGGGGTTTTATGCGGCCTTTGTGTATGCCGTGACCTATATCAAGGAAGTGGACGGTTTGTCGGATGAAGTGGCGTTCAACTTGAACACGGCGAGCATGGCGTTGCTGTTGTTGATATTGCCGGGGATGGCTTGGTTATCGGATCGGGTGGGTCGCAAGCCGATGTTGGTGGGGGGCTTGGCGCTTCTGACCTTTGGGGCGGTGCCGTTTTTTCATTTGATGCATGGGACGGACCCGAGAGTGATTTTTTTGGGGGAAGCGGGGTTTGTTTTGGCGATTGGGATTTTGAGTGGCGGGGTGGTGGCGGCGAATGTGGAATTGATACCGACGGAGGTGCGGTGCACGGGATTGGCATTTGCCTACAACGCGGCGATTGGTTACTTCGGGGGGACGACACCAATGATTGCCGCGTGGTTGATCAGTCAGACGGGGAATCCGATTGCCCCGGCGTATTGGGTGGCTGCGACGGGGATGGTGTCATTGGTGACGGCGGTTTTTTTTGTGCCGGAGACGGCGCGTGTGTCATTGGTTGATCCGCAGGGTTAGCATTTTGAATTGGGAAACACGGGGCGGATTTGTCGTTTAATTGGGAATTGGGTTTGGAGGACTGTGGGGGGATGAGGTTTTCGGGGCTTGGGATCAGGGGCGGTAGGTGACCTTGGTGCCGAAGAGTTGTTGTTTGGTGAGGGCTTGCTTGCCGGGCAGGCCTTGAGCGGCTCCGAGGCGCAGCGAGTGGGTGCCGGGTCCGTATGGGGAGAGGTCGAGGTTGACTTGGAGACGGCCTTTGCGGGAGTTCTCCGGGATCTCATAGGTGGCGGCCCGAGTGTTGTTGATGAAGAGATAGACTTCGCCAACGAATCCGACCGGCACGGAATAATTGATGATCAGGGGAAGGATGGGCTTTTTGGTAACCGATTCGGATTGCAGGTTTGCGAAGGACGCGCGTGGGCGATATTGATTATCGAGGAATTGTTTGTGCAGGCCGGAGCGGCCGCCTTTTTGGGCGCTTGATCCGCCGCCGCCCGGACCGGCCTCGGCGGTGGGCGGGGGAAAAGCGGGGAAGGCGATGAAGATCATGGCGAAGACGATTCGTCGCATGAACGGTGGTCGGTTTGGCGGCATGGCGGGCTGGGTTTGCCTCATTAACTGCGATCTGCGATGGGGACCAGGGTAACGAAGGAGAGCACGAGCACGGGGAAGATCAGGGATGCAAAGGTCAGGCAGATGAGTGGCAAAGCGGCTTCAAGTGGGGAGGGTTGTGTTGCGAGCTGTTGGCTGGCATTAAGGGAGAGGCAGGCGAGGACGAAGACCGTCATGCAGGCTCCGAAAAGCGCCAACGACAGAAAGGCGATCCAACGGACGCCTGAGAGTTTCTTTGAGGGGGGCGAGGAAGCGTGAGTCATTTGAAAGGCGCTGATGAGAGGGGCTTCGTCGACACTTGGCAGAGATGATTACGGTGGAGAGGGCAATGATGACGCCTTCACGGGGAGGGTGGAATGAGGAAGCGAACGAAGACGCGCTCGGTCTCCTCGTCACCGATGGTGAGGTTGTATTGGACGAGCTCGCCCAGGTCGGCGACGGCAACTGGTTGGTTGGCGGGGGTGTTCCAATTCACGAGATCACTGGAGGTTTGGAGGATGAGGAAATCGGGGGCGGCTTGTTTGGCGACGGAGTAGGTGAGGACGGGGGTGGGACCTGGGACAATTGTTCTTCCGAAAGAGCCCTGTTGGACGAAGGGGTTCCCGCCAAAATAGTATTCCGCGGCGTTGGTGAAGCCGTCGAAGTCTGGATCGGCGCCGAGGCCAATGATGGCCGGGTTGGCGGATCCTTTGAAGGTGACCTGCTGCCAGAAGGGGAAATCGATTGGGACTTCGAGCATGGCGGCTTCGGCGTCGATGAAGCCGGCGCCGGAATCGCTATCGAAGCCGGGGGTGTTCATATCAATTGCGGAATTTTGCAATGCGGCTAGGACTTGAGATTGGGAGAGGGAGGCCGGGCCGCCGGCTTTTTCGAGCATGAGAGCGGCGACGCCGGCGGCGTGGGGGGCGGAAGCTGAGGTGCCGAAGAAATTGGGTGAGCCATCGAATTCGGTATCGGGGCCGAAGAAGGTGTTGTTTCCGCCGTCGACGGCGACGAACTCGGGTTTGGGTCGGAATTCCGGGGCGGGGAGAGGATTGCCGGCGGTGTCGAAGAGAATGGGGGTGCCGCCGGCGGAGGAGTAGGAATTGAGCAGAGGGGGTGAGGTGCCGAAGGCGGGGGTGAGAAAATAGGCGGAAGCACCGACGGCGAGGGCATTGGCGGCATTGGCATGACCGACGATGGTGGAGGAGAGAGTGTTGTATTCGTTGAACGCAACGTTTCCTTGGGGATAGAAGATGTATTTGACGCGGGTGGGAGCGGGACCGCCGCGATGTTCGATGAGGAGATTGAAAACCGTGTCGGGACCGGCAACGCCATCGATGTCTGTGATGCCGCTATTGAAGAACTGGAAGAGTTCCACGGCGTCGCCTCCGATATTGTTGGCGATCGTGCCGGCGAAAACGGTGAATTGGCCGGCTCCAGTGCCAGTGATGTAGATGTCGACTTCGGTTTGGTTGCCTGGGGGGCCGGATACGGAGAAAAAGGGTTGATCCCATTGGAGGACGAAGATGACGGACGAACCGACGGGGACAACGAACTCCTGGAAGATATCTTCGTTCTCCGGGGTGGGATCCCAGTCGTGAAGGGGGCCGCCGCCGAGGCCGGTGATCGAAGAGGCGGGGCGGAAGGCGTCTTCGTAAGAATTGCGACCGGCATTTCCGGCAGAGGAGAAATACATGGCTCCTCCTGCGACCACGGTTTCCACGGCTTGGGCGATGACGCCGTCCTGGAAGTAAGGCTCGGCGAAATAGAACACGTCATCGACGATGATATCGCAGCCGGCGTTGAAGAGATCGATGATGCCTTGAGCGAAGCCAGCCTGGCCGTTGAAAGCGGTGTGGAATTGCTGAGCGGCGCCGGGAGCGACATCGGCGATGAGCTGCATCATGGCGCGTCCTTCGTCGGTGCCGATCACGGTGTCGTCGAGAACCACGATACCACCGGGGAGGTCGAGGGAAGCGACGTCAGCGGCGGCATTGGTAGCGGGTGCGGGGGCGGTATCGTATGAATCGGAGAGTGTGCCGATGGTGACGCCTGAGCCGTCAAAGCCGGGGGCGATGGCGGCGGCCTCGTCGGCTTCGAGGGCAGCGACGCCCTGTGATGTGACGAGGCCGACATGGTTTTTTCGGTAAGCGGGGCGGAGGAATCGAAGGCCGGGAGTTTGGGAAGCGTTTTGGATTTGTTCGATGGGCAGGCGACCGGAGGCGAGGTAGCCACGGGCGCTAGCGTCCCGCATGCCGAGTTTAACGAGGTTCTGGCACACTTGGTGCGTTAGCTCATGAGAGTCGCAGGCGATATCGACGAGGATATCATTGCCGACGATGGGGAGGAAGGCGTTGGTGGAGGCTTGGAGGGTGGGGGTAAAGGAAGTGGTTCGGGAAGGCGTTCCCTGGTTGCGTTGGCCGCGGCGTGGGCGGCGGGTTTGTTCTTTTCGTGCTTCGTCGTGTTCGTGGAAGAGGCAGAGGAGATCGAGGCCGGCTTTGGAGTGTTTCCCGTCGTTGTTTTTGAGGTCGGGACCGTGAAGATCTTCCCGGGCTTTCTGGAACCACGACTGGTCGGCGTTTTGGAACCGGGACTCGAGGTTTTTTTGGGCGGGGCAGAGGGCGATAAGAGCGAGGGCGATCAGGACAGACAGGAATGGCGTCCCGGCTGGGGATGAGCAGGCGGGTGACTTGTTTCCGAGTGGTCCCAGCAGTCTCGGCATGAACTTCTTAGGCGTATGAGAGCGTAATGGCTTCTCTTATTTCTTACGAATGAAATCGAATGAAGATCCATAATCCATTCTTTGCCGACAGGCGCCGGAAGTCTGGGATTGGCGCGGGCGTCTGATCAGAGGCGGGTTTCCTTGAGGAGATTGACTTGGGTGATCTTCCAGGTGTCATCGATGGGTTCGATCACGAGGTCACCGAGGTATTGGTTGCGGCGGGCGTGGAGGTGGCCCCAGTGGCTGACACTGCCGATGCTCGTCCATGCGGCGCGGGCTTTGATACCATCGCGATCGCTTGTGGGTTGGGCGACGCAATCGATGAGGGTAATTTTGAGCACCTTGGTTCGGGGCCCGCCTTTCTCTTCTAGGTAAAGACTGCGTCGGATATCGAGGTAGAGTTCCTCGAGGATGGGGCCGTCGAGGCTCTTGGAGAGTGTTTCGAAAGTGGTGGATTCGTCGCGGAAGGCGAGGGCGTGGTAGACATTCTTGAGGAGGGTTTCCACGAGGGCGGCGCTTTCCTCGTCGTTGAGGCGGGCGAGGTTTTGATGATTGAATGCGCGATAGCTGATACCGGCGGCGAGGAGGAGGGCGAGGACGGCGGCGGTGAGAAACGTGGTTTTATCTTTCACGCGACTGCTGCGTGTGACGGCGGCGAGAACGATTCCGATGAGGGCGATACCAGCGGCGAGTGGCCACGAGGATGAGTTTTTGGCGAGAGTGGGGGGCGGCACCTCGAGGAGTTCGGGAGCGGCTTCGAGTTCGGGGACGATCCACGTTTGGGATGGATTCTCTGGCGTGAAGGAGAGGGTTTTGGTGGTCATGAGCCGTTGGGTTCCTGCGCTCATGGCTTCGGCGAGGACGGGCACGGGGTTTTCTTGATTGGGAAACAGCGACCACTCGATTTTGATTTCTTTGGGGAATCCATTTGCGGGGGCGGCGAACACCGCGGCGAGGATGGCTTCATCCTGTGGGATGGGGTTGCGGGTGTCGGGCTGGGGACCCATTTCGGGGTCCATGACGACGAAGTCGACGCGGTCGGGTTCGAATTGGATCGGTTCTCCATCGGTGGACACCTTGCAGCCTTTGTCGAGGAGCGTACGGAAGGCGTTGATGAGCGTCCCGCGGCGGGTATCGTCGAGCGGGGCATCGGCGTTTTCGGGAGCGAGGTTGCGAATGGCGTCGGCGTTGAGGAGGAACTCTTTTCTTGTCTCGAATGCTTCGAGGTAGATGAAGCCTTGGAGGGGTTCTTCCAGTGATCCGCCGTCGTTTTCCGCATGGATCGGCGAGGGGAAAAAGCAGGCTAGGAAGCCCATGAGGAGGGTCAGGGCGGCGCGCGTGAGTGGGGTCGAGGAGAAAGGGATTCGTCGTCTGGGCATTACTGGTGGGGACGCTAGCACGAAGGCTGGTGCTTCACAATAATGGTGAGGTGGGATGGTGGCTTTGAGGGAAGGATGAGATGGTTGAAGAATTTCTGATGGATTTACGGATTCGAAGTGCGTGAATTGGGTCGACGAGCTAGGATGGAAGCCATGCAGAGTGGGGCATGCGACGGGACGCTGTTTCTTCCTGGTAACCGGGAAACCGTGTGATATGGCTGAAGAGCCCACATGTGACATTCCCGCCGAGGAGCAAGAAGCGGCTTGGGCCCGTGTGCGAGCCGAGAGTGAGGGCGTGCGCTGCGGGCTTGAGACCCGTGTCCATCCACCGGCCGTATTACTTCATTCATGGGATGGATATCAGCGCTTCTGGGGTCCCGCGCTTTATTACGGCGCCTTGAACTTGCCGGTGGGCGTGCCCCGTTTCTTTGTCAGCGAGGCCTATCCCGTAGACTCGAATGGATTTGCTCCGCTGTTGACGGGGACGGGCAGCTTTGCTGCGCGATTGCTACGCGCGTCCGAGGAATTGGAGGGACGGGGTTTTCGTTATGTTTTTTATCTTCAGGAAGATCATTGGCTGATCCAGCATTTTGCGGCATCGACCCTTGAGGAACTGGTGGATTTCATGGAGAGCGAGCGGCTTGTGACGATCAAACTGGGCCGGGCGTCTTTTTGGTGGAGCGATATTGAGAAGATTCGGAAGGAGTGTGGTTGGGTGGGTGAGTCGGGATGGGGGAGCCGTTTGCGCTGGTTCGGGCCGCACTGGTATGGGATGGCCCATCACGTGTGTCTTTTTCAGCTGCGATTTTTGATTGAGACGCTGCAGGTGGCGATTCATTTCCAGCAAGAGCGGCCGCTTCAGCACGAAATTATAACAAGCGATTATATGCGGTCTCGGATGAAGCAATTCAGCGAGGATGACAAGTCGATCCGGGTGGCGGTCTGGGACGAGGAGCCGGTGGTGGAGTATGTGCATGCGGGAGACTGCGGCAATTTGACGGACGAAGGAGCCCTGCGACTGAAGGCGGATGGGATCGATCACCTTTATGCGCCGCAGATTGCGGGGGAAGTCTTTCCAGAAGCGCGTTGAAGTGGACTGAGAGAGGATTTTTGAAACGGGCGGGTGGTGCTTCTTGATCGCGATGTGTGAGCGTGAAGGAAATGGTGGTTGAGGCTGCGATCAGGTTGGCGGGAGACGCTTTTCGATGACTTTGAGAGCGGTGTGGGAGATTTCGGTGGCGATGATCTTTTGTTTCATCGTTTGGACGTTCTCTCGGAGAGCGGAATTAGTTAGGATCTCCAGGATATCTTCCTCCAGCTGTGTGGGGGAGGCCTCATTTTTTTCGGCGGCGATGCCGACCTTATGAAAGGCGACGCGGGCGGCGCAGCCATCTTGATCGACGTGGTGAGTGGAATAGACGATGGGTGGGACGCCGAGGCGGAGGCATTCATTGATCGTGGTGATGCCGCCGTGGGTGATGGCGGCGGCGGCGTGTTGGAGGACTTTGAGTTGCGGGGCCCATTCGAGGACGAGCGTGTTTTCGGGTGTTGGTGCGAGGTCGGCGGGTTTGAGTGTTCCGCCGAGGCCGAGCACGAGTGACCATTCGGGGTGGCGGGCGAAGACCTGGAGGATGGTCTTGAGGAAATTCTGATCGGCTGCCCAGAAGGTGCCGAGGGAGGCATAGACGAGAGGAAAGTTTTCCGGAGGGCGTTGTTTGAGGAACGCCTCCCAGCGGGCATGGTCTTTGGGGTGGCGCTCCAATTCAGAGCGGTTGACGTCGATCATGGGGCCGACGTAATGGAGGAGGGGATGGTTGTCGTGTGGGAACTCGAGGGCTTCGACGTTGAATGAGAGCACGGGAAAATCGCGATACGTGTGGGGGCGCAGCCACTGGGAGCGGTCGATCATTTCATTGAGGCGGATGTTGCGCGCGCGGGCGAAGGCGATGAGATCATCGCGGAAGACGGAGGAGTAGGCGATGGGGTTGGCTTGTCGTTCTTTTCCTTCGGGACTGTTTTTGCTGTCGTGGTCAAAGGCGCGGGCTTCGCGGATGCATTGGGTCCACGCGTCTTCGAAGCGGCGTTTATCTTCGGCGGGGTTGTCGGTGGGGGCGAGGGGTGTGTGCAGAGGTGGGAGACCGGGTTGGTGGAAGATTGAGAACCAGACGATCGTGAGGAGGATGGGGATTTTGAGTTGGGAAGCGGCGATGATGGCCACGTGCATTTCGGCATCGATGATGAGGAGATCGGGAGCGAGCGCGGCGAGATGATCTTCGACTTCGGTGTGGTGTAGGGATTGGTGTCGGATGCGGCGTTGGTATCGGTGCCAGCGGAAGCGACCGCGCAGGGTTTGTCGTTTCCCTTTGTTAGGCTTGTTTTTTTTGAGTTCTTTTTGGAGTGCTTCGGGTGCGGTGAGGCGGTGAAACTCGTGACCTGCGGCGGTGATTTGGTCTTCGACCTTGGCATCGCTGAGGAACGTGATGCGGTGTCCTGCGGCGGTGAGGCGGCGGCTCAATTCGAGTCCGGAGTGGAGCGTGCTCGCCATGCCGTTGGTGATGTAGACGATATGAGCCACGGGATTGGGTGGGGACTATGAAGACGTGATGGTGAGGACGTCCCTGAGGATTTGATTGAGGCAACGACCGACCTCGGCGTTGTGTGTGCGGATATAGGAATCGTGATCTCCGGGGACTTTGTGGATGCGGCAGGGGCCGGTGAGATAATCCTGCCAGCCGAGGGAATCGCCAAACTGCTCGCGGGAATCGTCGGACACGATGAGGTCGACGGCGCCTTTGTAGGGGGAGTGTTCGGCGCCGAGAATGTTGAGGTAATAATTTTGGATTTGCCGTGCGCGCGCGGGGCCTTGGACGGCTTCAAGATCGGGGAGGCCGTGGTCTCTCTGTCGGATGAAGTCTTCTTTTTGCGGGCATTTGGAATCGAGGAGAATGAGGCGGGCGACCTCGTGGCCATTGTTGTGGAGGCGGCGTGCCATTTCGAAGGCGATGGGGCCAGAAATGCATTCTCCGGCGATGAGGTAGGGACCTATGGGTTGGCGTTCTTGGAGTTCCTTCAGGTTGCGATTCACGAGATCGTCGAACGAGGCCGGGGGCGGGTCGTCGAGGGCGCCGGAGCGGAAACCGTAGATAGGGGTTTCGTTAGGGAGGAAGGGGATGAGGGCGCCGAAGACGAGCAGTTCTTCTTCGACGCCGACGCCGCCGGCGGTGGCGAAGAGGGCGGGTGCGGAGTGCCCGGCGTGGATTTCGACCATGACCCCGCCTGTTGATTCTTGTGTTTGGGAACGGGTTTTGGCGTGGGAGATGGCGGCGGCGAGTTGGGCGAGGGTGGGGGCTTGGAAGATGATTCCGAGCGGGAGATTGGCTCCGGTGGTCTTTTCGATGTGATTGATGAGGCGAGGGATCGTGAGGGATTGGCCGCCGAGATCGAAGAAATTGTCATTTCGGCCGACGCGGTCGACGTCGATGAGGTCGAGCCAGATGCCGGCGAGCTCAGCCTCGAGGGCGGTCGCGGGCGGTTCGAAGGGAGGAGGCGTGACGGCGGCTGTGGCGGGAGTGATTGGGTTTGTGCGTGGGCGGAAGGGGGCGGGATCTTTGAGGAGATCGGCGACCGTGGTTTGAGGTGGGGCCGCTAGGATATCGGTGGCGAGATTTTTGTATCGTTCCAGGATTTGGGTGGCTTCTTCGGGGGACACGCGGGGTGTTTGAAAGCGTGCTTCCGCGATAAACGGCGAGCCGGAGCGGACGCCAATCGTGAGCGGGTATGTGGAAGTAAGACTGCTTTCGAAGGACGTGAGCGTGATATTTTTTTTGAGGGGAGACGGTCGAGAAGCGCTTAGATCGAGAGGATTATTGGCGTAGACGAAGAGGGTATCGAAAAGGGGCTGACGTG
>JBCDBW010000114.1:0-14251 GCA_039182965.1 Verrucomicrobiota bacterium
AAGTTTACTTCTTTCCAGGGAAATCCTGAGGGGCGGGGGGTTACGGCTTTGGGTGCCGCGAGGAGGTGAGCTGGGTTGACCAGGTTTGCAAAAATGCCCGTCCCAATTCCTGTTCCGATCAGTTTGCAAGCCGATCGGCGAGAGAGTTTGCTTGATTCGATCTTCACACTAGGACAGTAGATTTTTGGCTTAGGAAATCCAACCAGAATCCTGGTGTGAGCGCTGCGAATTACTGAGGTTCGGACGAGGTGGCACCTACCAGGATGAATATCGATGCTGTCTGGTTTTGGAGGTTACGCGGGTTGATCCAGGCGACGCGTCGGCGGATTTCGCTGCAGCGGCGGGCCGGGGCCGTCCCGCCCTAGCTTCGTTTTCAGAGCGGCGTTACGGCGAGGCGTTCCAGGATGGCTGGGGTGTCGCGGGAGTGGTGGTGTCGAGGGCTTCGATGATTTTGTCGACGAGAGGGGCGCAGCCTCGGGGGAAGCGGAGGGTGAGTTTTGAGCTGGCGTTTTTGCCGTGGATGACGAGGTCTTCGCTGAGGAAGCGGGATTCGCGGATGCATTTGGCATCGGCGATGGGGATGGGGATGAGGAAGGGTTTACGGCGTCGTTTGCCGGCGAGGAAGAGGGTGCTGGGTGATTCGCGGTCGGCGATGATTTTTCCGAACGCTTGCGTGGGGATACCTTTGTATTGTTTGGCTTTCCCGATGATCGTCGGTACGGCCCAGAGCGGGTCGGGTTTGTCGGAGGCGAGTTCGTTGGCGAGGAGCGTGGCTTCTTCGTGGGTGAGATCGTCAGGGAGGGGAGCGTTTTGAGAATCGGGATGGGCGAAGGGGAGGCGAGCTTTTTTGGACAGGAGCCAGAGGGTATTGCGGATGCGACCCCAGATGCGTGGGGTGAAGTAGAGGACGAGGCCGAGGAAGAGAAGGCAGATGAGGCCGAAGGCGAGGGGGCTTTGCCACATGATGACGGAGCCGGCGACCACGCCGACGTCTTCGGCGGTGGACACCGCGATGTTCGATACAGGTTCGGGCGAGGCATTTACGGCCAAACGGGTGCCGGCTTTGGCGGAGTGGGCGACGAGAGTGGTGCCGCCCGCGAGGAGAGCGATGATGACTTCCATGGCAGGATGGAGTTCGCCGAGGACGCTGAGGGCGAGGAGACCGCCGCCGATGGGGCGGACGAGGGTGTGGATTGAGTCCCAGAGCGAATCGACCCAGGGGACTTTATCAGCGAAGAATTCGAGCAGGAAGAAAAGTCCGGCGGCGATGAGGACAGGATTGTCGCCGAGGACGGCGAGATCGGCGTATTTGGCGGAGAGCGTCAAGAGGTCGAAACGGATGGCGAGGCCGGTGACGAGGACGGTGAGGTAAAGGTTGATGCCGGCGAGGGTGGCGAAGCCGAGGGCTAGGGCGAGGGTGTCGAGGATGTCCATTTTTAGTTCTCCGGTTGATGGGTTCTTCAGTTGTTCGGTTGGGAGGCAGTGAAATTTACAGGAGGGAACCCGCCTCGGCGGGCAAGCTTCGGCAGCATAGGGATGAATTTTTTAAAACCACTAATCGACACTGATCTTCGCTAATGTTTTTCCGCCTTGCGGAAGCATCGCTGGCTGATGGAGGGAAAGGAGGTTTGGTGGGTGATAGGGCCGCGGAAAAACTCATGCTCCAATTTATCCTTTGCATTGCTCAGGCTCTGCGGAATGTCTACGGTTCGCATTTTGGCGCGATTAAAATCGCGGAAGGCAGTCCAAATAGACTTCAGTTCTCAAAATTCAATTTTCAATTTCGCGGCGGCGCATGATGCGGTTTTGCCTTTAGCCTAACCGGTTCCTCCGGAGGAGAGGGAATATAAAAGGCGGGCTATTTTGTAAGGGGGTAGACGCTGGAGCGTGGGGTTTGTTCAAATCGGACTTTAGTCGAAGGCGTTGAGGAAGCGTTTGATGAGGCTGGGGCGGGGTTGTTGGGATTGGGAGAGTTGAGGATTGGGGGCATGGGAGATACAAGGATTCTGGGGGAGCATGGAGAAGGGGATGGTGGTGGTGTAGGCGTTGCCGTGTTTACGGCAGTGATCGGCGGCGAGGAGGCCGGTGACATTGCAGAGTTCGACTTGGGTGCGGCGGAGTTGGGTTTGGAAGGGAGCGGCGGGATAGCCGAGGGATTGGGAGGCGGTGATAATGTCGGTCCAGATGGGGAGGGCGAGGGTGCCGCCGTATCCGCGTTCGATGATGGTTTTCGGTTCATCGAGCCCAACCCAGACCCCGCAAGACACGCGGCTGGTGTATCCGACGAACCAGGCGTCGGTGTAGTGGTCAGTGGTGCCGGTTTTGCCGCCGGTGGGAACGGTGAGGCCCTGGGTTCGCGCATTTTGTCCTGTACCGCGGGTCATGACCTGTTGCAGAATTTGGGACGTAATCCAACTGGCCCCTGGTGAGATGGCAGATTGCTCCACGATGGGTGTGGCGCGCACGGCTTTGTCACCGCCCATTTTTTCGATGCGACTGATAAGGAATGGTCGGCGAAGAATGCCCTCGTTTGGGAAGACCGAGTAGGCGCTTGTCAGGTTTTTCAGATTTACGCCGAGGTTCCCGATGTAGGTTTGAGGGGAATTGGGGGCGGTGGTAGCGAGGTCGAAGCGTCGGGCGATATCGATAATATTCTCGATGCCGGCGTATTGACCGACGCGGACGGTCATGGTGTTGCGGGATTGGACGAGGCCTTCCCGGGCGGGTTGCGGGCCGAGGAATTTGTTATCGGCGTTGCGCGGGCTCCAATGGGCGTTGAAGCCGGAGAGTTCGTCCGGGCGGATGGCGGAGTCGTCGACGAGGGTGCCGGGCATGAGGCCCTTTTCGACAGCGGCGGCGTAGACGAAGGGTTTGAATGTGGATCCGATCTGGCGACGGGCGTTGAGGGCGCGGTTGAACTGGCTATGTGAGAAGTCGCGGCCGCCGACGACGGCGAGGATGCCGCCGGTTTCGTTATCGAGGACCACGGCGGCGCCTTGGACGTAATCGGTTTTCTGTGGGTTGTCGGGATCGAAGGATTGGGCGTATCGGGCTTTGGATCGGTGGGCGTATCCCGGAGTGGCTTCGAGCGTGCGGAGACGATTCTCAATGGCTTGTTCGGTGGCATTCTGTAGGCGGAGGTCGAGGGTGGTGTGGATAGCGAAGCCGCCGTCTTCGATATCATTGTCTTCGAGAAATTTGTCGAGGAAGCGGCGGACGGTTCCGAGCGCGTAGTTGTCCTGGGTCTTTTCGATTTCGTGGGTGTGGATTTGGGGGCGGGCTTGTTTGGCGGCGGACACCTCTCCCGGTGTCACGTAGCCGAGTTCGAGCATGCGATCGAGGACGGTGTCTCGTTCGGCGAGGGCTCGTTCGTAGTGGCGGAAAGGGGAAAAGCGGTTGGGAGCGCGGATGATGCCGGCGATCATCGCGGATTCCGAGAGCGTGAGCTGGGCGGGTGATTTGCGGAAGTAGGCATGGGCGGCGCGATCGATTCCGTAGAGGCCGGTGCCGAAGAAGATGCGATTGCAATAGGCGGTGAGGATTTGTTCTTTTTTGTATTCCCGCTCGATGCGGCGGGCGATCATGACTTCGACGAGTTTGCGGTGGAGATTTTTATCGTGGTTGAGATAGCTATTTCGGGCGAGCTGCATGGTGATCGTGCTCGCGCCTTGGGCGTATGTTTTGTCTTCGATATTGCGGACGGTGGCACGGACCACGCTGATGAAGTCGACGCCGTTGTGTTTGAAGAAACGTGAATCTTCGCGTGCGATGAGGGCGTCGATGAAGAAAGGAGAGATTTGGTCGAGGGAAATGATGGTGCGATTGGCCCCGTGAAGACGGCCGATGACCTCTCCATTGCGATCGAAAACGACGGATCGCTGCGGCATGCGAGCGAGATCGGAGATATCTTGTCGGCTAGCGAGGTAACCGTAGACGAGGGCAACGCCGAGGAGGAATGCGGCGATGAGGAGTGTGAGAAAGATGGCTCCGCCGAAGAGAAAGCGGACCGGCCAGGGGAGGGAGTGACGTCGGGAACGCAAGGCCGCGGCCGTGTTAGAGGAGGAGTAGGTTTGTTTGGATTTGGCTCCCATGCGGCTGTGGTTGAGACGAGATGAAGCGTGCGGATGGCTTGACCGATGGTGACGGTCGGCCGTTTTAGCGCGCGGGAGCGAACGCGCTGTGGAAATAATAAAGCGTGGGAATGGGGGATTTAAACCAGTAATCTTAACTAATTTGCTTTCATTCTTCTTGTGCTTGCCGGCGCTCCACTGTTGGAGGAGAGGGAGTCGGTATTATGCACGAGAACGTTGTTGGATGGGGCGGGAGGTTCTTGGAGGCGCGTTGTGCGCCCTCGGCTTCGGCAATTGCAGAGAGGAGCCGCGATCGGCGATCGCGGCTACCGGGAAGGCAGCGCGGTCAGGTGCCTGCGCCTCCAGTTCGAGGCCGGGGGGAGGGGTGGCAATTTTTTGGGGAATGTGAGAGGATGACGAGGAAGTATGGATGACGGGGTATTGCAGTTGATTGATTTGGCGTTGGGGGAGGATATTGGGGCGGGGGATGTGACAGCGTTGTATTTTGTGCCGGAGACGGCGTGGTCTACGGGGGTCATTGTGGCGCGGGAGGAATTGGTGGTGGCGGGGACGGAAGTGGCGCGAGAGGTGATACGGCGAGTGGATCAAGGGATTGAGGTGGAAATCGAGATGGTGGATGGGACCGAGGCGAAGGCGCGGGACGTGGTGATGTATGTGGCGGGACCGACGCGAGGCATATTGACGGCGGAGCGGACGGTCTTGAATTTTTTGCAGCGCCTGAGTGGGGTGGCGACGATGACGCGGCGTTTTGTGGAAGCGGCGGGTGGTAGGCGTGAGGGCGTGGAGATTCTGGACACGCGAAAGACGACGCCGGGGTGGCGGATTTTGGAGAAGGAAGCGGTGCGGGCAGGGGGCGGTGGAAATCACCGGATGGGTTTATTTGACCAGGTGATGGTGAAGGACAATCACTTGCTGGCAGAAGGCAGGAGGGGGGAAATACAGGCGGCAATTGATCGGGTGAAAGGGGAACGTTCGGGAATGAAGGTGGAACTCGAGGCGGATACCTTGGAGCAGGTGGAAACGTTTTTAGAGTTGAAAGGGGTGGACGTTATATTACTGGATAATATGTCGGTTGAGGACATGCGGGAGGCGGTGACGATGACGAAGAGGCGGGTACGACTTGAAGCGAGCGGTGGCGTGACTTTGGAGACGGTGGGAGCGATTGCGGACACGGGGGTCGATTATATTTCCGTGGGTGCCTTGACGCATTCGGCGGTGGCGGTGGATTTGGCCTTGGATTTGGAGACGAGCGATGAAGAGTAATCATTGGACGTTGGATCGTGATGCGATCATTGGTTTGTTAGGGAAAGACAAGGTGATTGGACGTGAAATCATCGTCATGGAAGAAGTGGGATCGACGAACGATGAGGCGAAGCGCCTGGGTGATGAGGGGGGGGAAGAGGGGTTGGTGGTATTCGCGGAGATGCAGACAAGTGGACGAGGGCGTGGAGGGTCAGAATGGGTATCTTGTGCAGGGGAGGGTTTGATGTTTTCGGTTTTGTTACGGCCGTCGGGGTCGGCGGCGAGCTGGCTGTGGCTGAGTCATGCCGCAGGGGTGGCGGTTTGCCGTGGGATCCGTGCGGCTTGCGGTGTGGAAGTCTTGCTGAAGTGGCCAAACGATGTGTATTCGGCGGATGGGAAGAAGGTGTGTGGGATTTTGGTGGAGAATCAGGGTGATTATGTGGTTGTGGGGATGGGGATTAATGTTCTGGCAAAGAGGTTTGGGGGTGAGTTGGCGGACACGGCAGGATCAGTGGCGATGTTAGGTGGACGAGGTGCGAGCCGGGAAGAGGTGGCGGGGCGTGTCCTGAATGCATTTGATGCGTTGTATCGGGTGGGTCAGAGGGATCGAGGGCCAGTGATTGCGGAGGCGGAGGCCCTGAGTGGGCTGATGGGTCGTGAAATTGAGTTTCGGCGCGGGATTGAGGGTCGGGAGCGGGGGCGTTTTTTGGGGCTGGGACGTGGGGGAGAGATGCGGGTGCGGCTGGGGGATGGGACGGAGACGATGGTGGTGCAGGCGGATGAGGTTCGTGTTTGCGGGAGCCTGGGGGGAGGCTAGGATGCATTCCATATTTTTAATAATGACCACAAATTGTTTGCATTATTATGAATTAATGGATATTTAAGAACTGTGAATCTTATGGAATCTCCTCCTCTGGCGGCCGCGGCTGAATTTGTGTTTGCGGATCAATTTGCACTCGATCAATCGGCGACTCGTCATTATTTCGATGGGTTGATGCGCGGATTGACGCACAAGTCGAACAACTTTCTGGCGGTGATCCAGGGCTTTTCGAGTTTGATTTTGATGCAGGATGATTTGGACGGGACGACGCTGGAGAATGCGAAGCACATCAAGGAAGCGGGCGACAATTCGAAGGTGTTGTTTGAGCGAATCCTGACGGCGAGCGGTTGTGCGGCGACGGTTCCGCAGGCGGTCTCGATGAATGATTTTCTTGGACATGCGCATGCGAGCTTCAGTGACGTGTGTCAGGCAAACGGGGTGGTTTTGACGATGGATGTGCCGGAGGGTTTGCCGCCGGTGATGGCGGATACGACAAAGTTTAAGGAGCTGTTGATGGAGTTGGTGAGCAATGCGGCCGAAGCCGCTGGTGCGGCGGGAGGTGAAGTGATGGTGGAAGTGATGCCACCGGGACGGGCGACGGCGGCGGATCAGAAGCGGGTGGATTTTTTCATTCGCAATACGGGGAGAGATTTATCGGTGGAAGAATTGCAGAAGATGTGGGAGCCATTTCACACGACCAAGGAGAGTCGGCATTTCGGGATTGGATTGGCGGTGGCAGGCGTTTTGAGTCATCAAATGGCGATGCGCCTGGGAGCGCAGAGTGGGGGCGGGGTGACCACGTTATGGTTGAGCACTCCTGCAACGTGACGTTGCATCCGGATGCGGCCGTTGGGCCGCCGGCTCTCGTTGTTCGCCGCTTGCGGACGGTAGGGTTTTTGGGCGGGCCGTTGGTTGCCGGAGACGGTTGGTTGTGTTGTGGCAGCGCGGGAGCCCGCCGTGGTGGGCGAGGTTCTGCCCTCCATGGACTCTTTGAGTGGGAGGTTTGGGTGGGGGCGGAAGGTTCTGTTGCGACTTCGGGACGTGTTGGGTGGGGAAACTTTATGGGGAGCGGAGGGAGTCGGTGCGTATGACTAGGAAGTCGGATTGAGAGTATGAGTATGTGGAGTGGAAGGGGGCTACATCAAGGAGTAGGGGTCGATGTCAGGGACGACGAGGACATCTTCGGGGAAGGAGAGTTCTTGGAGGACTTGGGAGAGGGGGTCCGTCATGGCTTTGGTGGAGGGGGATCGGAGCATGATTTGGAAGCGGAATTGACCAGCGGCTTTGACGAGGGGTGAGGGCAGGGGATCGGTGACGAGGACGGATTCGGGGAGGGCGGGGCGGAGGCGTTTGGCAAGGGTTTCGGCGGAGAATTGGGCACGGCGTTCGTGCGGGGAGCGGACGGTGATGAGGAGGGCGTGGAGGTAGGGGGGGTATTGGAATTCTTTCCGGAACGGGAGTTCTTGTTCAGCGAAGCCGTGGTAGTCGTGGTGGCGTGCGAACTGGATGGCGGGGTGTTGCGGGGTATGGGTTTGGACGATGACCTCGCCGAGGCGATCGCCGCGCCCGGCGCGTCCGGCGACTTGGGTGAGGAGTTGAAAGGTGCGTTCGCCGGCGCGAAAGTCCGGCATATGGAGGCCGAGATCGGCGTTGAGAATTCCGACGAGGGTGACATTGGGGAAGTGGAGGCCTTTGGCGATCATTTGTGTGCCGAGAAGGATTTGGATTTTTCGTGCTTTGAAATCCCGGAGGGTATCACGGAGTTCATTTTTGCGGCGCATGCTATCGGCATCGACGCGGGCGATCCGGTGTCCGTGAAATTCATCGTGGAGGAGATCTTCAATTTTTTGGGTGCCGTATCCGGAGAAGCGGATGGTGCGGCTATGGCACTCGGGGCATTTGGCTGGCGCGACTTGTTGGAAGCCGCAGATGTGGCAGAGGAGTTTTTCGTCGGTGCGATGGAAGGTAAGGGGGACGGAGCAGTGTCGGCATTGGCACACGTATCCGCATTCCTGGCAGACGAGGGATGTAGCGAAACCGCGGCGGTTGAGGAAGAGGATGACTTGTTCGTTTTGGTCGAGTCGTTTGAGAATGGCGATGCGAAGGTGTTCGGAAAGGAGGGAGGGGATACCGTCTTTTTTCTTGCGGGCTTCGTTGCGCATATCGGCGACGCGGATGAGGGGTAATTTGCGATCGTCGGCGCGTTGGTCGAGGGTGAGGAGATGGTATTTCCCGCGTTGGGCGTTGTGCCATGATTCGAGGGAGGGGGTGGCGCTGCCTAGGATGACGGGGCATTTTTCGATTTGACCGCGGACGGTGGCGACATCGCGGGCGTGGTATCGGGGAGGGTTTTCCTGCTTGTAGGAATTTTCGTGTTCTTCGTCGACGATGATGAGTCCGAGGCGATTGAGGGGGGCAAAGATAGCGCTGCGGGCGCCGATGACGACACGGGCGTTTTTTTGATTAATTTTATGCCATTCATCGAAGCGTTCGCCTTGGCTAAGGTGGCTATGGAGCACGGCGATCTGTTGTTGGATGGAGGCGAAGCGGCGTTTAAAGCGTTCCACGGTTTGGGGTGTGAGCGCGATTTCGGGGACGAGGACAAGGGCGGTCTGGTTGAGATCGAGGACCTTTTGGATGGCTTGGAGGTATACCTCGGTTTTTCCACTGCCGGTTACGCCGTGGAGGAGGAAGGGTTTGGGCGGGGACGGGGCGGGGACGCTGAGGATGTGCTGAGAGATTGAATGGAGGGCGCCGGCTTGTTGGGGATTCAGGGGAAGGGGATTGCTTTGGAGAAAGTTATCGGCTGCATGCGGATCGCGGGGAGCGACTTTGTCGGTGAGGGTGAGCACGCCTTTTTTCTCGAGGGCTTTCAGGGCGGGGGCGGCACCGGGAATTTCTTTGTTAATGGTAGTGAGGAAAGTCGGGGAGTCAGGCGAGTGCGACTGCAGGAATGCGAGCACTTCGGCCTGTCGAGGGGCGCGTGTTTGGAGGGAATCGATTTGGACTTTATCGAGTGGGCAGGGGGAGATGAGTTGGGCGGCTTTGCGTTTTTTGAAGGAGTGTGAATTGGAGCGGACGGCTTCGGGGAGGACTGAGCGAATGACGGTTTCCAGGGCGGTGCTGTAGTAGGCGGCGATCCAGCGAGCGAGTTGGACTAGGTTGGGGGTGAGGACCGGTTGATCGTCGAGGAGAGCGGTGAGTGGTTTGAGGGAAGCGGGATCGATTTGGGTTTCTTCGCCAATGGCGAGGATGGTACCGAAGGCGGAGCGATTTTGGAGCGGGACGCGGACGCGGGAACCGATGGCGACATGATTGGCCACGTCATCGGGGATGGCGTAGCTGAACTCGAGGTGGCGTGGGCCGTCGATGAGCACCGAGGCGGAGAGGGTCATAGGACGAGTAGAAATGAAAACGGGGAAAAGGGAAAGGGGATGTTTCGGGGGGATCCGTTGCAAATGGGTCCTTCTGGGGTGAAGGGCGGAAGCGGGAAAAAGGGGCAAAAAAAACCCTCCGATCGACTGATCGGAGGGTTTTTGGGACAAACGATTAAGTGATAATCGAAATGATCAAGCGCCTAAAGGATTAGAATCCGACGCTGATGCTGACCCCACCGAAAAGGCCACTTTCGAATCCACGATCGCGCTTTTCAGTCCCCACGAAGTTGTAGGCGATATAGCTTGAGAACGTCGCGGCGTCGGTGATGGCGACGTCGAGGCCACCGGAGACGATTCCGTGGAAGTCCGTATCTTCGAAGTGGCCGAGGACGACACCAATGTTCCCCGTGAGGAAGTCGGTGATGTCCACGGATGTGCCGATGGAGTATTCGAAGTAGTTCGTTTCCAAGTCGAAGTCATGGTAATAGCCGAAGCCGAGGTCGATGATACTGATCGAGGTTCCGAATCCGACGCCGATTTCGTTTGTGCTACCGCTACCGAATTCCGGAAAGATGTAGGCGGTGTAGCCGAGCCAAACATCAACGGGACCGAGGGTGGTTGAGGCGCTGATGTAGAGGTCGAGTTCGTCATTGTCATCCGATGGGATGGCCCCGGAGGGAGACGTTGGATTGATGTACCAGATACCGCCATCGATGGTGAAGGCGCCGGCCGGTACGCTGAAATCGAACGAGGCCCATGGCGCGTCTTTGCCGAAATTGGTTCCACGGAAAAAGTAAGTGGAATCGTAGCCGAAGGAGACCGCGCCGGTGACCGGATCGATCAAGCTGCCACTACCTTCCTCGACGACGACGATCGGTTCTACCATTTCGCCTGCCTGGGCAACAGGAGTAGCAGCGTAGAAGGCCGCGCAAGCGAATAGTCCAATAGTATAGGGTGCGAGTTGCTTCATAGAATAGATGTTTTTCCCTTGGTTTTTCTTAGATGTTGGTTTTTTTGCTTTGGTATTGTTGGCGGTTTTGTGCCGCAGTTGCCACACTCCGTCAACAAATTTTCTAAATGGTTTTCGTTTTAATTCTTTGTGTGTGAATAAGTTGTCATTACAGGACTTTGGAGTCGGAGATGAGTTCGATTGGCGACGGATGAAAGTGAGCCGAACTGATCGGTTGCCGCTTACTGGTGGGAGCGGAGCGTCAGGATGCGTGGCACCCATCAGGGGGGTAGGGGGTTAATTGAGGGGGGCGTTAATCGAGGTCGCTGGCGAGGACGGTTTGTTTTTCGCGGCTGCCGAGTAATTTCGCTTGAGCGACGATTTGTTTCACGTCGGATTCAAAGCGATAGGCATGGCAGTTTGGGCAGATATTGACGTCGATACCAACGATGGAATCACAGCCGAAGCAGATTTTATAGCTTTTGGGTTCGCGAATGATTTGGTCTGCACGATGGGCGCGATCTTTCAGTGAGTCGAATTGGCTGGCCATCTGAAAAAAATTTTAGTAATTCTTAAAAACTTAACAAGCTAAAATGAATTCCTTATTTAGTGGTGGTTATTAAAGCTTTATCGTTGATTGGTTCGGTGGGCGTGTTTCGTCCGTGGGGCAAGTAGTAGATGAAAGAAACGAATCTGGCAAGTCGAGGGATGCGGGCTCTTATAGACGGAGGTGGGATGCCTGGGGAGCGGGATTTGTTTCAAATTTAGTCTGCGGGAATATGGATTGCGAGCGGGAGAAAATTGTATCGAGTTTACTATCGTCGTATGAGGACGTGGGCGGGATCAACAACATCGACGGGGTGAACCTAGCGTCGAAGCCGGCGGTGGTTTCGATATGTGAGGGTTTGCTGCAGTTGTTGTTTCCCGGGTTTCATGATGAGGAGCCGATTCACTCGGATGAATTGGAGGGGGTCACGGGAGAGCGTATTGACCGTGTGATGGAGCGTTTGGAGACGGAGATTGCGAAGAGTTTAACGGAGGCGGGTGAGGCATCACGTGTGCATGACGTGGTCTGTGAATTTATGGAATCGTTGCCGGAAGTGCGTCGGCTGTTAAGTACGGATGTGGAAGCGGCCCACGAGGGTGATCCGGCGGCGAAGAGTTTTGAAGAAATCATTGTTTCGTATCCGTGTATTGAAGCGATCGCGATTCAGCGGTTGGCGCATCAGCTGTATCGGCAGGAAGTGCCATTGATCCCGCGAATGATGACGGAGTGGGCGCACAGTCGAACGGGGATTGACATTCATCCTGGGGCGGTGCTTGGCTCACATTTTTTCATTGATCATGGGACCGGTGTGGTGATTGGGGAGACGTGCGTTATTGGTGAGCATGTGAAGCTGTATCATGGGGTGACCTTGGGGGCGCGGAGTTTTCCGAAGGACGGCGAAGGTCGAGTGGTGAAGGGGACGAAGCGACATCCGAATGTGGGAGACGGCGTGACGATTTATCCGAATGCGACGGTTTTGGGGGGAAAGACGACGATTGGCCGGGAGAGCACGGTGGGGGCGAACGCGTATTTGCGAGGGAGCATACCGGAGCATTCATTAGTGGCGATTGAGCCGATTGGATACACGGTGTTGGACAAGCGAGAGAAGGCGGGGGCGGCGGACGAGCGAATGGCGGGGAAGGACAGTGGAGAGGCGAACATGATTTGAGCGTTGTGAGGGGTGTATCGTTCAGGCAGATGGAGTTTGAGTTTTCGCCGGAGGCGCAAGGGTTGACGGGTGAAGTGGGCGGGGGGGTAGAGGAATCGGCATCAGAGGGAGGAGGCGAGCCGGGGGAGGAGGCGAACGTAGAAGTGTTGGAATTACCGCGGGGCTTTGATGCGGAATTGACGTTGTATTGTTCTCGGGAGGCGGAGCGATTAGGCTTGTTGGAATTGGCGGCTTCTGTGGAAGTGTGGTGGAACGGGCGGTTGCGGACGACGGCGGGTTTGGCGGAGTATTTGGAGGCGCGGATTGAATTGAATCCCTTGTTGATGAAGTTTCAGCCGACCGAGCCGAAGCATACCTTGTGTCATGAGCTGGCTCACTTGGTGGCCCACGTTCGGTGGGGGGGCAAGCGACGGATATCGGCGCACGGTCCGGAGTGGCGGCGAGCGTGTGCGGACTTGGGAATTCCGGGCGAGAAGGCCAATCACAATTTGCCATTGGCGCCACGGCGCCGGGTAGCGCGCCGGTGGCGCTATCATTGTGGTTATTGCGGGCAGACGCACGATCGGGTGCGACCGTATCGAGGGAGAGTGGCGTGTTGGGAATGTTGCCGCCAATACAGTGGCGGGAAGTATCACGACAAGTTTTTGCTAGAGGGGATTCGGATTGCGATGGAGCGATAGCGGGGAGCGGTGTTTTGGGGGGTGGGGTGACTATTTTTTCTTTTTTGGGGTGAGGCCTTGGAAGAGGCCTTTCATTGCTTCGGCGGCTTCCTTTACGGCTTCGCCGGGGACTTTTCCTGCTTCAATGACTTTTCCAGCGGCGCCTCCGAGCAGGCTGATGGTATTTTCGGAGAGCTTGCCGCTGAGTTCGGCGATACCTTCGAACTGGTTGAGACCGGGGACATTTTTGAAGCGCCACTTGATGTGGTCAAACGGGCCCTTAGCTTCGACTTCGAGGGCTTTCCCGAGGAGTCCTGTGGCGGCGCCGACGATGCCGTCGCCACCGAGGCGAACATTGGCGTCTGCGGTCAGGTATTTCTTGGGGAGGCTGACGCTGGCGGTCGCGTTGATGGTGGTTCCGGAAGAACGGACCTTGATGTTGTTGGAAGTGAGCGTGCCTTGATTGAAATCGATATCTGCGGAGAGGGTGCTCTTTTCTTCATGTGAGAAAGAGGGGATAAGTTTTTTGAGCATTGCGGTGAGATTTCCGAAGATGGGAATCGTATAAAAATTGGCGTCGAAAGCTTCGACGCGGGCGTGGCCGGTGATGCCTTCGAGGGAAGGGGGGCCGTGGCCTTCGAAGTGGACATTGAATTTACCGGACATCTTTTTGGAGTGTCCAAGAAAGGATTCAAGGTATTCCCGTGAGGCGTCCTTAAGGTTTAGCGTTAGGGTATCGAGCGAGAGCGGGTGTTCGAAAGGGCGTAAGCTTGTTTTGGCGGTGAGGGCGCCTTTGAAGAGCTCGCCTGATAGATTGTCTGTTTTGAGGAGGCCGTTTTTTAGGCTGAGACTAGCTGCGAGACGATCGAGGGACAGGGCATTGCCATTGATGGCAAATTTGAGGGCATTGTCTCCGGCGATGGACAGGTTTAGATCTGCGTCTTCGGGGGAAGTAACCGGTAGAATGCCTGAGGCGGTGATTGATGGCGGTGGATCGAAGGCGAACGTTTCGAGGCGGTTCGCGAGTTTGGGAGACGTGCGCGAGGCGAGGCTAAGGAGGTCTGCCGAGGAAGAAAACTTGTCGATTCTTAGGGTCTTGGAAGAGACATCGAATTCTCCATCGAGTGTCACGGGGCGACCTTGGTGGTGAAGGGTGGCGGCTTGAAGGGAGATGGATGCTTGGTCCGGGTTGCCTTCATAGCGGAAAGGGATATCGATTTTTTCGATAGCGAGATCCCGGTATGAGAAGTCTGATCCGGAGAGCTTGCCGGACACGGTGTGGGACTTGGTGGTGAGGTTGCTTTTGAAGTCCAGGGCGAGTTTTGGGGGCGTATGTTCGGAGTGGATGGCGACGATTGCGGAGAGTTTTTCCAGGGGTGCGAGGTTGATTTTTGAAAT
>JBCDBW010000115.1:0-14060 GCA_039182965.1 Verrucomicrobiota bacterium
ATCCCGCTAATAACAGGACCTACAAGACCCTCCTCAGCGATGACGACTTGGTCGCAGCTGGACTAGAGTACGTCGAAGGTCTTGAGGACGAGGAAGAGGATCGCGATGACACTCAAAAGGAGGGGGAAGACTAGGTGAATAGTTGCCGACCCCTTCTTAGTCTCTTCAACACTGCTGTAGGCGCCCAATTTGAAGCTACTGGAGGTGGTTTTTTGTCATCAAGGTCTTTGAGCAGATAGTTAAGAGAGGGATGCTTTCATGGGCGAATGCGGCTGTGGGTTCACCTTTTTGCTTTGTGCTAGTGGAAAATTCGTCGTGCAATATCAAGGACGGGGCGCGTTGATTCGTCAGCCATTCGAGCTGTTGTGGCTTGCGAATGGCATGGAGAGGGAAGAGAGTCGAAATCGGCGCGAAGCTCCCTTAGCTCAGCTGGATAGAGCAACGGATTTCTAATCCGTAGGTCGAAGGTTCGAGTCCTTCAGGGAGCGGGAAGTTTTGCTACTCGATCTGGGTCAGGTTGCTGATAAGCGCTTGGTCTTGGTCGGAGAGGTTCTCGATCGGATAGCGATATTCACGGCCAGTCTCGACGCGCAGGATGGCGATATCGTCATCGATTTTGACAAGGGTGGCGGTGATGGTTTTTCCTTCGCGATTGGTCCAATCGCGGCTTTCGATGAGGGAAGTGGTTGTCATTTGATCGAGAGGATTAGTGCCGTCTGCATCAGGCGAATTGGAGGTGGTGACCGATCTGCCACGCTCGAGACTTGCGCCGTCGGTTATCCAATCCCGGACAAGGGCCAGTTCAGCGTCGGTCAGCGAATCGCCTTTGCCCTCGGGAGGCATGGCATCGCGATCATGCGAGGGGCGACTGAGGACCACATAGAGCCAGCTTTCGTCCCAATTTCCGGGGATGATATTCTTATTGGGGCCGATTTCACGTTGCATGCGATCGAGGTCGTCGTAAGCGAAGCCACCTTTAGGTCTGGCGAGATCGGCGCTGTGGCACTTGGCACATTTTTCCTGGAAGACGGGGATGATGTCTCGTTGGTAGTCGACGGCTGAAACCGGTAAGGCGAGAAGGAGCGCGTAGACCGTCGGGAGCACACGGGAAAGGGTTTTGCGAGCTGCGTTCATGAGTGTGGGCTGATGGAACCCTGTAGGAGGATAGATGTTTTGGGACTGATTGACAACTGGTTCGGCATCTTGGACTGAGTTCCCATTTTGCGGGATTTTTGGAGGAATTTGGCCGTTTTTTGAGATCTGAAGAGAGTCGGTGTGGGGAAGAGCGTGATCTGTTATGAGAAGAATACTTGATCGGTGGCAGTGTGGTGATAGTTATTAATTCTCTTTGCTTTTCAACCCCCCATTGCCGCACCCTAGCCGATTGAAATCCCCATGCTAACGATCGTTACTCAGTTAAAGATTGCCGTCATTGGCGCCTCTATTTTTGGATTGAACACCGAGCAACTGCCGGAATTGAGTCCAGGGATGAGTGCGGTGATTGCCAATCTTCAGGAGAATCCGGATGCGTTTGGAGCGGCGGTTCAGAGTATTGCCAACTTGGCGGATGCCGGTGACAAGAATGCCCAGTATGCTTTGGCGCTATGGCTGGAACGAGGCTCGGGTCTCAGGCAAGACATCCCTCAGGCGGAGGGATGGTATCGTAAGGCGGCGGAACAAGGGCACCCCCAAGCTTTGAACAGTTTGGGGACGCTGTTGATACAGAATTATTCTCAAGATCCGGTGAAACTCAATGAGGCGGTGGGTTTTATTCAGAGAGCAGAAGCGGCTGGGCTTCCTTTGGCGCGTCGTAATTTGGCGCAGCTTTATATACGCGGCGGAGCGGGATTGGAGCCGAGTCTGGAGACGGGGCGATCATTGCTGGAGAAGGGTGCGGCGGAGAATGATGGGGAATCGTTACTGGCATTGAGTCAGCTTTATGAAGGTGCTTTTGAGCATCCAAAGGATGAGGCGAAGGCTTTGTCGATGTTGGAGAGTGCGGGCACGGCCGGTTCGGTGGAGGCGATGGTGCGTTTGGGGCAAAAGTATTTACGCGGTGAGGGAGTGGAGAAGGATGAGAGCAAGAGCGTAGAATGGTTCACGAAGGCTGCCGGGCTGAACAGCCCTGCAGCGCAGCGGAGTTTAGCATCGCTCTACGAGTCAGGAATTGGTGTGGAAGCCGATCTGCAAACGGCTTTGCAGTGGTATACCAAGGCGGCGGAGGCCAATGACGCGGTGGCGCAGCACGTGTTGGGAGGGCATTATGAGCGGGGAGATGCTGTGGGACGGAGTCCGGCGGTGGCATTGAACCTGTATCGGATGGCGGCGCGAAATGGGTTAGCGGCGGCAGGATACAACGTGGGCGTATTTTACGAGCAGGGACGGGTGGTTGATCAGGATTTCGAAAAAGCATTTGAGAGTTATTTGTCGGCGGCGCGGGCGGGCTTGGCTCCGGCGATGCACAAAGTGGGTTTGTTTTACGGTGCTGGCCAGGGGGTGACGCAGGATCAGGTAGCGGCAGCGGGTTGGTTCAATCGAGGAGCACGGGCGGGGCTGGCGGATAGTCAGTTGCAGTTGGGAAGTATGTATGAAGGGGGCGTTGGGGTGAATCAGGATTTTCGTTCGGCGGCAGGATTGTATTCCCTCGCGGAGCAACAGGGCAATGTCGTGGCCCGGTTCCGGCTGGCGTTGTTGTATGCCCGCGGGCTTGGGGTTCAGGAGCGAGACTTGGAGCGTGCCTACGCATTGGCGTCCAGTGCGGCCTCTGGCGGTTATGAGCTTGCGGCACAGTTACAAGATCAGCTCAAGGGGGAGATGAGTCCGGCGCAGATTGAGTCGGCTGAGGCGATGATGGTTGTTCCATCGGATGGAGCAACGGTGCCTGCGGCTTCCGACGGAGCAGAGCAGTAATGCTTGGGCGGCGTCCGGTTAGGAAAACTTGGGGCGAAAGAGATTTTTCATGCGCGGTAGGCTGAGTCGTGCGATAATAGGAAATACTGGGGATTGAATGAAGCGGCGTGTCTAGAAGGCTGCTTCCGTTTCATAGCACCGAGCGATGTCGGCTACTGCGATTCACGAGGCTTTGTTTGCCAACGCGTTGTTCAAAGGGATTCCTCGTGATGATTTGGAGCAACTTGCGTTGCCGGTAGAAGAGTGTCGGTATCGTCGCGGTGAGATCATTTTTGATGAAGGGGACGCGGGTGAGAATGTCTACTTGGTGTTTGAGGGGGCAGTTCGGATTTCGAAGAAAGGTCGTGGCGGACGGCAAGAGACTTTGACCATCCAAGAGAGCGGAGGATTTTTTGGAGAGATGGCTTTGCTGGACGGGGGGCCACGGTCGGCACGTGCGACGGCGATGAGACCCTCGTTGTTGGGCAAGCTCGACCAAGCCGGTTTGTATTGCCTGATGGCCCATTCTCCAGAATCTGCTTTCCAGTTTACTCGATTAATGGCGCGCCAGCTTCGCTCGTCGAATTCGCTTTTTATTCAGGAACTGTTGCGGGCGGAACGGTTGAGTTTGCTTGGAAGCATGATGGGATCGATCGTCCATGACTTTCGCAGCCCCGTAGGGACGCTTTCTCATGTTGGGAAGCGACTAGAGGCTATGGGTGGTCGGCCGGATTTACTCGAACTGGGGGAAATCACGCAGGAGTCCGTGAGCCGGATGCTCAATATGATCCAGGAGCTTTTGGATTATGCGCATGGGACTAGTGAAGTGCATTTGGAACGCACAACGGTGACGGAGCTCATGGATGGTCTCAACAGGGAGATTCTTGACTTCCTTGAAGAGGAAGGCATCGAGGTATTGCGTCGGGTGGAATATAACGGAGCAGTGCAGGTTGATCGGTCTCGAATTCAGCGATTGCTCTATAACCTGGTGAAAAACGCCCGTGAGGCGATGCCGGATGGTGGCAAGTTGGTAATTCGCGTGCGGACGATTGACGGCAATCTTGAGATTACGATTGCAGACAACGGCTGTGGTATTCCGAAGGATGTCTTGCCGCGGGTTTTTGATTCATTTGTGACGCATGGAAAATCAGGGGGGACAGGTTTGGGGATGTCGATTGCCAAGTCGGTTGCTGAGGATCATGGGGGAACGATTCAAGTGCGTAGCGAGGAAGGAAAGGGAACGGCTTGTCTTGTGGTATTGCCGCTTGGATCGCCGAGGGCGGAGGCCTAAGCGGTAGAGTTACTGCTTGCTTTTCTTTGAGCGAGTGAGGCGGGATTCGTATTCAGGACGGTGTTTCCATTCTTCGAAATAGGGCACATACGCCTTGTCCTCGGTCCAGAAACGTCTCTCCGGCTGTGGATCGACTTTACCGGAAAGATAGTCTTCACCGGCCACGCTGTTTTCGACTGATGCATTGAAGGCGTCGTATGCGGTTTTCAGGCGGGAAAAGATCTCTGGATGTTGACGGGACACGTCTGTCGTTTCTGCGGGGTCGGAGGCAAGGTCGTAGAGTTCTTCAGTTCCTTCCTGAGAGATAAACTTGAAGTGGTTATCGATCATCACGCCGCGATCACGGTGCCGGAAGGGGAGAGGTTCCTCGCGTTCTTGGAGGTCTTCGGTAAAAAGGGGTTTTAGGCTGATGCCATCGAGGTCATGGGGAGAGGCGGATTTAGGGAGGTCGGTGATGTCGGCGAGAGTGGGGAAGATGTCGACGGTTCCGGCCGGGAACTCGGTGATGCGTGGTTTTATCACGTTGGGCCACTCCACGATGCAGGGGACGCGGAGGCCTCCTTCGAACATCGTGTTTTTCGAGCCGCGAAGGCCGGCGACGGTGTCGGGTTCGATTTTGGAGAGGCCGCCGTTGTCGCTGTTGAACCAGAAGAGAGTGTTATCGGCGATATCGAGTTCGCGGAGGCCTTGACGGAGGGCGCCGATGCTGCGGTCCATGGCGACGAGTTCGCCGTGCTGGTGTTGGCTGTGTTCGGGAAGCTCGGCGAAAGGGGCGCGGTCTTCTTGGGTGGCGATCATGGGGTCGTGCGGGGTGCCGAACCAGACAACGACGAAAAAGGGGGCGTCCTCTTTTGATTGGTTCGCGATGAACTTGAGGGCTTCGGCGATGGCGATCTCAGAAGAGTCTCCCTTGTAGTCTTCGAATTCTCCTTCGCGGCTGAGGATGGGGTCCATGTCGAAGTAGTTTGTGGCGGAGAGCCAGGTATCGAAGCCGAAGGCGCCGGGATGATGGGTGTCGTCGGCGAGAATCGGGGCGCCTGGTCCGCGGAGGCCATTGAGGTGCCATTTGCCGAAGTGGGCGGTGGCGTATCCGGCGTCGCGGAGGGCTTGAGCGATGGTTTTTTCCTGGAGACGGAGCGGGTAGCCGTGATCGAAGACGCCACAGCGATCGTTGGAGCGGCCGGTGAGGACGGTGGCCCGGGTGGGGGAGCAATTGGACGCGCCGGCGTAGAAGCGATCGAAGCGGAGGCCATTGGCAGCCATGGCGTCTAGGTGTGGGGTTTTGAGGACGGGGTGATCGTAGTATCCGACTTGTCCCCATCCCTGGTCATCGGTCATGACGAGAATGATATTGGGTCGAGGCTGGGCCGCGGCGCGTGCCGATTGCCAGGTGGCGACTACGAGAATGAGGAGAGTGAGGAGATTTTTCATGGAAATGGGGAGAGTGATTTGAGAACGAATCGTGGAACGGTCGTGTTTCAGTTTTGAGCCGACTTTTGGTCGAGGGTTTTAATCCATTTTCGGATCAGGTTGGCGCCTTTCTCATCGATAAGGGTGCCGCCGAGCATGGGCATTTTCCCGACGCCATGGGTGGCCATGCGGCGATAGATTTCCGAGCGGTGAGGTTGGCCGGGAGCGATGAGTCGTGCTTGATTGGGATCGATGCCGGGCAGGCCGACGAGGGGGCGTTCCCCGATCAGGCCGAGGTCGTCGGTATGGAGCCAGTTGAGAAGCTGGAAATTGGCGCGCCCTCCGAGGCCGGTTTCGCGGTGGCAGTGGGCGCAATTGACGTGGAGGTAGGTACGGGCGCGTTCATCGAGAGGGGACGCGGAGTCATGTGGATTCGGCATGGGCGGGGGCGTGTTAGTATTGTTGGGCCGGAAATTGCGGTGGAAGTAACCGAGCGCTTGCAGGGTATCGATTTGGTTCGCTTCCTTTCCTCCCAGAGAGTGGTAGTCGAAGTCGCGATCGAGTTGGGCTAAATTGACACCAAGGGCGAACATGGCGCGTTGAGTGTGGCACGCCGTGCATTCGACCCGGGAGGGAAAGCGCCAGTCTTGTTCTCGGGAATCGCCGACGTGATCGGAGGCAGGGATTGTGAGGACGACGTTTTCTCCATCTTCGGCGACGAGGGAGGCGTCGGTTTGGTCGTCATTCCATTTGTAGGTGAGGAAGCGCCATTCGCCCCGATCCTTGAGGGAAACCTGGGTTTCGATGCGGCGTTCGTTATCGCCGTCTCCAAGGAAGAAGGTTTGGAAGAAGACGGAGCCGGTGGGCATTTTCCATCGATCGACGCCCACTTTGGTGCGCAGCTTGGCGTCGTCGATTTTGTTCATGCCCGGGGGTTTGAGTTGGACCTGAATTTTCTCGGAGGGTGAGACGCCCATGAAGCGTTCCCGGCGCGCGCCGTTCCAGAAGGCGGGGGCATTGATTTCGTAGGGCAGGATTCCCGGGGCGACCGTGTGATCTTTGGTTGACTCAAAGAGGCCGGTTTCGCTGAGGAGCGGCGGGATGGGTTTCAGCTCCTGCTGTTCGGGAGCTTTCTCAAGACCAAGGATTCCTTGATCGAGGGTGACGATGAGGAGTTCGTTGTCCTTGTCTTCGGCGAACGAGACAATTTGGCCTCCCGTATCGGCGATGCGAATGGGGGTTCCGGGCTTATTGCCATTCATGGGAAAGCCCCAGACTTTTCGGGTGAAGTGGCAGCCGTAGAGATACCAGTCTTTGAGGTCGGGAAATTTTGAGCCGCGATACCAGAGCCCTCCGATGACGGAGCGCATTTCCTGGTGGGAGTGTTCGACTTCGGGGAGCGTGTGTTCGAGTGTGGGCCCGGCGAGTTTGTTTGAGGGGCGGAAGACGTGACTTCCTTCGAAAGCGCTCCAGCCGTAGTTCGCGCCGGGCTTAATGCGGTGGACCATTTCCCAATGCTCGTCCCCGTTGTCTCCAAGCCAGAGTTCGCCGGTTGTGGGATGGAAATTCATGCGCCAGGGGTTGCGAAATCCGTATGCCCAGACCTCGGGGTAGATGCCTGGGGTGTCGACGAAGGGGTTGTCCGGCGGGATACGATAGGCCTTGCCCTTCTGAGTGTCGTCGATATCGATTCGAATGATGGAGCCGAGAAAATTGTCGGTGGTTTGGCCCACATTGTTGGGATCACCGGGAGAGGCGCCGTCTCCGCTGGACATGTAGAGGTAATTATCGTGCCCGAATTTGAGATCGCCACCGCGGTGGCCATCGGCCTCGAATTCGAAAAGGATTTTTTCCGAATTGGGGAGAATTTTTGGGGTGTCGCCGGGTTGCACCTCGAACCGTGAGAGGCGGGTGATGGGGACGCCGTTTTCTCGCCGGTTCCAGCTTATAAAGAGGCGAGGTGTATTCGGGTAATCATAATGGAATACGGCGCCGAGGCAGAAGGCCCGGTTTTGTTTATTCTTTTGATTGTCACCTCCTGCGATCGTGTGGAAGAGCGAGCGTGAATCGTCGTCCGGGGAGTGGAGCCAAATGTTGCTCCATCGTTCGACGACCAGTCTTTGGTTTTGTGGGTCGCCGGGGATGGGGACGGAGCAAATTGGTTCGCTCCAGGTGATCGTTGAGTCTGTGGGCACGGCGATGTAGGGGAGGGGTTCTCCACCAGTGCCTTCCAGATTGGAACCTTTCCATTCGGGAAAATTCTTGAGGCCTGCCGCGATTGACGAGAGCGGCGGGAAGAGCGCGAGGGCGAGTGTGAGCGTGAGTAGGAGGGGGCGGGGCAAGGTGTCAGGGGGTTTTCTTCTTGTTTGCGGGACCGCCATGGTAGGGTGAATCGACGGGGATCGTGCGATTGGGGGCGGGGTCTTTGGGCATGGATTTGGCGAGGCGGGCCTTCACCTTTGCGAGGGCGGGGTCATTGGCGAGATTCGTGAATTCGTTGGGATCTTTTTTGAGGTCGTAAAGTTCTTCGAAGCCGCCTGGGTATTGAATGAGGCGGTATCGCGTATCGGCGACCGCGTGAGACGGCGCATCGTCATTATTGAATTGGTGGGACGTAAGCGCGAGGTTCTTTCGTTTTGATTTTGGGTCTTTGAGTTGCGGAACGAGGGAAGTGCCGGTGCATTGGTCCGGGATGGGGAGGTCGGCCAGTTCGCAAAGGGTAGGATAGAGGTCGGTGAGTGTGGCGGGTTGGTTTGTCTTCTGACCGTCTTGGGAAAGGCCCGGAGCGCTGATAAAGAGTGGGGTATTTGTTGTTTGATCCCAGAGGGCGAACTTTTCCCAATTGTCTTTTTCGCCGATGTGGAAGCCGTGGTCGGTCCATAAGACGACAATGGTATTATCAGCCATGGGAGAGGCCTCGAGGGCATCGAGGAGGCGACCGAGTTGATGGTCGACATAGGAGATGCTGGCGAGGTAGCCCTGCATGAGCGTTTTCCATTGATCGTTATCGGTGACCCATTTGTGCCACAGGACGCGATCGTGGGGGTGGGCATCATCGAGGTCGTCCGCCCGATACTCGGGGAGTTGGACATTCTCCATGGGATAAAGATCGAACCATTTTTGGGATACTTCAAAGGGGATATGCGGGCGGAAGAGGCCCACCGCGAGAAAGAGTGGCTGTGTATCCGCACCAGGAGGGGAGTCTTCGGCGTGTTGCTGCGAATGCTTCTCGATTTGTTCGATAGCCCAGTTGACCACGAGTTGGTCGCCGTATTCTTCATCGGTGACATCGAGGGGGGCGGCGCCGAAGTGGTGTTTCGAGAGGGGGCGATTGCCGGTGAAGCCGTTGTTTTGGTCCTTGGTGAAATTGGGGCGTGGCCAATCGGCGGAGATGGGGTCGAGGGGATCGCCGCGGTATTCGTCCCAGGCATCGGGATCGTTTTGAGAATCGCCGGGGGTCCATTGCAGAGTGTGGAAAATTTTTCCTCCGCCGGCCGCGTGGTAGCCGTGGTCTCGGAAGTGTTGTGAGAGGACGACGGCGTTTTCGAGTTGGGGTGATTCGTGGCGCCAACGAGGGCCGTGGGCGCGGAAGAGGTTTCGGTAGATGCCGGAGGTCGTGGGGTGGACGCCGGTCATGACCGCGACTCGGGAGGGGTGGCAGGCGGGGGCGGCGCAGTGGGCATTGGTAAAGGTGACCGAGCGTTTGGCGAGGCGCTCGAAATTTGGCGTGATGACGCCCGGATGATTGTCGAGGGGGGAGATGTAGTCGTTCAGATCGTCAATGGAGATGAAGAGGACGTTGGGGCGATCGGCTGCCTTTTTTGGATCGGCGGCCATCGAATTTTCCGAGGCGCATGCAAAAGTGAAGAAAACGATTAAGGCGGTTGCGTGAACGATTTTCATTGTGAAACAGCTGGGTTTGGTGCTGTCCGTATTATCTGCGGGGGGCGATGGAAGTTCTTGGGATGCTTGGCCGTTTTCTATGATGGATCGGTCATTGTAATTGGTTTGATCGAATACTAAAAATGATTTCGCGAGTGGATTGTGCCCGGGCGGTAATAGCGGGCCAGTCTTGCGAGAGAATTTGTTCGGAAGGAGCGAGCCATGAACCGCCGATGGCGAGAACGGCCTCGTGATTGAGGTATGCGGACATGTTGTCGCTATTGATGCCACCGAGAGGGATGAAGCGGATGTCGAGGTGGGCGAACGGAGCGGCGATATTGGAGAGGTAAGGAAGGCCGCCGCTGGATTCGGCGGGAAAGAATTTGAGTTCGCAGCAACCGAGTTCGATGGCTTGTTCGATCTCCGACGGGGTGGTGACGCCGGGGGCGAAGGGAAGGTTTTTTGATTGGGCGGCTTGGACGACCCGTGGATTCAGGCCGGGAGCGACCCCGAAGGCCGCGCCTGCGTCATTGGCTTGATCGACTTGATCCGGAGTGAGGATCGTTCCGGCGCCGACGAGCATATCGGGGCATGAGTTTCTGATCGCGCTTAGCGCGTCGAGAGCCGTGGGTGTGCGGAGCGTGAGTTCCATGGCATCGATGCCGCCGGCGAGGAGGGCATCTGCGAGCGCAGGTGCCGTCGCGGCATCGTCAATCGTGACGACCGCGATCACTGCTGCGGACTCGATACGATTGAGAAGAGCGGGTGGGAACTGGGAGTTCATTGCAAAACGCGCCGCTATTCAGGCGACCTCGATAATGGCCTTGAGGACGCCGGATGCGGGGTCAGTGAAGGTGGCGAAGTCATCCGGGGCATTTTTGAAGTCGGTTCGATGGGTGATCCACGACGAGGTATCGATCTTGTTTTGCTCGATTGATTGGATGCATGTGAGGAAGTCCTCGGGGAGGGCATTTCGTGAAGCCTTGATCGTGACTTCTTTTCGGTGAAGAAGGGGGTCTGGCAGGGAGACGTCGGATTGGGTCACCCCTAGGAAGACCAAAGTGCCCGTATGAGCGACGTGGTTCAAGGCATTCGCCATTGAATTTGGATTGCCCGTGGCATCGATGACGATCGGGAATAGATCGCCTGACGTGATCTCCGCGATCTTTGATTGATTGGATTCAGCGTCGGAGGAGAGGAGCACATGTTCAATGGGGTATCTCGATTCGCAGAAGGAAAGGCGGGCTTCCGAACGATCCAGCACGGTGATCTTCGCATCTGATTGGCGGACGAACTCGAGGGCGGAGAGGCCAATGGGGCCGGCGCCGACGATGAGGACCTGGTCGTTGGCTTTGGGGTTGGCGCGTTGAGTGGCGTGGCAACCGATGGCGAGCGTTTCGATCAGAGCGAGCTGGTCGAGCGAGAGCGAAGCGGAGGGGTGGAGTTTGTGGGCGGGGATGAGGAAGCGATCGCAGAGGCCGCCATCGGACATGATGCCGATGACGTTGAGTGTTTCGCAGCAATTGATGTGACCGCTTCGACAGGCGAAGCAGGTGCCGCAGTTCATGTAGGGTTCGACACTGCAGTGGTCACCGGGTTTGACGTTCGCGACTTCGTCGCCGATTTCGAGGACTTCGACGCCGAGTTCGTGGCCGGGGATACGAGGGTATTCGAAGAAAGGGAAGGTGCCGAGGTAGCTACTGATGTCGGTGCCGCAGACGCCCATGCGGTGGGTGCGGACGAGGGCTTCGTGTGGGGCGGGGCTGGAAGGCGCATCTATCTCGATCTGCTCGAGCGATTTTGGGTGGGAGAATTGGATTGCGCGCATGCGGAGGGCATCAGGGGCGGGAGCGGCCGGTGGATTTTGATTCTTCGAGGAGGGATTTTAGTTCCTGGACGATTTCGGGATGTTCGAAGTAGAGATTCGTGGTTTCGCCGGGATCGGATTTTAAGTTGTAGAGTTGGGCGGGAGCGTCGGGGGCGGAGTCCGGTGAGGGGTGGTCTTCGAGCCTGCCGACTCCGTATTTATTTCCGCCCGAGCCTTGGTGGTCGAGGTATTTCCAATCGCCGCGGCGGATGGCGAGAGCGAGGCGGATGGTTTGGTGGAGGGTGTAGGGGCGGACGGGTTGGTCATTGTCTTCGCCGAGGAGAACGGGAAGGAGATTGCAGCTGTCTTCGGCGGCATCGTCGGGGAGGTCGTATCCGGTGATGGCGGCGCAGGTGTGCATGATATCGGTTTGGCAGATCGTTTGGGCGCTGACCGAGCCGGGAGTGATTTTTCCGGGCCAGACGGCGAGGAAGGGGACGCGGTGGCCGGCCTCCCATTGATCACGTTTCATACCGCGCCAGGGGTGACTGCCGTTATGATTGTGATCTTTGCGCATGTGAATGACCGTGCCGACTTCGGGACCGTTATCGCTGGAGACGATGACGAGCGTGTTTTCCGCGATGCCGAGTTCTTCGAGTGTCTTGAGAAGTTCGCCGACGATGTGATCGAACTGGAAAATGAAGTCGCCGTGCGGTCCGGCGCCTGATTTGCCTTTGAATTCGTTACCGGGGAAAGAGGGCAGGTGGACGGCTTGGGCGGAGTGGAAGAGAAAGAAGGGTTGATCGGGATGGTTTGACACGTGGTCTTTGAGGAAGTCCTGGCTTTTTTCGAGGAAGAGCATGTCGACTTCTTCGAAATCGAAGTCCGGTGCGACGAGTCCGGGACGACAGTCGAAGGACCAAGCGTGGTTGGGAAGTTTCTCTTTGTCGCGAATGCCCTCGGGGAGGACGGGGATACGGTTGCCATCGATGTAGGCGTAGAGCCAATCGGTGGTGGGACAGCAGACGGTACCGAAGAAGTGATCGAAGCCGTGATTGAGTGGGCCGTCGGCGATGGGGCGGGTGAGGTCGGCGTGATTGACGAGGTCGACGCCGTTCTTTTTGCTTGTCTCGTAGACGGGTTTGCCGTCGTGATCGAGGAAGGTCATGCCGACGTGCCATTTGCCGAAGAGGGCGGTGGTGTAGCCCTGTTCTTTAAGCATTTCGGGGAGGGTGAGACGTTCGGCGGTGATGAGGCAGGGGCCCTGAACGCCGGTGAAGACCCCGGCGTAGTCGAGGCGGAAAGGCATGCGTCCGGTGAGGACACCGTATCGGGACGGGGTGCAGACCGTGGAGGGGCTATGAGCGTCCGTGAAGCGCATGCCTTCGGCGGCCATGCGGTCGAGATTGGGCGTGGGGATTTTGGAATCGGGATTGTAGCAAGCGACGTCGCCGTAGCCGAGGTCATCGGCGTAGATGAAGACGATGTTTGGCTGGCTTGCGACCAGCGTGGCGGGTAGCACGGATACCAGAGCGATCCACGAGAAGAGGCGGCCGAGGGATTTCATGAAGGGTACTTTATTTGGGAGCCGGTTTGGGCGTGTGATAAGTCGTGAGGGTGTCGAGAATCTTGGTTTTCACTTCCACGGGATCGATTAGGCCGACGTGGCGATAAATGACCTCGCCGTCTTGATTGACGAGAAGGGAGTATGGGACGGGTCCGGGCCAATCGGGGTCGAGCGCCTCCGCGAGTTCGTCGGTGCTGGCACCCGTGTAGAGGTAATTGTTGGTGGTGCGGCCTTCGGCTTCGACTGATTCTTTAAGTTTCTCGCTCATGACGGCGCGGTGTTTGCCGAGGAATTCGGCGGCGGCGTCTTTTTGATCGGGGGTATCGAGAGAGATCGTGATGAGTTCAAACTCGCGACGGCTGAATTTGCGTGCGATATCGGTGAGATCGGGCATTTCTTTGACGCAGGGGCCGCACCAGGTGGCCCATACGTTAAAGAGACGAACTTTTTCGGTGCCGTTTTTCCGCAGCTTGGCAACGGTGGCCGCGTCGATTTCCTCGACCGTGACCTCGGTGGCTTGCCACACGGCTTCATCCTCGGCGACGTGAGCGGCTCGTTCCTTCCACTTGGTGGAGCAGCCATGGGGGCGGGTAGTTTCGACGGGGACCGGTTTTCCGGCGAGGAGGGCGGCGATGGCGTTTTTGGCATCCGGACTCTTGACGGTGGCGGGATCGGGGAATCGGGAGTCGTCGTATCGGCCGTTGTATCGGAGCTTGCGATCTTTATCGAAGATGAAGACGTGCGGTGTGGCGAGGCAACCGTAGGCGCGTGCGGCGAGTTGATTATCACCGTCGTAGAGGTAGGGAAAGTTCCAGCCGAGGTCTTCGGCGTATCGCTTGGAATCTTCGAAGGTTTCGTCGTAGTCCGTGTGACCGAACTCGTCGGGGCGGAGGCCGGAGGAGTGGTTGGGATTGATGGCGACGACGCCAAAACTTTCACCTTGGAGGCTATCGAGGTGCGTTTGCAGGCGTTTCTCGATCCCGTGGGAAGTGGGGCAATGGGTGCCCGTGAAGAGGACCATGAGGACATCGGGACCTTCGAAGTCGGCGAGGGCATATTGTTTGCCGTCGGTTCCAGGGAGAGAAAAATCGGGGGCGGCATCGCCAATATTTAGATTGGTAAAACCGTCGGGCAGTTGCTTGGGATCGACGGCGGCTGCCGTGGCGAGAGTGAAAACGACGGACGGCAGGAAGAAGAGGTTTCGGAGTGATTTC
>JBCDBW010000116.1:0-13842 GCA_039182965.1 Verrucomicrobiota bacterium
CATGCCAGAACTTTCAGGTGGGGGCACGAGGACGGGGTCGAGGGTGAGGGTGGCTTTGCGGTCGAGGAGGGGGTTTTGGATGCGGTCGAGGAGGAGTTGGACGGCGAGGCGGCCGCGGGTTTCCGTGCCGAGGTCGATGGTGGCGGGTCTGGGGTAGAGGCCGGTGAGAAAGGCTTGTTCGTTATCGCAGGAGACGAAGTCGAAACTTTCCGCGGGGTTGAGGCCTTCGGCGTGGCAGGCGGCGTGGGCGAGGGCGGTCATGTAATCGGAGGGGAGGAAGAGGCCGGTGGGTCGGTTGGATTTTTTGAGTTTGGCGAGGGTGCGGATGGGGGCGCGCATGGCTTGGGCGGGATTTTCGGGTGGATCGCCGTTGGCTTTGGCTTTCGCTTTTCGCGGGACCCTGATGGTGATCTTGATATTTTGATCGCGGGCGGTTTTAGCGAACGCGTCGATGCGGGTTTGGTAGGAGGGGTTATCGGCGTCGATGGAGATGGCGGCGATGTGTTTGTGATTTCGGTCGATGAGGTATTGGGCGGCGATTTGGCCGGCGGTATCGTTTCCGGGGAGGACGGCATTGATCCCGCCTTCTTCGTGGGTGGTGAGCCACAGGGAGGGGATTTTGTGGGCGCTGCGGGTGAGGTGGGCGCGGGAGTGGAGACCGTGGAGGAGGAGGCCGTCGAGGTTCCCGGGGCGGACCCATTCGGGGAGGGTATCGAACTGGTCGAGGGAGATGAGAGAGACGGCGATATTAAGTTCTTTCGCGGCGCGTCGTGCGCCTTCGTAGATGGACGCGACGAAGGCGGCGTGTTCGGAGAGGGCTTGGTCGAAGGTGACGAGGGCGATGTGTTTGCAGGCGTCGGGGTTTTGGGGTTTGACGGAGCGACCGGGTCGTTGGTGTGAGGGTGGGGCGAGGTATTGGAGGTCGGCGATGGCTTGGCGGACGCGATCTTCGGTGGCGATGGAGACGCCGGCGCGGCCGTTGATGCTGCGTGTGACGGTGGCATGAGAGACGCCGGCTTTTTTGGCGACGTCGGTCATGGTGGGTGTTTTCATTAAATACTGGATACGTGGTAATTGTTAACTCGATGCTGGATTGTCCTCGCTTCGCTGCGGAGGCTCGACAGGGACGCCGAGCCGCACCTTCGGGCTTTGGGCTTACAGGTGCTTATTAACGGATCACAACGTATCGGGGAGTCGTGTTTATTGGGGTTGGGTTGTGAATGATTGTGGGTGGGTTGCGGGGGAGAAGCGGGCTGGTAATTGAATTTAACCCGGAAAATCAGCATAAAGTTTGCCAGTTCATTATGCAAGTATTGTTGCAAAATAATTGTATAATAACCGTTGATATGGGATGGTTGAGCTGTTAAAGGATGAATGGATGATGGCGGAGCACCCCTTCAGCGTCTGGCGGGCTTGGTATGGTGATATGCACAATCACTGTGCGATTTCGTATGGGCATGGGAGTTTGGAGGATGCCTTGTCGAATGCGCGGGAGCAGTTGGATTTTGTATCGGTGACGGGGCATGCGCATTGGCCGGACATGCCTGAGGCGGAGGAGCGGATTCAGTATATTGTCGATTTTCATGAGGAGGGGTTCGTGCGGTTGAAGGCGGGATGGGGGCGGATGATGGATGTCTTGCGGGAGCGGGATGAGGCGGGGCGGTTTGTGGTGTATCCGGGGTTTGAAGTGCACTCGTGTGCGTCCGGCGACCGGAACATGTTGTATAAGGATTTGGAGGGGGAGATTCTATATCCGCGGGACCTGGAAGACTTGCACGGGCAGTTGCGGCAGTTGCGGGGGGCGAGACGAGACAGCATCGCGCAGCCGCATCACGTCGGGTATCGGACGGGCACGCGGGGGATTGATTGGTCGACCTTTGATCCGGAGTTCGCGCCCTTTGTGGAAATGTTGTCGATGCATGGGTGTTCCGAGGGGAGTGAGAACACGCGACCGTTTTTGCATTCGATGGGGCCATCGGATTGGGAGAGCACGATTGCGTATGGGTTGCAGGCGGGCCATGTGTTTGGGTTTTCGGGCGGGACGGATCATCACAGCGGGCACCCGGGGAGTTATGGTCATGGGCGGACGGGTGTGTGGGCGGGAGCGTGCACGCGGGAGGCGATCTGGGAGGCTTTGTATGCGCGGCGGATGTGGGCGTTGACGGGGGACCGGATGGAATTGCGATTTTCCGTGAACGGCGCGCCGATGGGGGCGGTGATTCCGGCCAGTAGGGAGCGGCGATTGGCGATTGCGGTGGCGGGGGGCGGGGCGATTGACAGTGTCGATGTGATGCGGGACGGGGAGTTGTATCGGCGGTTCTCGCAATTGGACGTGCCGGCGGGAAATGGGGATGGGGACTTGGTGCGGACGAAGGTGCATTTGGAATTGGGTTGGGGGGCGAAGCACCGGAGCCAGGCGTGGGACGTGGAGATGGGGATCAGCGAGGGGGAGATTTTGTCGGTGGAGCCGCGGTTTCGAGGGATGGAAGTGGTGTCGCCGGCGGAGCGGAAGACCGAGGCGGGGGAATCGTTTTATCGATCGAAGGTGCGGGAGCGTGGGGAGCGGTCGGTGTTTTTTGAGACCGTGAGCCAGGGGAATCCGACGAACACCACGAGTGCGACGCAGGGGATGTGTCTGGAAGTGGCGATGCCGCGGTCGGCGAAGGTTTATGCGGTGATGAACGGGGTGCGGGCTGAGCACACTTTGGAAGAGCTGATGGTCGGGGCGCGGAGCGGGAGCTTGGATCATACGGATGCGCCCTCGTGGCGGTTCAACCGGGCGCCGCGGCCGGAGGAATGGAACTGGCGTTTTGAGTTTGAGGACGAGGAGATGAAGGGGGAGGGAAGTTACTATGTGCGAGTCCGGCAGCGGAACGATCAATGGGCATGGAGTTCGCCGGTTTTTTTGAGGGAGTGAAAGGCGTGAAGCGATTTTTGAGATGATTGGATGCCATGGGCGGGAACAGAGAGTAGGGAGCTTCCAGCGGGACGCCGGAAGGGACACGCGGAACGCGTGTGTTCCCCTTTTTCAACGGCGAGATCGGGAGTCGGATGGAGGATAGGTCGGCAATGAATGGGAAGACGATACGAGTGGGGATTATTGGGACGGGGAGCCGGGGGATTACCTGCATTGGGCATCAGATTGCCGAGCAGCGGGAGGAATTGGGGATGGAGATCACCGCCTTTTGCAATCGGACCGAGAGCCGGATGCAGGTGGCTTTGGACGATGTGAATGCGGTGGCATCGGCGGCGGGGAACGAGGGGTTCACGCCGGCGTTTTACTCGGACCCGAAGGAATTGATTACGGATGACAACGTGGATGCGGTGGTGATCACGACGGCGACGGCTTCTCATTTGGAAGCGGCGGTGCCGGCGGTGGCATCGGGGAAGAAAGTGTATTTGGACAAGCCGATCGCGCACACCTTGGAGGATGCGGTGGCGATTCGGGAAGCGGAGCATGGGGCGGCCAACCCGATGATCATGGGATTCACGCGGCGCTATGAGAAGCCGTGGATTGATTTGCATGAGATGGTGGCGAGCGGCGTGATCGGAGATTTGAAGATGATGTTGGTGCGGGCGGTGTTGCCGTATTCATTTTATTTTCAGACCTGGCATCGGACGCGCGCGGTGAGCGGTGGGGCATTGAACGACAAGGGGTCGCATTACACGGATGTGTTCAATTGGTTTGCGGACGGCGGGCGGGCGGTGCAGGTGAATGCGTTTGGGGGGCGGAATGTTTTCGAGGAGCGGGATGATGCGCCGGAGTTTTGTTCTGTTTGTGATTGGGAGTGTGCGTATCGGGCGGAGGAGGCGCGGCCGGACACGCAGGATCAGAAGCGTGGTGCGGTGGACCGGAGTTACGATGAGGAGACGGATCCGTTAAAGCGGAAAGACAACTGTGTTTATAAGCCGGGGGCGGATATTTTTGATCACGCCACGATACACTATCAGTATGACAACGGCATGGTGGCCTCGATTTTTTACTCGGTGTATGGGCCGCAGGCGGAGGATGAGGAGACCTTTGAGTTGGTGGGGACCAAGGGGCGGGTGATTTTGACGCGGTTGCGTGGGGAGATTGATCTGGTGACGGACTATGGGGAGAGGCGGCACGAGGTGATTCATTGCAAGGCGGAGGCTTTTGACAGCTCGCATTTTGGGGCGGACCGGAAGTTGGTGCAGGAGATCGCGTCGTTTGCGCGGGGTGGGGAATCGCCGGTGAACGGGTGGCATGGGATGGAAGCGACGCGGATGATACTGGGGGCGATGCGATCGATTGATGAGGGGGGGGAGACGGTGCGGATGGCCGATATGGCGGATGGTCCCGAGTTGTGAATGGATGAAGTGAAGTTTTACAAAGGCAGTCAATGGAATCCGGAAAGACAAGACTAAAGCAAACGCGGTTCTCGGTGATGATGCTGCTGCAGTTCTTCACGCGAGGGGCCTGGTTCGTGACCCTTGGTATCTATTTGGGAGAGACGCTGTCGCAGGACGGCAAGTATATCGGGTTTGCATATAGTTTGTTTGGGATCGCCGCGATCATTACTCCTTTTTTCGTGGGAATGGTGGCGGACCGGTATTTTGCCACGCAGCGGGTGATGGGATTGTTGCACTTGTGCGCGGGCCTGATCATGGTTGCTCTGGCCCAGGTCACTGATCCTGCGTTGTTCACCTGGGTTTTGTTTGCCTACTGCATCGTCTACACGCCGACGGAAGCACTTGCGAACTCGATTGTTTTCACTCACATGCCGCGCCGTTCGTTTCCGTATGTGCGCATGTTTGGAACGATTGGCTGGGTCTTTGCCGGTTTGTTTCTCAACTTTGTTCTGGGTCGATGGTTCGGATTTGAAGGGGTGGAGCAAAGTATCTTGCCCTTTTATGTCGCCGCGGGTTCCTCGCTTCTCCTGGGCATTTACAGTTTTTCGTTACCGAATACACCTCCGCCCCGGAAAGGGGAGAAGACTTCTATTGGAGAGGTCGTGGGGGCGGACGCCTTTCGGTTGTTTCGGTCCAAGAGTTTTTGCGTGTTTATGATTGCGAGCTTGCTCGTGATGATTCCGATGCAGATGTATTTCTCGTTTTTTGGGAAGTTTCTGACGGGGATCGGGGTGGAGGAGGTGGCGAGCAAGATGACTTTGGGTCAGGTATCGGAAGCGTTGTTCATGTTGGCGATACCCGTTCTAGTTTTGCGGGTGGGGATGAAGTGGATGATGGCGCTGGGCCTGGCTCTGTGGGCGATCCGGTATTTCTTGTTCGCTGAGATCACGATTGATCGCAATACGTTGATCATCTTCACGATCCTGATCCATGGGGCCTGTTACGACTTTTTCAATGTTACGGGCTCGATGTATGTCGACAGCAAGGCCGGTGAGAAGTTCCGCGCGGCGGCGCAGGGGCTTTATGTGTTGGTGTTTATTGGTCTCGGAAAGTTTGTCGGGTCGAATGTCGCGGGCTTGGTTGTGGATCAGCACGACCTTGGGGCGGTGGAGGGAGCGACCACCTTCGATTGGCCGGCGATTTTTCAGACGACGGGGTGGATATCGGTCGGAATATTTGTCTTCTTCGTTTTGTTTTTTCATGACAAGGAGAAGAAGGAGGCGGACGGAGCCACTGAGGCTGGTTAATGTAGCGTGGTGAGAATTTGTGTCGTGAAGATCGAGGGCTCTCTGGTAGTTTTCCGCGAAGGAGTTCAAAAAGATGGCGAGAAGACAGTCGAAGATCAGTCCTGATTGGTGGGATTACACGACATTGGAGCCGGATTTGATTCGGGATGCGGCGGCGTTGACGGAGAAAGATTTGGGGGCGTTATCGCGGCCGGGGTTTGACGTGCGATTTTACGATACGCTGGAGGATTTTTATTTGGCGGAGGCCTTGGAGTATATCGATGCGTGGCGGCAGGCGACGGCGGACAATCCGGTGGGAATTTGCGGGCCGATCGGGCCGACCGAGCAGTTGCCCTTGGTGACGCGCCTGGTGAACGAGTTGGGGTTTGATGTCTCGAACGGGCATTTCTGGGGGATGGACGAGTGGGTGGGTGAGGATGGGAAGGAAGTGTCGATCTCGCATCCGTTGTCGTTTGAGAGGGCGGACCGGGAGATGTGTTTTGATCATATTGCGATGCCGGACGAGCATTTGCATTTTCCGGCGGCGGATGTGGGGCCTTTTGTGGATTCGTGGAATGCGGGGGTTCGGTGTGCGGTGATGCAGGGGGGGCAAGGGGACATTAAGCACTGGGCGTTTAATGATCCGGTGCGTCGGGAAGGGGAGTATGCGGATGCGCCGCCGAGTGCGGAGGCGTATCGGGAATTGGGGACGCGGGTGGTGGAACTGCATCCGATTACTTTGGCGCAGAATGCGCGGACCTCGGGAGGTGGAAACATCACAATGGTGCCGGATCGGGCGGTGACGGTGGGGCCGGTGGAGACGTGGCAGGCGGAGAAGGTATCGATTTGGCAGGCGGGGACGCACGACAATCCGTTGGGGCAGCGGTTGACCGCGATGATGATCTCGAAGGGGATTGCGGATTCATCGACGCCGATGTCGTTGTTGGCGGATCATCCGAATGTGCAGTTTCATTATTATCGGGGTGGGTTGGGTTCGTGTGCTGTTGAAATGCACTAGAGTTGCTCAGTCTCGCAGGTACACAGTTTCGCAGGGACGCGGGGGGAGGCAGGTTTTCACCGCAGATTGCGCAGATGATTTTGGTGGTTTGAAACCGGGCTGATCGCCCGGTTTGGGTGGCGGAGAAAGGGGGCGAAATTTTGGGGGGGTGGGGGGCGTTTTATGGGGCGATGAGAGGTATACGGCAGTTTTTTTTGGTTGGTTTCTTATCTGGATTGGTGTTGGGCCCTGTTGGGATTCGTGCGGAGGAGGAGGCGATTCGGAATGTTTTGTTTCTGATCTCGGACGATTTGAAGGCGAGTGTTTTGGGGTGTTATGGGGACACGGTTTGCAAGACACCGAATATTGATCGATTGGCGGCGGAAGGGGTGGTGTTTGAGCGGGCGTATTGTCAGGGGACCTCCTGCGGGCCGTCGCGGCAGTCGTTTATGTTCAGTCGATATCGGGGGGAAGGGGAGGTGAATCTTGGGCAGCACTTTCGGGAGAACGGGTGGTATAGCGCGCGGGTGGGAAAGATTTATCACATGCGTGTGCCGGGGGATATCATTGAGGGGACGGACGGTAAGGATGTGGCGAGTTCGTGGACGGAGCGGTTTAACTCGCCGGGAGTGGAGGCGCATACGCCGGGGGATTATGCGTGTTTGAATTTGAATATTTTCACCACGGAGTTGGAGGGTCGGGAATCGACACAGATGAAGAACCGGATGTTTGTGACGGTGAGTTATGAGGGAGACGGGTCGGATCAGCCCGATCACAAGACGGCGACGAAGACGATGGAGTTGTTGCGGGAGCACAAGGATGAAAAGTTTTTTATTGCGGCGGGGTTTGTGCGGCCGCATTACCCGATGGTGCAGCCGGAGCAGTATTTCGACATGTATCCGTGGGAAGACATTGAGTTGCCGGAGACGCGCGAGGGGGATTGGGATGACATGCCTCCGTTGGCGATCGCGCGGAGCAACTCGGAGCAGAGTGGCATTGGGCAGTATCCGGACAACATCAAGCGGATGTGGGCGGGGTATTATGCGTCGGTGACGTTTATGGACGAACAGGTGGGGCGGATAATCGATGAATTGGATCGATTGGGTTTACGGGAGAGCACGGCGATCGTGTTTACGAGCGATCATGGGTATCATTTGGGGGAGCATGATTTTTGGCAGAAGAGCAATCTGCATGAGGAAGTGTTGCGGGTGCCGTTGTTGATGTCGGTGCCGGGGCTTGAGCCGGGGCGGACGGAATCGATCGTGGAGTTGATGGATTTGTATCCGACTTTGTCGGAGCTGGCGGGGTTACCGGTGCCGGAGGGGGTGCAGGGGGTGAGTTTGGTGCCGGTGTTGGAGGATCATTCGGCGGTGGTGCGTGAGGACGGGGCTTTGTCGTTAGACAGCGGGTATTCATTGCGCGGGCCGCGCTGGGTCTACACGTGGTATAACGACGGGGGGGAGGAGTTGTATGACATGGAGAATGATCCGAAGCAGTTTACGAACGAGGTGGGGAATCCGGAGTATGCGCCGGTGTTGAAGGAGCGGCGGGAGGCGATGGAGCGGGTTTTGGATCGGGCGGGGTTGGAGCGGAAGGGGAAGAAGAGAAACGGTTGATCGGTTGATCGGTTCTTAGGTTCCTAGGTTGTTGCGCGGCGGCTGACGCAGCCTTGGTTGGCTTGGGTGACGGTGGCGGCGAAGTCGTAGAGGTAGGTGCGAGCGGGATTTAGGGCGGGCGGGGTCCAGTTGGAGCGGCGCTTGCCGAGTTCGGCGTGGGGCAGATCGAGGTGGATAGAGCCGGCGAGGAGGTCGAAGTGGATGGTATCGCCGTCTTGGATGAGGGCGATGGGTCCGCCGACGGCGGCTTCGGGGGCGCAGTGGACGCCGATGGCGCCGTGGCTGACGCCGGAGACGCGGGTGTCGGAGATGAGGGCGACTTTTCCGTAGAGTTCGGGGATGGTGAGGATGGAGGAGGCGAGGAGCACTTCGGGCATACCGGAAGCGATGGGGCCGAGGTATCGCAGGACGACGACGGAGCCTGGTTGGATGCGGCCGTCTTGGGCGGCGGTTACGACATCGCGGACATTGTCGAAGCAGATGGCCGTGCCGGAGAAGGTGGCGTCCTGGAGGCTGGAGACTTTGAAGACGATTCCGTCGGGCGCGAGGTTGCCGAAGCAGATCTGGATATCGGAGAATGCTTTGTATGGAGTTTTGGCGGGGGCGACGAGCTCTTGGTCTTCGGGAAGAGCGGGGGCTTGGGCGCAGCTTTCGGCGAGGGTTTGGCCGGTTACGGTGAGGCAGTCTCCGTTGAGGATGCCGGCGTCGAGGAAGTGGCGCAGGAGCATGGCGGTGCCTCCGATTTTGTGGAGCTCGGCCATGGTTTTGGTGCCACGTGGGGCGAAATTGCAGAGCACAGGGGTGGTACGGAGGATAGGTTGGATATCGGTCAGGGTAAAATCGACTTTCGCCTCGCGGGCGAGGGCGAGGAGATGGAGGATGCCATTGGTTGATCCGCCGATCGCGGCGATCGCGGCGACGGCGTTTTCGAAGGCGGGGCGAGTGAGGATGTCGCGTGGGCGGATATTTTTTTCAAGAATGGTGCGCACGGCGGCGCCGACGCGGGCGCATTCGGTTTTCTTGTCTTTATCGACGGCGGGATTGGACGAGCTGTTTGGCAGCATGAGACCGATGGCTTCCATGGCGACGCCCCAGGTATTGAAGGAGGCGGCGATGCCGCAGCCGCCGGGGCCGGGGCAGGCATGGCGCACGATTTCTTTTGCTTCTTGGGCGCTCATTTTGCCCATGGACACGGCGGACTGGGCGTCGTAGGGCGTGGCGGACGTGATTTCTTTGCCGTCGTGGCATCCGGGAAGGATCGTGCCGCCGCTGACGATGAGGCCAGGGTAGTTCATTCGGGCGAGGGCCATGGCGAATCCGGGGCCGTTTTTGTCGCAGTGGTGGAGTCCGACCATGGCGTCGTAGCAGTGTCCGGTCGTGGCGAGTTCCGCGCAGTTGGCGATGAGGTTGCGTGAGGGCAGGGAAGCGTTTCCGCCTTCGAGTCCTTGCGTGAGGTTGTCGCTGATACCGGGGGTGCCGAAGGGGAAGCCGATGAGGCCGGCTTCGGCGCAACCGGTTTTGATGGCGGAGGCGAGCTCGTATGCGTGCACGTTGCAGAGGTTGCCTTCGAGAAGGGGCACGCCGATGCCGACCTGAGGTTTATCGAAGTCTTCCTCGGTGAAACCCAAGCCCCAGAAGAAGGACTGCATGGCCATTTGCCAGCCGTCGGTGACTTGCTTGGAGTTCCAGTTGAGGTTGGGCAAGTTTACAGAAGAGGACGGAGGTAGTTGGGAGGTCAAGGCAGAAAGGCAGAGGAGATTCTAGAGAAGGGAAGGAAGATTGCTGAGTACCTAGGTCAGGAAGGCATTTTTTGACCGAAGATGCCGCAGATTTTTTCTGATGGTTTGAAACCGGGCGGATTGCCGGTTTTAGGGTGTGGAGAGGAATTTTTTGGGAGCTCGTGAGCTTTTGTCCTCGCTTCGCCCTTTGGGCTTCGCTGCGGAGGCTCGGCAGGGACGCCGAGCCGCACCTTCGGTTTAAGGGCGGACACAGTGTATCAGGAGGAACGATGCAGCTGGCCCGGACGTCTCGCCCTACCGGCTTCGCCATTTGGAGACGGTTACTTTTTGTTTTTTGGTTTCTTTTCTTTTCGGATGGTGTTGGAGGCGGGGATTTGGGGTGGGGTGAGGCCGTCGTCGGGTTGGTTCCAGAGGCGGTAGGGGTCGTGGAGGCGGCGCATTTCGGCGAGGAGGAGGGCTTCCATTTCGGCGAGTTTTTCGGCGTGGGCGGGGTCGTCGGCGAGGTTGGTTTGGTTGGGTTCCGGGGTGACGCCGGTGAAGGCGATGTTCGCGTCTTCGTGGTGTTCGGGAATGTATTCGTTCGGGTTTTCGGTGAGGTTGAAGAGTTGGGTTTCCTGGACTTCGCCGTCCATGACGTCGTACTTGATGAGTTTCCAATCGCCTTGTTTCACGGAGCGCATTCCGGGTTTGGTGCCGCCGCAGTAGACGCCGTAGAGCGTGTCGCGGACGGTGTCTTTTTCTCCGGTGAGGACGGGTTTGAAGCTGATGCCTTCAGAGGTGGGCGGGGCGGCGATGCCGGCGAGGTCGCAGATGGTGGCGAGGGAATCGAGGAGGTAGATGTTTCCTTTCGCGCGGGTGCCGGGTTCGATGCCGGGGCCTTTCACGATGTAGGGGACCTGCCAGGTATGTTCGTAGAGGTTCTGTTTGCCCTGGAGGCCGTGGCGGCCGATGGCCATGCCGTGGTCGGCGGTGTAGATGATGTAGGTATTGTCGAGTTCGCCCATTTCCTCGAGCTGATCGAGGACGCGGCCGACTTGGATATCGATGTTTTCGCTGCAAGCGAACTCGCGGCCCAATTCGTTGCGGATGGTGCGTTCGTCGCGTTTTTCCCAGACGCCGGGAACGGCGACTTCATCGCGGAGGTTGGGGTGACCGTGGTGGAAGGGGTGTTCGGGGAGGTAGTTGGGGGGAAGGACGGGTTGTTTGGGATTGGCGGGCGGGACGTTTTCTTTATCGGTATGATTGACGGCGCCGTATTTTTCGAGGAGCTCGGGCGTACCGTCGCGGACGTCGTGCGGGTGTGAGAAGCCGTAGTAGATGAGGAAGGGATCGGTATCGTTGTTGGCCTGGCGTTCCTTCAGATAGTTCATGACCTGGTCGCCGTGCCATTCGCTGCCGGTTTCAGGGGTGCCGCCGCGCTTGGTGGCGTCGTGGCGGACGGTGAAAAGTTCATTGGCGGCTTCGTAGCTGTTCCCGTTTTTGCAGGTGCGCATCGTGTCGTATCCGGCGTCATTGAACACGGCGGGCATGGTGTGATTGGCGAGGTTGGGCGGGACGCGCTCGGGGTTGGTGTTGTTCGGATTGTTGCTGGAGCGGTTTGGTTTGTCCGGGATATGCCAGACGGTGCGGCCGGACATGATCATGTGGCGTGAGGGGGTGCAGACGCCGCCGACCCAGGCGCCCATGTGATGGGCGTCGTCGATCGTCATGCCTTCGGCGGCGAGGCGATCGATGTTGGGGGTATCGAGGGGGGAATCTGGGTTATAGATTTTGAGATCGAGTGGGGATTGGTCGTCGACGATGATGAACAGGATATTGCAACGTAACGTTGCATCCGGTTGCGGCTTCGCCGCGGTAAGAAAGCTAATGGAGGCGAGGGCGAAGATGAGAGTGAGAAGGTGGGTGGTTTTCATGGGTTGAGGGTGGTGGATACCATCTTACGTAGGGAAACGGTTCTCCCCTCACTCTAACCCTTTGTCTGCCTTTGGCAGACTATTCTAGTTTGGCTTCGCATTTTATAGGGGCGAATTCCCCGCTGGGGCGAGGGAATATGAAGGGTGTAATGAGGGAACAGGTAATTCAACGTAGGATTTGGGGGGATGTTTCCCAAAGTTTTTTATGGGGAGGCAGGGGAGGTCGAGGGCAGGGATTGTGATTAGGATTAAGAGAAGGATGGAGGCTGGAGGGGGGTGCTTTGGGGCTAGGGTGAGGACCGCGAGTGAGATCGGGACCCGGGGGCGGGAGGGAGTGGATTGGTGGGCGAGAGTCTTTAGGGCGAACGGCGGGCGAGCAGGGCCGCTCGCCCCTACCGGGCCGTGGGAAAGTGGGGGGCCGTCGGCAGGAGAGTGAGTATGGTTGTGAGTACGAGTATGATGGAGGTAATTTTTGGGGGATGACTAGGGCGAGGGGACTTGGGCGCGGTAGATCCAGGCGGTGTTGTGGTTTTGGCGGTTGTTGGCGGCGCCGTCGTATCCGCCGGTGTAGATTTCGTTGGATGACCAGGGGGCGTAGGCGATGGTGCGGGTGGAGACGAGGGGGCGGGGGTTGGGATGTACGGGGTCGTGGACGCGGACGGGTTCGTAGGTGGCATCGGCGTTTCGGATGAGGAGCCAGGCGGCGTTGATATCGCCGGGTTTGATCCCGGCGACGGAGAGCCAGTGGATGGGGGCGCCGGTGACCGGGTGGATGCCGGGGACGAGTTGGTTGTAAGCGACGAGTTTTCCGCCTCGGAATGAGCCGAGCGTTTCCTGGAGGAAGGCGCGGGAGTCGAGTTCGACCTCGACTTGGTAATGGTTCGTGGGGTCGATGCGGAGGATGCGGCCTTCTTGTTCACGTGAACCGATGATGATTTCGTGATCGCCGTTGGGAGCGGGGACGGCGGTGATGCCACGCAGGCCGGCGCCGGCTTTTTCTTCCGGGTTCCAGCGGAAGACCTCGACCCATTCTGGATTGGGACCGTCCTGGCGTTCGAGGAGGCGGGGCGAGACGGAGGCGTATAGTTTTCCGTTCGCGACACAGAAGCCCTGGCATCGTTTGAAGGCGCCGCCGTCGAAGTCGGGGTTGGCGTATTCAGGTTCGGGGTGCCATTCGATGTTTCCGGGGGCCTCCGGGTTATAGGCGCCACGATAGATTTCACCGGCGCCGGTGCCGGCGAAGATGTGGGCGATGTCGGTTTCAGCGTCTTGATGGGAGCCGAAAGCCCGGATGAAGGCGCGCGGGGCGTTCTCGCGGACCGTGCTTTTGGACCAATCGTGATTCTCGAAGACATGGGCGTGCATCGGGCCTTCGTCGCGGGCGGTGGCGAGACCGGCATCGGCGACGAGGAGGGAAACGGGGTTCGGGAGTGGGTTGCCATCGTGATCGGAAGTGAAGGTGATCGTTTCCAGGGCGGAGACACGGATGGCGCCGGGGATATTTCTGGAGACTTGCCAGGGTTCGTCGGGACCCGATTTGACGATGATTTGGGCACCCGGGAAGGGATCGTCGCCGCGCTGGTCGGTCCAGAAACTGAGTCCTGCGAAGAGTTGGTCGTTGTGGGGGATGATACGCATCGTTTCCGTGCCGCCCATGAAGTTGCCCTTAGTGTCGGTGGTGCCGGGAATGTAATCGCGCGTGAACGAGAGAGGTGCGGGGGAAGATGTTTCCGTGTTGAGCAGGCTCTCGAGGAATCCCTGAGCGGCGCCGGTTATTTTGTCGTCTTCGGGATCGCCGAAGCGTTGGTTGATTTGGCCGTGGTCGCGATCGCTTCCATCGATCACGGCGGCTTCGATGCCGGCGTCGCGGAGGGCCCCGGCGAAGGCATTGGCGTAGACGGGCCGAAGCGGGTTGGTGCGCGGTCCGATGCCGCTGGAGTAGAGGATGAGGAAGGGAGGGATGCCTTTATCTTTTTC
>JBCDBW010000117.1:0-13731 GCA_039182965.1 Verrucomicrobiota bacterium
CGTGAGCGATTGAAGTAACAGCGAACAAGGCGGCGATACGAACAGGCTACCCGTCTTGGTTCGAAGGTGGTATGATTGACCGCAAGTTAACTCCTGTGGCGATGCGGCGGTGTCGGCAACCTGTCGCATGCCTCGGACGTTCAACATAAAAGAAAATCGCCACGGACTGCCCTCCAAGCTATAGTCTCAACATGACCACGGACGAGATTAAGAGCCTTTCGATTCAGGAGAAACTCCAGATGATGGAAGCTCTGTGGCAAGACCTTCGAGAGCGCTTCGATCGCCTTGAGATCCCCGAGGAGCAAAAAAAGCTCTTGGACCAACGCCGTGAGCGAGTTCGCACCGGGGATGCCCAGTTGCACGATTGGGATTCAGTCAAGGGAAGCGTCGGACGCGCATGACCAAGATCCGGATTTCGGATGACGCTCTCGCAGATCTCAACGAGGGCTATCGGTTCTACGAGGCGCAGGACGCCGGACTCGGAGACTATTTCAGCTCCTGTCTCAGGGCCGACATCGAGAGCCTGAGAATCACCGCGGGCATCCACAATAACGTCTACCAAGATTATCATCGCCTGCTCAGCCGAGTATTCCCATACGGGATCTTCTACACCTTTGAGAACGACGTTGCGATCGTCTGGGCGGTTCTCGACCTTAGGCAGGACCCAGATTGGATTCGGGAGCGACTGAATCCATAAAGTCGAACAAGTCGTGGATACGAACCTGCTTTTCATTGGGATTAGCCGCTCGCTTTTAGGCTTCGGCCACCTCAAAGTCACGTTCCGAACGCGTTGCGACTCCGTTTCGCAGGTCGCATCACTCTGACGTTCGATCTAGAAATGGCATACCCAAAGAAAGGCCTAAGGAAGATCACTGTCCATGATCGGCGTTACCTTTGGTCGGCGAAGGGAACCGATTGGGATATTTCGTTGCACGTCATGGCTGATGCTGACGATGGGCAGGTTTTGTCTGCTCCGTTTCCGTACCTTCAAGATCGGACAGACTTTGAAGATGGTAGCGCCATGCTCGACAATCAGTTCGTTATCACGCCCTATACGGTCCGAGAGGTGATCCTCTACGCGCTGGATCACGGGTGGAAGCCACTGGAGCGAGGCGCGCCACTCCACATTCCTGACATCGAGGACAAGATTGATCTGCGGCTCGGTCAGAACAAAGAGCACGCAATCAAAGAACGGATCGAACAAGGCGTCGCACCACAATCCGCTACCCGCGCCGAGTCGGATTCAGCGGGTAAGGACAAACCTCAACCTGAATCGGAGGCGCGCTCCCGGTAGCGGATGTGTGGACTTCGACGTTGTGCGAAGAAATGGCTTGGGAAGAAAGACTCTTTCTAGACCAGGAATCCGGTGCTAGGCTTAGGCAATGACACTTAAAGCGCTTATTCATGAAGCTGAGGAGGGCGGCTACTGGGCAGAAGTGCCCGCTCTTCCCGGATGCATGACTCAGGGGGAATCTTTGGAAGAGATCGAAGCGAACCTCCGCGAGGCGATCGCCGCGTGGCTTGAGGCCGGCGAAGAGAAGGAATCAGAAGAAGACGGCCAAGTGCTTGAGCTCGCTGTATGAAATCGATCAGCGGCAAGCGGATGGCTGAGCTTGCCGAAGCCAAGGGATGGACCTTGGCTAGGATTAAGGGAAGTCATCACATTTATCTGCAGGAGGGGCGAATCGAGAGGCTGGTGATTCCGATCCATGGGAATCGAAGCCTCAAGACGGGGTTGCAGCGGGCACTGATGAAGCTCATTCCCGTTAAAGAGGAAGAACTATAAACGCACAACAAGCAGGTGCTGGGAACCTCCAGCCCACGCGTTTTGTTTCGACGGCAGCACCCACTGCAGGCTACCCTTTTCAGTGGCGCGGACCGGATACGTTCGGTCCCAGACCTTTGACGTTCGGGGAAATCAGATGAGAACACGACCAGCGATATTCGGCATCTTACTCCTTTTATGCGGTCTGGTGCTGATGGGAGGTTTGAGTGGTCCCGCCCTTGTATTTGGACTTTGGTCAGGGGGCTCGAGCCTTTGGGTATTACTCGGCGCGGTGACCTTGTTTTTTTCGTGCGGAATCTTAGTTGGATTGCGGCGCCCGGGCGGCAAGCGCTAGGCACTTGATGTTGTCCGAGATTAGCCCGACCATATTCACATGGATTCCGGATTTACAGCGATTATTAGGCAGGATGGCGACTGGTGGATTGGATGGGTCGAGGAAGTTCCCGGCGTGAATGCCCAGGAGAAGACCCGAAAGGAACTGCTCGAAGCTCTTTGCGAAGCGCTGAATGACATCATTGAGCTGAACCGCGAGGAGGCTCGGAAGCTAATCAGCGGCGAGTTCGAAGAAGTCCCCATCCCGGCGTGAAGAGGAAGGAGCTCATTCGACACCTTACGGCGCATGGGTGCGAATTGCTTCGTGAGGGAGGGCGACATTCTATTTGGTGGAAGCCAGCTGACCGAAGGAAGTCCTCCGTGCCGCGTCACAGCGAAGTCAGCGACGTCCTGGCGGCAAAAATCTGCAGAGACCTCGATATCCCAAGACCATGAACCCCGAACAAGGGGGTGATACGAACAGCCTACCCGATGTGATGTGAAAGATCTTAGGGAATTTGCCGCTCTGGTGCCAGAGCGCTAGCGTGCAGCCGGTAGGCCGTCGCATACCCTAAACGTTCTGCTAAGAGATGATTCACGAAGACGCGATCCCTTTTCTCGTCCTTGCGGTGCTCGCTGTCGTGGCTGGGGTTCTCGGGAGGCGAACCGGTAATCTCATCGTTCTGAATTTGTTTTTCGCCGGTGGTGTTCTCCCGCTTCTGGCGTATGCCAGCAATGCAGAGCGATGGCCTATTCCGTCCATAATCGAATTGAGCGGATTTTTTTCTGCGATTCCACTGGTGGTAGTTGGAGCTTTGATATTGGCGAAGCGACAGACGAATTGGAGTGGCCGAATGATAGGATTTTGGATCGCAGCTGGATCAGCTCTCTGCGCTGCGATTTATGTTTTGGCAATGATTGTCGGGCGCGGAAGGATCCCGGTTTAGTCGGCACTGCCTCTCATATGAAACACTAAGCAGGGTCAACGTTCTGCTTGCCTAATAAGCCGATACCCTATCTAGGGTATTTCTTCCTTGCGTGATACCTAAATATGGGTATTATTCCTCAGTGATCGTATCATTTGCCTGCCGTGAGACGGAAAAGGTCTTCTCAGGGAGGTTCAGCAAGAAGCTTCCTCATGACATTCAGGCGAGGGCGCGATCGAAATTAATGGAACTTGATACTGCTGCGTCACCTGAGGATCTCCGTTTTCCGCCAGGAAACCATTTGGAGCAATTGAGCGGAGATATGGATGACCGGATGAGTATTCGAGTGAATCAACAGTGGAGAATCGTTTTTCGGTGGGAAGACGGGAATTCTCATGACATAAAGATTGAAGACTATCATTAGCAGCATGAAACCCGACGAGATGATCCCCCTTGAGAATTTTTTCGCGAGCGCCTTGAAAGAGACGCTTGAGGAAATTGATGTTACTCAAAAGGAGATGGCACAGGCGACAGGGATACCTGAGAGCCATCTGTCTGATATGAAGTTGGGCAGGAGACGGTGCACTCCGGAATACGATCTGCGTCTGGCGCGCTACCTCGGCACGTCTGAAGGAAGGTGGTTACGCCTTCAGTTGGCTTACGATTTGGATTGTGCCAAACGGGAAAAGGGAAACGAGATCGCCTCTGAGGTCGCCGTGCTCGCTTAGGATGATTTGAGCCCGTGGCCCTTGCGAGCAGAACAAGGCGGCGCTGACCAACCCGCTACCGCTCCAGAGTCGAGGGCGGCGGGTGATTCGGAACTTCAACCAGAACCGGAGGTGCGCTTCCAGGAGCGGTTGGCAGGCCTCTAACGTTATGCTTTGAAAATGATTCCCGACGAAGCAAAGCAACTATTGAGCTTTCACTCCGGGAGGAACGAAGACTTCGAGCATCCGAAATGGAAGGGTGGATTCCTTGGCTCGCTCCGACCGTATCGAGGAACTCTCAATCCAGACAACTATCACGAATTGATGGATTGCCTTCGAGCACTTGCTCCCGAATTGAGCAACGGAGACCAAGTTGATCGGCAGGTGACCAATGATCTAATAGGCATCATCCACCTCGGCCGGGCGTGGGCGATTCATCCCGACGGGATGCTCCAGAGCAACAACTTAATCAGCGAGGACGACACCCGAACGATCGAGAGTTGGCTTGTGACGATCAGCTATTCCTTTATGATGATTTTAGACTCTGACGATCCAGAGACTTGGTTTTCTGACTACGAAGGTCGTCCCTGAAAATCACACGAGCATAACATGCCGACGATGCCAATCCTATCCCGCTATGAGTCGAGAGACCCTGTTTAGTTCCACACTTACCCCTGTTTGTGACTGCCGCTCTCGGATAGGATCGGCATGTCTCTGACGTTCTCCCAGAAAAAGGTCCCGTTGACGCTCTACCGACAACGAGGTAACCTAATCGTATGATCGTCGAGCAGTATCCCGAGCTTCAGGAACTCTCACCCGAGCGCAAACTGGCGCTCGCAGCGGAGCTCTTCGAGGATGCAACCGAATGCATCGCTGAACAGCCTGATCCGGAAATCATCAAGCTCCTGGATGAACGTCTCAAGCAATATGAGAAAGATCCCTCCTCAGGATCGCCGTGGGAGGAAGTAAAAGCACGCATCCTCGCGCGCCGTGAATCCTGAAGCGGTCTGGACGGCTCGCGCTGAGGCTGATTTGCTTCGGGAATTCGCTCGCCGCGAGGAGGCCGTCGAAGGTTCAGGGACAGATTTTCTTAGTGCCGTTGATTCGACACTGCGCTTACTTCGGATCAACCCGGAGATGGCGCCGCGCTACTCTGAGCGCTATCATCGTCTCGTCCTTCGCGACCGAAGAATCGGAATTTTTTATTCCATCGAATCCCGCGGCGTCATCGTGCTTGGGGTCTGCGATCTTCGGCAGGATCGCGCTACCATTCTCCGACATCTAAGCACCTAAACTGGAATGGGAGAACAAGGCGAGGATACGAACCTGCTTCTTTTTGATTTTAGCCGGTTGCATCTTAGCTCAGGTAACCTCAAACTAACGATGCGAACTAGTCATGGCTTCGGACCGCAGGTCGCATCTCTTTGACGTTATCCGAATTGACCGGAGTCCCTCTTGTATCGTATTGCTCACATCACGCTACTCTGCGCTCAAGCATTTCTAGGATGGACATTCATCGTTGGGTTTCCGAGATTCTTGGAGAACTGGGAGAGAATGGTTCAGCACGTTTTCCCCGGGAAGCCGGTGCCTCTACTTACAGAATGGATTCTCGGTGTGGCGCGCTTCCTGCAGGGAATGGAACTTGAATGGCCTTACCTCGCCCGAATCATAGCGTACACCTATGTTTTCGTCGGCATATGTCTGATGTGCTCCACTACAGACAAGCTTAAGGCGATCCATCGATCGTACTACTATCAGACGATTTGCGCTCTAGGGCTGATCTTTCTTCTCCTCTGCGTCTTTATCGGCACCCAAATACCTTTTGTAGTCATCATTTCAGGACTAAGAGAAGGTGGAATCCCTGAACCATCGCTTAGTGAGAAACTCTGGAATTGGGGCACAACTCTATATTTAGTTGCCCTCGCAGGATCGAGCGGGTGGCTGTTGTACAAGTCTTGTCGTCGCTTGGCGGACAATAATGCGTCGTAGCCAATCCACACCCGCTGCGAGTTGACATGATACTGGTCACTACCAACCTAAACCCTGTTTCGATCTGGCGCCTCCCTGTGTGGATCGGCTAGACTCGGACGTTGAGACTGTCGAAAAAGCCTCTCGTCAACATTCTTGAAAAACTCGCTTGAAAGTTAAGGCCCCATACAAAGCCTGGAATGGTCGATGGTTCGCCATGCGTCATTCTATTCGCTTCTCGAGGCATTTAAAAAATCACTTTTTGGGTCTGTGACGAGTGGCACTTCAAGGTAGGGGCTTTTTCGACAGTCTTGTTGTCCCGAAGAAACATGCTGTAATGACAACCGTCCCATTCAGAATCAGTGATCACCTGGGCGGGTTGGCGGAATGCTCGGGAATGCTCGCGCTGGAAAAGTCCCTCATTCTTGTGGAGTTTCAACCGAAGGATGCGCTAGTCGGTGTTCTCAAATCGAAGATCAAGAAAGTTGAGATTCCGTTTGGAACCATCGAGAGCATCAACTTCAAGAAGTCATTTTTTGGTGGGAAGATTTTGCTGCGATTGTCCGATCTCGAGCTCCGGTCCGAGATTCCCAAGTCGGACTCTGGAGAGATCGCCTTCAAGATCAGGAAGAAATTCTCTCTTGATGCCAATGAGCTGGTTACGGTGGTTCAGCTGGGAATCGTCGATGAGAGACTTCAGAGGATGGAAGAGTATTTTTCTGACTAGAAGGCACTCTTCCGAGAATCAGTGCGCGCCCTCGATCAGTCTGTGGTGGCGCCGGGGTATTTGACTTAGAAACTTTGCGGGAAATTATATTCGCCGTTGCCGTGGCAATCAGCGAATGTTCAAGCGAGGCGACCTGAAGAGATGCCTTATCAGTTAACCGAAAGACTAAACATGAATCGTTTTGAATACTGCCTTAAGAAATACGATGGTAAGGGCATGCTTGGAGGCAAGGTTGATCTGGCTAACATTGAGAATGAGTTCAATAGAATGGGAGAAGATGGGTGGGAACTTATCTCAGTCATGGATACGAACCAGGAGTTGGGTTCGACCCGATGGATCATTGCCACCTTTAAGCGAATTAAGAACTAGGAGCGGACCACGCCGGAGCCACCGGCGGGGAATTTTTCACGAGTCTTGCCCGTTGTGAGAGGACCGACGAACTCGACGAGCGCAGGTTGGTCTGAGAAAGCCTTTGCTATCGTGTGGGGGTTTGTGTGAGAATATGATCCGTTAGCACCATCGATGCCAGCATGGGGTTTTGAAGACGTGGTGTTGGTATTGGTTAAGACGCAACGGGGGCAGTGGGAATGAGCGGTCGGGTTGAGTTGATGTGGAGGAGTGGTGGAATTGGGAATGGCGGTTTGGGAAGCTAGTCGTTAGGGTGGGGGGATGAAGTCGGTGCTTTGCTATGGGGATTCGAATACCTGGGGGCGGAATCCGGTGACGCATGGGCGTTATGATGCGGAGACGCGGTGGCCGCGGGTGGCGCAGCGGCTGTTGGGGGACGGGTATTTGGTGGTGGAAGACGGACTGGTAGGGCCGACGACCGTGTTTGACGATTCGGAGTGGGAGGATCGGAATGGGAAAACGTTTTTACCGGTGGCGGTGGAGACGCATATGCCGGTGGACCTGATGTTGATGGGGTTGGGATCGAACGATTTGAAGGAGCAGTTTGGGTTGGACGCGGCGGGGATTGCGGCGGGGATGGAGGAGTTGGTGAAATTGGCGAAGGGATTGGAATTTTCGCCGATGCAGCTGACTTTGATTTGTCCGGCGCTGTGTCGGGAGTCGGTTTATGACCAGTGCGAGGGGTTTGCGGGAGCGGTGGAGACGTCACGGGGCTTGGCGGGACTATATCGAGCGGTGGCGGATCGGCATGGGTGTGGGTTTATTGATGCGGGGGAAGTGCACGTGGTCAGCGCCACGGATGGGTTGCACTTTGATCAGAACGAGCATGCGGCGATGGGGGAAGCGGTGGCGGCGCATATCTAACAAGTGTTAGGACAAACGATCTCATGAAACTATTTATTTGTTTGCTAGCAGTCCTGGTTTTATCGATGTCGGCGGGGTTGGCGAGTGAGGGGCGGCCGAATGTGTTATTGGTATTGTCGGATGATCACAGCGTGCCGCATCTGGGGGCGTATGGCGATGTGAACTGCTTGCGGTTTGGGATTACGCCAAATTTGGACGCATTTGCGGCGGAGGGGATGCGCTTTGAGCGGGCGTATACGGCGGCGCCGCAGTGTGCGCCGTCGCGGACGGCAATTTTTGCGGGGCGATCGCCGGTGGGGATCGGGGCGACGCGATTTGCGCAGCCGGCCCGGCCTGGGGTCGTGTTTTTTACGGATGTCTTACGGGCGAACGGGTATTGGGTGGGGATGGATGGGCGGCATCAGCATTTGGATGGGAAGAATCGGGATGCGGCGCATGTAATTGCTAAGTTGGAAGCGTTGGGCGTACGAGGAGAAGCATTTGAGGGGCGTTTTGATCATTTTGTGCGGGGGGTGAAGACGAAGGATGAAGGATTAGAGCGGGTCCCGGAAATGCTCGGAGCAGTATTGGATCGGGTACCGGCGGGGAAGCCCTTTTTTTTGTATTTTGGATTCAGCCAGCCGCATCGGAAGTGGGGAGAAGATCATAAGGGAATTGATCCGGCGGCGTTGGAGTTGCCTCTGGACTGGCCGGATTTGCCGGAGGTGAGACTGGATTATGCGCGGTATTTGGCGGAGGTGCGGGATTTGGATACGGGCTTTGGGTCGGTGATGGGGGTATTGGAAGAGCGGGGGATTGCTGAGGATACCTTGGTGATTTTTATGGGAGACAATGGGGAGGCCTTGTTACGGGGGAAGGGGACTTTGTATGGGCGCGGGACCCGTGTGCCGTTGCTGGTTCGGTGGCCGGGGAAGGTGGCGGCCGGGTCGACGAGTGAAGTGTTAGTTAGTGGGGTGGACTTGGCGTCGACGATTTTGGCGGCGGCGGGATTGGAACCGGCTGAGGGGATGACGGGGGTGAGTTTTTTGCCGGCGTTATTGGGGGAGCCGTTTCAGGGGCGGGAGTATGTGTATGCGGAGCGCGGGTGGCATGCCGGCCCGTTGGGACGGACGGACGGGCTTGATTTATCGCGATCAGTGACCTCAAAGCGTTATAACTTTATCTACAATGCGACGCCGGAGAAGACGTATTCGCCGGTGGACATGTCGTCGAATATTGGGTGGGTGGCGATGCAGGCGGCGCGCGAGGCGGGGGAATTGGGGGAGGAGTATGAGCGGATGTATTTTGAGAATCCGCGGCCGGTGTTCGAATTGTATGATTTGGAGGCGGACCCGTTTGAGCTGGTGAATTTGGCGGGGGAGGCTGCGATGCAAGAGGTGGAGGAAGCGATGCGGACCGCTTTGGATGTGTGGATGATTCGAGAGGGGGATTATTTGCCGTTGCCGATCAATGTGGTGGGGAGGAAGTGAATGGGGAAAGACCCCGAATAGACCCGGATGGGCACGACGTTTATGTAGCAGATTTGTTCCGCTTTTTGACGCGTTTGTCAGGGGTGGTCAGGAGAGAGCAGTGAAGCGAAGGTTGAGGGAAGCGAAGCCGTTGGCGCGGGAGAATGTGGCTTCGTCTTCGATGAGAGGTTCGGCGTCGATGAGGGTGATTTGGTCGATTTGCTCGACGAGTTTACGGATGAGGGTGCGGAGGATGAGGCGGGCGTGGGGGGCGCCAAGGCAGAAGTGGGTTCCGGCTCCGAAAGCGATGTGGGGATTGGGTTTGCGGTCGAGTCTGATTTTGCTCGGGCCGTCGAAGACTTCTTCGTCGTGATTGGCACTGGCCCAGCAGAGGGAGACGCGGCCGTCGGCAGGGACGGTGTGCCCATGGACATCCGTTTCCTTGGGGACGACCCGGCCGAGATGGGTGATGGGACTGAGGTATCGGAAGTATTCTTCGGAGGCGAGCGCAATGCGTTTGGGGTCTTCGCGGACGAATGGGAGGGCGCCGGGATCGGTGGCGAAGTGGTGGAGGACGCCGGAGATCGAGTGGATGACCGTGTCACGGCCGCCGGCGAAGGTGAGATTGGCGAATCCCATCATTTCCTCGCGATTAAGGGGGCGGTCGTTGTAGGTGGCATTTGTGAGTGCAGAGAAAAAGCCGTCGCCGGGATTAGCTTCGGCGCGATCGAATTGCTCGGAGAGATAGTTTTCGAGGGCATCGCCCGCGCGGTGCTCGGGGTTTTTGTCGCCGAAGACGTGCATGCCCCAGCCGATGTAGGTATCGGCTTCGGACTCGGGGACATCGAGGAGGTAGGTGAGCGCTCGTGATTGGGCGGGGAGGGAGAAATCGTAGACGGCCTCGATGGAATCACTCGCGAGGGCCTGGCGGATGAGGTCGTCGAAGAGGGCTTCGACTTTGGCGATCACTTCGGGTTTTTTAGCGCGCTTGAAGAAGGGCTCGACGATCTTGCGGTAGGCGGTGTGTTCGGGGGGATTGACTTCGATGGGGAGTTGACGCATGCGGCGGAACTCTTCTTCCGAGGGAATGGGGACGCGGAAAGGGGCGTCGGAGCTGTAGGTTTCCCAGTCTTTGGCGGCGGCGCGGACATCTTTTCCCCGGAGGATCATGGGGATGTCCTCGCCTTGGAAAGGGCATTTGAGGACGGGGCCGTCTTTACGGGCTTCCTCGAAGGGATCGTTGGTCGGGGCGGAGTCGGACATGGATGAGGACGATGATTATGAATCATCGTGTTATCGCGTGACCAGATCGGAAATTTTTTCCGGGATGGGGAGGGAGGCGGCTTTTATGAGGTCGCCGTCCTCGGTGATCTCATAGGCGGTCAGGGTGCCGCCCTTGAAGGCGGTGACGAGGAGGAAATGGCCGTCGGGTGAGAGCGCGAGGCCCCACGGGATGGCGTCGGCGGGAGTGGCGCCGAGGTGTTCGACTTGTCCGTCGTCGTTGATGCGGTAGCGGTTGATGGCATTGGGCAGGGCGGTTTCATCGCCGCTGCGTTGGCCGGTGAAGAGGAATCTGGCGTCGGGGGTGATGGTGATATCGGAAGCGGAAGCGCCTTTCTCGGGGCGTTCGGAAGCGGGAATGACCTCGACGTTTTGTTTAAACTTGAGTTGGCCCGATTCGAGTTTCTCGTAAACGGAAACGCCGATGCCTTGTTCATTACTGAAGTAGACGAAGGGGAGGGTGGGGTGGTAGGCCATGTGGCGTGGGCCGGTGCCTTCCGGGGGATCGGCGTTGAGGGGGTCGAGGGCGGTGAGGTTCCCGGAGGCGGGATCGAATTGGTATTGGTAGAGGGCGTTTTGGTCTTTGACGTAGGGGATGTAGACGAAGCTGTTATCGGGTGAGGGGAGGACGCAGTGGGCGGTGGGGCGGCCTTCGTCGAGGGCGGCGACGCGCGGGCCGAGGGCGCCGTTTTCTTTGAGCGAATAGACGTCGATTTGACCGCCGCGGTAGTTGGCGCCGAGGAGGAAGCGATTGGCGCGATCGAGGGAGAGGTAGGCGTAGCCGTGCTTCAGTTCGAGGGGATCGTCGCTGTGATAGTCGCCGGCGGGATCGAGTGTGACGAGGGCGCCGGGGGCAGGATCGGATTCGGAATTGTTGGTGGAGATGTAGAGGAGGGGTTTTTCGGGATGGGCGACGATGGTGGTGGCGGGGAAACCGAGATTGATTTCATCGACGAGGGCGAGGGTGAGACCGTCATCCTCGGTGGGGATGCCTTCAATGATGAGCAGTTCGCCGGTGTCACGCGAGGGGACGTAGACGTGGAAGGGGTCGGCGGCGTTGGAGAGGGTGAGTGCTAGGACGAGGGTGATGAAGGTTGAGATGGATTTCATTTTTTGGGGAGAATGGTGTTGGGAGGTTGAGAGGTGTCGTCCTTGCTTTGCTCTTCTTCACTCGAGCGACGCTAGGAACTAGGTTGATGATTATTGGGCTTTTGGCGGATAGCGGACAAAAGGGTGGACGGAAAGTTGATTGCTCGAGTTACGAAGGGCTACGCTGCGGAGGCTCCATTCTTCGCGAAAGCTACGAAGGACACGTCGACAGGGGCGTCTCGCCCCACCGTTGTTTTGTGGCCGGACGGGATTGCTTTTGGAAGTGCGTTGCGGACGATCCGGAGGATCGTCCCTACCTTTTGGTGGGTTTAGTTTTCGATGGGGAAGATGGGGGTATCCCAGCCGGCGAGGTCTTCGGGTTTGGTTTTGGGATTGCGTGTTGGGCGGTTGGCTTTGGCCCAGGAGGGATGGTAGGGACCGACGAGGGACACGTCGAGGTCGGGGGTGATTTTGTCTTCGAGGCCGACGGCCCAGATGCAACCGTTGGCGAGGGCGCGGCGGAAGCCTTCGTCGAGGAGATCGTTGGAAGCGCCGTAGGTGGTCGTGAAGACGCGGCCTTCGGTTTGGCCATCGGCGGCGGGGTATGAGCGGACCCAGATACCGGGGACGGGTTCCTTCTCGGGATCGGCGGGGTCATCGGGGTTCATTCCTTGGAGGGGTTGGGCCATGGCGAGGATGGTGGAAGGTTCGAGGGGTTCCGTGAAGTATCCACCGCAGGCGGCGTGCATTTTATCGATGCCGATGAGGACGGGGTGATCTTTATTTTCTGCGACGATATCGAGGCGGGTGCTGGAGGTGTTGTTTTTGCCGTAGTGTCCGGACCAATCTTCGCCGAGGACCTGTCGGCCGAAGCCGCCTTCGTAGGATTCGTCTTTCGTGCCTTGCGAGTATTTGTGGAAGGTGCCGTCGGCGGGGATTCGGAAGGCGTGCGTGGCAGTGCGGAGGCCGACGACGGGGCCGCCACGGTCGAGGTAGTCGACGAAGTGCTGCATTTGATCGTCGGGCCAGTTTTGGAAGCGGGTGTAGACGACCATGAGATCGGCGTCATCGAGCACTTCGATCCCGGGGATGTTGGGGTGACCGGGTTTGATATAGCCGTCGTCGTCGATGCCGAAGAGGACCGTGCATTTGAAGCCATGGTGTTTGGCGAGGATACGAGCGAGGGCGGGGAGGGCTTCTTCGGAGCGGTATTCGTGGTCGTCTGCGATGAAGACGATGTGTTTGCCGGCGCCGAGACCGCCATTGGTGCCTTCGTAGACGAGGGGGTTTGCCTTAAGGATGCTTGGGATGGCGATGAGACAACAAGCAGAGAGGAGGCAAGTAGTGCGTTTCATTGGTTTTGAAGAAGACTTATTGGAAACGGAGCCAGGAGGTATGAGCTATCGTGGTTTGTGGTGAGCGGTCAGACCAGGCTTCTGAGGAGGAAAATACACAAACCCTAAGTCAAATACTATAATTTCCATAATTAAACATTGTTTCTAGACATATTAAATGGTAGAGGTAGGGCACTCTCTTTTCGGGAATTCGTGTCATGCTCTCGCCTTTGTCAGACGGGCAGTGGTCGCGTCGTCATGCCGATCATTTGCTTCATCGAGCGGGGTTCGGTGGTTCGCCTGCCGAGCGCGAAGCGCTGTATGAGTTGGGGCGGGACGGCGGGGTGGCGGCGGCGGTGGATTCCCTGGTGCTGTCGGTTGAGGATTGGTCCTCGTTTCCGTTGCCGGCGTGGGCGGCCAACTTTTCGAATGGGGACGGACAGAATTTTCCCTATCACTATCGCGAAACGCAGCTGGTGGGTTGGTATATGGACCAGATGCGGAATGCGGCGCCTTTGGCGGCGAAGATGTTCAAGTTTTGGGTTGATCATTTCCCGGTCGACATCGGGACCTTTCCCGGGGAGGTGGGATACACCCTCATGTTCAAACATCTGCAACTCATCAGAGGGCATGCGTTAGGAAATTTTGGAACCTTGGTGAGAGGTGTCTCCTGGTCGGAAGCGATGATGGCGATGTTGAATCTTGATCAGAGTCGACGGGGGCACATCAACGAAAATTTTGGTCGGGAGTTACTTGAATTGTTCACTATGGGAGTGAATGGCGGGTATACCGAGTTGGATGTCAACACGGTAGCGGCGGCGTTTACGGGGCGGATGTTTCGCTATCCTGATCAGAGCTACACCAATCATCCTTACGAAAGC
>JBCDBW010000118.1:0-13710 GCA_039182965.1 Verrucomicrobiota bacterium
CCGACTTCCAAACGACGAACTCCAAAATCGAAATCATACAGGGCGGACAATACGACGTAGTGCGCACTCTCGTCGGGCAATATATCGTTCAGGCGAATCCAGGCTGAAGTAATATAGCTGCCGTCACGAATGCGTTCTTCTAAACGACTCGATGTTTCACGATCTCTCAGGTGAGGATTATCGGCAAATACCCAAGCCTTGTTGGCATCGAGGCTGTAATTGCTGAACGGAGCAATGCCTTCGCTGGACCAGCCTGCCGGATCAGTCATTTCCGCATCCGCGGAAAATCCATTCATGCCGTGATTCTCAACGACTATGCCCGATCCATTTTCAAGTTTGTAGTGGATACCCTGGTCTTCGTGGTCCGGGAATGGCGCGGGTTTTGACCCGAGAATCATAGCCGGATCGCCCGTAAAATCATAGGAAAGATAAGGTCCCACCAGTCCATTTGCACTTTCATAGGCATTGAGCTCGTCGATAATAAACTCAAAGAAATACTTAGCTTCTTCGTACCGGTCGTCCCAGGTCACAATGTCATTCTCACCTCTAAGCAAGAGCGCTTTGAAACCAGGAAGAAATTTACTTATCTCCTCTGGTGTCGCCCTCCAAAGATCGTTATATTCATGCCAACGAGCCACCTTATTAAAGAAAGTCTGCTGTCCGGACAACCCCTGGAGCCTTGGGTTACTGAATCGACTGAAGACGCTGTTAATGTCATCAGCAATCGTGCCCAGCTCTTCCACAGTGAAAGTTTCGGTAAGGATATCCATGGTCTGCGCCTCATAGGAATGACCGCCGGCGCCCTGATATCCCTGATCTCGAGGATAAACACCCCCTGAGACATCATCGCCCAGGATATCCAGAATTTGTTGAAACTCAGCATCGCTGAGGTGGCCGCGAACGCTATTAATATCGTCCTGAACACCCGAAACGATTGCGCCACGCGCAGTGTTACTGGTCTCCATAACATAACAATCAAGAAGCGCCATAATGTGCGGCGCCAGATCCGCGCCAGAGAGTCGGCTTAACGCCCGGTAAGCGCCGATCCGCACATACCAAACGTATTCATATTGCAGGAGCGGAAGTAAGGCGTCGACATTATCGCGGACGATGTCTGTCGGCACTTTAGTCATCGCCCAAGTGGCGGCGTCCAGCTCCCAGTGATCGGAGTCAGGGTTGCGAAGAATATCGAGAACGTAAGGCGCCATTCGGCGATAATCGTCTGAGTCGTAGTTAAAATCTTCATAAGCCGAGGTGTGAAAAGGCTCCAGTCCGGTGATGCCTTTAAGGCCCGCGGTACGGACGCGGGCATCATCGCTTTCCATGGCCTCGATGACGATATCCACCGCTGGATCGGTCAGGTCGTTGTCGGGATCACCGTCGGAATTAACGGGATCAAGGTTAGCGCCATTGGCACGGTGACCAATGGCCATCGACGCATGATAGCGAACCTTAGGATGCCAATGCCGCATGTTTTTGCGTATATCGGCAAGGCTGCCGTTGACAATCCAATCCGCCATCCTGTCTCCGTAGTCGGCGTCAGTATAGCCTTCCGCATGAGTAATGAGAAAATACTCATGATGCTTGGGAATGACTTCTGGAACGTGGCGGATAACGCTGTGGGCCGTGGGAGGCGCGCCGGTCATGCGCAGTTGGTTGCGGGCTGCAGTATAGTTTAGCCCTACCATGGCGCCCCAGTTATCACTGCTGTAACGGGTCGAATCAAAGGCGGGAAGAAGGGTGAAAGTTCCGTCGTAGTCACGGCAGAGTTCGAAATACCAGCGCATGGTGTCCATCATGTAGCGATAGGAATCGTCATCTTCGTTCAGACCACTAGTGATGGAGCGCCAGAGGACATTCCCGAAGTTTCCGGAGTGTCCCCCTTCGAAGCCGTCGGCATTATAGCCATCCATGGCGCCGATCATTTTGGCGGCCGAAGCGTAAGGCTCATTCAGCATGGAAAGACCGGCGCCAATCAACGAGAGCTTACCGTTAACGGCGCCTCCTTCATTATAGCGGTGATCACCGTAAATCGGGGCGCCAACCCCTGCCGATTGATAGTAATAACGGAGTGACTTCTCAAAATCTGCGTCGGTCATATCGACGCCACATTCACGCGCGAGAGCAACCCCCACGAACACCTGGCCACCCACCGCGTTCACCAAGCCGCTGCCAACATAGTCCGCTTGGACATATCCAGTTTCTCCGACGCTCCAACCATGCCCCCAGCCACCAACCGATTCAGTCGCGAAGGCCTGGTTGACTCTGTTTTGCAAATTCGGGAGGACTCTGGCATCCCCGGTTCGGATATAATACTCGGCTAGGGCAATGGTGTTGAGCGAGGCATACCAATTGTTTGATCTGGCATTGTTGAGACCAGTTTTTACTTCTTGTACCTCCAAACTATCCATTAAAGTCCGAGCCGCATCGAGGTGCTCCTCTTCTCCGGTTGAGAGGAGGAAGAGTAAAATGAAGGACGTCATGTGGCCGCCCGATTTAAAGGTCAGCCAGTCGTTAATCATCGCTACATATTTATCCGCAGTCTGCTGAATGATGAGATCGGACTTTGGGCAGCTCTTTGGCCAGGTGGCGCTGTAGGCGGTGTTCGTAATTCGTAGCTGGAGCGTGACATCAATGCGACTGCCACCCCGCTCAAGATCGAAGGTGATTTGACCATCGCCTGACTCCGATTCCGTAATCGCATTCCCAAGGTAAACCCTCGGATCCCAATGCCTCCCACTGCCCAAGTTGGTGAAATAGCTGTTCGAAAGGGAATTGCCGTTTACTCCATAAATGCGATCACCTACTTCAATTAATCCTCCGGCGGGACCACCCGAATGCACCTCGGTCACAGTGACTGAGTTATTACTGGTATCTTCGGCTTTAAGCCCCGTCGGCCCGACCTGATAAGGATGATTGCTAACCGAATAGGCTGGTAGCGTCACGCTAACAAACAACGAAAGTGTGGCAAAGAACTTCAATACCCACGGAGAATAGCGGTTGCTCTCCAATTCCAGGATGCACGAGGGTTTTGCTTCCATACTGAAGACCTCTCCCATCGATCCAGTGTTGCCAAGCGACCAAAAGCCAACGTCTACTTTACAGCCGGAAATAACACTCGACCCTGCGAGATTCGAGTGGTTGTAACAGGGCAAACCGAAAAGTTCAAAGCTGTCGGCTGACTTGGCAGGAAACAAACAGACCTGTATTTCACGGAGAGAAAAGATACCATCCCCTAAAATATCTCATTATTATTGAAATTACAATAATAATAGAGCTCTCATTCGTAAGAACAGCAGCCACCAGCTCTCGACCGAACAAAGATCCGGCCCTCGAACCGTCTCCCTCGAGGCTGTCTCCACCCTATCTCTCGCCGCCACCATCTCTGGCTTCCTCCACTCCACTCTCGCCCCCCTCCTCGTTTTCAACCAGTAACTTCTGCGGACGCAAGCGCAATATCACATCCTCCCCAATCTCGGGTAAGCCCTCCCCTCGAACTTTCCAAAGCAGATCCTCATTGGCATGACTGAAGGATTCCGACCGCCCCAATACCTCATCACCAAAATTAGAAATACTAATAAAATTGCCAGATTGGTCCGCCAAATACACTCCTGTCTGCCCCTCAACCACATGAATTCCTGATCCCGTAAACAAAAAGGTCGAAGACGGAAATGCCTTGCTAGAACTGTTCTGGAGGAATTGCTCGATAGGGGTCTCTATCGCTTCCCCAGATGCGTCCGTATAGACAAGAGAGACATCAATCGGGTGCCCGCGAGCCGGTATATCTCTCCAACGGGTCTTCTCTTCATCAATCGGGACCATACGCGCCGGGCCTCCAGGTTTTACCCCAAGGAGGACCAACATCAAATGAACATGCTTGGGCAATGCTTTGATGGCCACCACCGACTCGTGCTCCTTCGTCCCGACAGTACAGGCAACCAGTTCAAGCATCCCCTCGTGCAGACAAACAGTTGCATCGATGTCAATGACCCGCGCCTCCGCATCCATCCTCAAATGAGGTAACGATGGCACCTCCAAAACCGCGCCACTCTCAGAGTCCTCTTTCTCCGACGAATCCGCAAAGACTCCACCCGCGAAGAAAAAACTCAGCAAAACACAACAATACCGAATCGCCATACGACTCATGGAGCATGCTGATTGCGTCGAAGCATTGCAATAGCAAATGACCTTCTGGCTCGCGAACGAAGGCTCATATCTGTCGACCGTGTCGCCCGTTCACGCCCCACTTATAACCAGCCACATTGTAGCAGTGCCTCGCACAATCCCAAAAGACTCTCCAGACGTCTTCGCTTTACTCCCCCAAAACCTCCGACTACGATCGACCTCCGCTTCGCTTTTGCAAAGACTCTTGTCTTCTCTCTCTACCCTCGTTCCTAGTCGCAAAGATCACTCCGATGTAATTCTATGACGATTGTTAGCCCACTCTCAGAGAAAACGCCAAAGGGAATATCTCACCTTGTGCGAGACGCAGCATTTCCCTCCCTTCTTGAATTCCCCCGATAGATGACGACCGAACCATCCCAAAATATGCCTTCCCCCCACGACCAAATCATCACCGTCCGCGATGCCATGACCCAGGCCGTCATCGGACAGGAAACAGTCATCGAACGCCTCCTCATCGCTCTGCTCGCAAACGGCCATGTCCTCATGGAAGGCCTGCCCGGTACCGCCAAAACCCGTTCCATCAAAACGCTATCCAAACTCATCGAAAGCAATTTCTCCCGCATCCAATTCACACCGGACCTCCTCCCCTCTGATGTCACCGGTTCCGAGATTTATCGCGAACAAACCGGCAACTTCGAATTTCAATCCGGCCCCCTTTTCGGAAATCTCATCCTCGCCGACGAAATCAATCGCGCCCCCGCAAAAGTCCAGGCCGCGCTCCTCGAAGCCATGGAAGAACGCCAGGTCACTGTCGCCGGTACCACCCACAAACTCCCTAACCTCTTCCTCGTCCTCGCCACACAAAACCCGATCGAACAAGAAGGCACCTACCCCCTCCCCGAGGCCCAGATGGACCGCTTTCTTGTCTATGTCCCAGTCCCTTATCCGCCCGCCGACAACGAAAAAGCCATCCTCCAGCTCGTCCGCTCCGAGAACGCCGGTAACACATCCGAACCCCCTCCCCCCGCCACCCAGGACGCCATCTTCGAGGCCCGAAAAGAAGTCCACGCCATTCACGTCGCCGAACCCGTCGAGAAATACCTCGTCGATCTCGTCGTCGCCACCCGCGAACCCGACAAATTTGGCGGCGACCTCGCCCGCTGGATCGACGTCGGGGCCAGCCCTCGCGGCACGATCGCCCTCGACGCTGCCGCCCGCGCTCTCGCGTGGCTCCGCGGAAACGACTTCGTCGCCCCGGAAGATATTCAAGCCGTTGCCCCCGCCTGCCTCGCCCACCGCATCCATCTCTCCTACGAAGCCGAAGCCGAGGGCATCACCCGTGATTCCGCTATCCAAAAACTCCTCGAACAAGTCGCCGTCGCGTGATTGCCACTATCCTTCGCTACCTTGCCCCTCACCGCTCCCCTTCACAACCAGTGCACCCCAAATTCCCCATTGCCGACAAACGCAGCCACGAAGTGATCGGAGCCGCCATCGAGGTCCACAAACTCAAAGGCCCAGGACTCATCGAATCCATTTACGAAAAGTGTCTCATGCATGAACTCACTCTCCGCAACATTCCCGCTTCAAATCAAATGGATGTCCCAATCGACTACAAAGGATTCGTCTTCACAGAATCATTGACCCTGGATGTAATTGTCGACAACAGCCTGATCCTCGAACTCAAGGCAGTCGAGAAAGTGCTCCCCATTCACAAAGCCCAACTCCTCAGCTACATGAAACTCTTGGATATACCCTTGGGCCTAATCATCAACTTCAACGTCGTTCGCTTGGTCGACGGCATCCGCCGCCTAATCCTCCCAGGCGCCAACGAAGACCTCGACAATTCCGACGTCTCTTTGCAGCAATGAAAAAGAGTTCTAAATCTTCGCTTTCTTCGTTTCCTTCTGTAAAAGATCTCCAACCCAACCCGTATGTCACCCTCGACGCGCTCGTCCGCCTCCAATTCGACGCCCACAACTTTACCCTCCTTCCCAAGCAACCCGTCCAAAGCCTCCTCTCCGGCAGACACGCTTCCCGTCTCCGCGGCCGCGGCCTCGCTTTCGAAGAACTCCGGGACTACCGCCCCGGCGATGACATCCGCACCATGGACTGGCGCGCCACCGCGCGCCTCCGGAAAGCCCATGTCCGGGTCTACTCCGAAGAAAGAGAACGCCCCACCCTCCTCGTCGTCGACCAACGCACCAACATGTTCTTCGGCAGCATCCGCACCACCAAGGCCACCGCCGCCGCCGAACTCGCCGCCCTCGGCGCGTGGCGCGTCCTCCATTCAGGCGACCGCGTGGGCGCGATCCTCTTCGGCGACCACGAAATCGTCGAAATTCGCCCCCATCGCAGCCGGAAAAATGTTCTGCGCATCTGCCACGAACTAACCCGCCTGAACCAAGCCTTGCCTTCAGACAAAACACCAACCATCAGCCTCAACGACGCCCTCAGAGCAGCCGCCCGCATCGCCCACCACGATCACCTCGTGATTCTGGCGACCGACTACAATGGCGACAACGACCAAACCCATCGCATCGTCACCCGCATCGCCGCCCATAACGATGTCCTCGCGGCCCTGGTCTATGATCCCCTTGGCTTCGAACTCCAAGGAACCCCGGGAATGGAAGCCACCGACGGTCGCAATCGTATTCCAGTCGATACCGCCACCGCCTTCAAAGAACGATTCCGCAAAGTCTTCGACCAACGCATCGCGCAGCTCAAAACCAATCTCCGGTCCCTCCGCATCCCCATCCTCCCCATTTGCACCGAGGAATCCGTCGCCCGCCAAGTCCGCACCGCACTCGGCCAACAACTGCGAAGATAGATGGCCCCAGACCCCACCAGCCTCGAGAACCTGCGCGACCTCGTCACACCGCCCCCCGCTCCCTGGTGGCCCCCCGCCCCCGGTTGGTTCGCCCTCGGCGCAATCGTTTTCGCAGCTGCGCTCTTCCTCGCCCTCCGCGCCTACCGCCACTACCGCCAAAATGCCTACCGCCGTCAGGCCCTCCGCGAACTCGAGACCACAGATTCTCCCCAAGAAATCGCCGCCCTCCTCAAACGCACCGCCCTCGCCGCTTACCCCCGCTCGAAAGTCGCTTCCCTATCCGGCTCCGCTTGGACCGATTGGCTCACCACCACCTCCAATACCCCTCTCCCCGCAGAAGTCGCCACTCAACTAACCCACTCCATCTTCTCCAAAGAGAACACAGAAAACGCTCAAACCCTCCGCGCCTACACAAAATCGTGGATCATCCACCACATTCCTAATTCCTAATTCCTAATTCCTAATTCTTACGCCAGTAAGTACCATGTTAACCTTCGCCCACATCTGGCTCTTCGCCCTCGCCCCGCTCCCCCTGCTCATCCGCTGGCTCGTCCCGCCGCGCGCGGAATCACAGCCCGCCGTCTTAGTCCCGTTCCTTAATCGTATCCGCGCCGCCCAGGACAGCGCCTCAACCCTGACAAAATCACACCACTTCTGGCCCCTTCTCACACTATCTCTCGTCTGGCTCCTTCTCGTTACCGCACTCGCCCGGCCCCAATGGCTCGAAGACCCCATCACCCGCGAAATCCCCACCCGCGACCTCCTCCTCCTCGTCGATCTCTCCGGCTCTATGGAAGCAAAAGACTTTACCGATTCCTCCGGTCAACCCGTCGATCGCCTCACCGCCGTAAAACAGGTGGTCGGTGATTTCCTCTCCCAGCGCGAAGGCGATCGCGTCGGGCTCGTCGTCTTTGGCAACGCTCCCTTCCTCCAAGCCCCCTTCACTACCGATCTCGAGCTCTGCCGAAAACTCCTCGACCAAACCGCCGTCCGCATGGCTGGCCCAAAAACCGCCTTCGGCGACGCCATCGGCCTCGGGATTCGCACCTTCGAAAACAGCGATGCCCCCGCCAAAACTATCATCGCCCTCACCGACGGGAACGATACCGGAAGCGGCCTGCCCCCGGTCGAAGCCGCTCGGGTCGCCCGCGACAATGGCATCACCATTCATACGGTCGCCATGGGAGACCCCACCACGGTCGGCGAAGAAAAACTCGACGAAGAAACTCTTAAAAGGGTCGCCCAAGAAACCGGCGGTCGTTACTTCCTCGCTCAGGACACGGAAGGCCTCGTCGAAATCTACGACGAACTCGACCGCATCGAGGAACGAAAAGTCGAAACCGTCAGTCATCGCCCGAAAACGGATCTCTACTTCTGGCCATTCGCCGCCGCCTTCATCATCTCACTGCTTTCAAAATTCATCCCCATTCTCCGCTTCACCGACAAAACCACTCACTCGTCTCCTTCCACCGACGCAAGACTACGTGTGAACGCCCGAACTTTCGAACTGGAGGTCGTCGACTGATCCGATGTGGGACACATTCCATTTCATTCGCCCCGCGTGGCTCCTCGCTGCCCCCCTCGCCGGCCTCGTGTGGTGGTGGCACCGAAACTCCCGCGATCCACTGCGCGGCTGGCGAAAAATCATCGCCCCCGAACTCCTGAATCCACTCACCCTCGACGCATCCGACGAAAACCACTGGCGCCCCTTCCTCCCGCTCCTCGCCTGGCTGCTCGCCGTCCTCGCCCTCGCCGGTCCCACCTGGAAACCCGAACCCTCCCCCTTCGCGGACGATCCAGTCCCACTCATGGTCGTGCTCGATGCAGGCGAATCCATGGACCTCAAGGACATGCCGCCCTCACGCATCGAACGCGCCCATTTGAAAATCGCCGACCTCGACGATGAACGAAAAGGTCAACCGCTGGGCCTCATCGCCTACTCCGGTTCCAGCCACCTCGTCCTCCCACCCACCCGGGACACCGCCATCGTCGCCCAAATGGCCTCCGAAATCACTCCTTCCATCATGCCCAAGCCGGGCGAAGACCTCGCGAACGCTCTCAATCTCGCCAATCAACAGTTGTCCGATCTCGGCGGCTCCATTGTGGTCGTCTCCGACAACATCTCACCCAACCAAGACGAAGCTCTCCGCGCTTTTCGAAAAGAGTCCCGCACGCCCGTCCACTTCCTCGCCATAACCCGCCCCGATACTCCGGAACTCGACTCCCTCAAATCAGCCGCAAGTGCGCTCGATGCCTCGCTCACCCAGATCGCACCCGATTCGTCCGATATCGCAACCCTCGTCTCAAAAACCGCCCGCGCCCCCGTCGCAGTCGCCGCCGCCGGCCAAGGAACCCGATGGGCCGAATCCGGTTGGTGGCTCCTCATCCCCATCGCCTTGCTCACCCTCGTCGCCTTTCGCCGCACGCAGCGCCCCATTCCCACAGACAACGCCGTCTCATGAACCCCGTCTCCACCATCGCCACGCTCTCTCTCGCCGCCGCCACGTGGTGGTCCAGCCTCTGGTTCACTCCCGACCAACAAGGCGATCGACTCATGAAGAAAGACGAATACGACGCCGCCGCCGAAGTCTATCGCGCCCCCATGCGCCAGGGGGCCGCCTGGTTCCGCGCCGGAGAATTCGAGAAAGCCGAACAATCCTTCGCCCGCTCCGCGTCCCCCGACGCCGAATACAATCGCGGTAATTGCCTCATCATGCTCGGCAAATACGACGACGCCGTTTCCCGCTACGACCGCGCCCTCGAACTCCGTCCCGATTGGCCCGATGCCATCGCCAATCGCGACCTCGCGATCGCCCGCGCCAAACTCGTAGAACAAAAAGGCGGCGACATGGGCGATCAGAAAATCGGCGCCAACGAGATCACTTTCGATAAACCCAACAACAACGAAGGTCAGGACACCGATCTCACCGGCGACAAACCCGCCACCGACGAAGCCCTCCAAGCCCTCTGGCTCCGCCGCGTCCAAACCAGCCCCGCCGGCTTTCTGAAATCCAAATTCGCCTACCAACTCGCCACCGATCCCAGCGAATGAAACCGTCTCCCTCCAGAGCCTCCACCACCACCCGCATCGGTAGGGCGTGGCCTCCGGACGCGGCTGCCTCCCCAAAAAGACAGAAAAAAGCCCACAGTCGCGAGCACGATCATCTGCGCAATCTGCAAGCAAAACCTGCCTCCGTGCCTTTGAAGACAAGCCTCCTTATCATTTGCAGCCTCCTAACGCTCCCCGTTCAGGCCATTGCCCAACAACAAGTCCCCCCCGCCACCGCCACCCTCTCCGCAGATACCGCATGGACCGGCGAACCACTCAGCCTCCGCATTACCCTCTTCTCGCCCGGCCCCTTCAGCGGAGCCGCTACCTTCGACTTCCCCGAAGTCCCCGGTCTCTTCTTCGTCAATACCGGCAGTCCCACCGTCGGCACCCGCACAATCGATGGCTCCGAATACACCACCCAAGACCATCGCATCCTCGTCGTCTCACAGCGCGACGGCACCAACACCATCCCGCCCTTCACAATCCGATACAAAGGACGCCCCACCTTCACCGCCGACCCCGAACCGTTCCAAACCTCAACACCGGAACTCCGCTTCACCACCCAACGCCCGCCCGGCATGGAAGACGATGACGTCGTCGTCGTCGCCACAAAAGTCGACTTCTCCCAATCATGGTCCGATCTCCCCGATGACAAAAAACTCATGGCCGGCGATGCGCTCGTGCGCACGATCACCCGTACCACCGAGAACACATCCGCCATCATGCTCCCTCCTCCCCCGGTCACCGCGCCAGCGGGTGTAAAAGTCTACCTCGCAGATCCCGTCGTCGAAGACAAATTCGACCGTGGCGACCTCAACGCAACCCGCACCGACGAAATCACTTACCAGTTCCAAAACGACGGCTCCTTCACCCTCCCCGACCTCACCTTTGACTGGTGGAATCCCGATTCCAAATCCATCCAGTCCGCCACCCTCGAAGGCCAGGTCGTTGAAGTCGCCTCACCCCCCGCGCCTCCCCTCACACAGCAAGTCGCCAAATCACCCGGACGCTTCATCATCGTCCTCCTGATACTCGCCGTAATCGTTTGGCGCCTCCCGAGGATCATCCGGGTCGCCCGAATAAAATGGCACGCCTACAAGACTGATCCCGAGCGCCTCGCCGCCCGAACGGTCGTCGCCGCTTGCCGTTCCCATGATGCCATAAAGGCTCATACCGCCCTGAACCAGTGGCTTCTCCTCACCAGGGCACACCCCTCAACGCTTCTCGATCGTGAACAGAACATTCTCGCTAAAGTATGCTATGGCACCGAAGCCAACGAAGCACCGTGGAGCGGTCAAGCGCTTCTGGATGCATTCAAGGACACGCGACGCCATGCCCTGTCACAGGGAAAGAAATCATCCAAAAAAACCCCTCTCCCCGCTCTCAATCCGACTTAGCCAACAATATGTTATCATCCCGATGCTGAACTACGCGACCACGATGGTGGACGCAGTCTCTCATTCCGGAACCACTCCCTGGCTTTCAGTCTATCGAAGATAGCTTTGATCTGACGGCCAAGCTCCAGCCCGCAAACCCTCGCTGTCAGGAGCCAAATCGCGTATTTTGCACTCGCGATCATCCCTCGAGCGAAATACGATCGAACCCAATCCCATGGGCAAAAAAGACAAAAAGAAAGACAACGGAAACGGCGAGAATAAGAAGCCAAAGAAACTCGACAACGATGTCTACGAAGAAGAGCTCTTCAGGCTGCAAACCGAACTCTGTAAACTCCAGGAGTGGGTCGTCCACAAGGGGCTCAAAGTGCTCGTGATCTTCGAAGGTCGCGATACCGCAGGCAAAGGAGGCATCATTAAGCGCATCAAAGAACGCGTCAGTCCCAGGGTCTTCCGCGTGGTCGCCCTTCCGGCCCCGACCGAACGGGAAAAGACCCAGTTCTACTTCCAGCGCTACACTTCTCATCTCCCGTCTGCCGGTGAAGTGGTCATCTTCGACCGCTCCTGGTACAACCGCGCGGGCGTGGAACGCGTTATGGGCTTCTGCACCGAGGAAGAATATGAGGAGTTCTTCCTCATCTGCCCCGGATGGGAAATGGCACTCGTCCGGGCCGACATCATTCTCATCAAGTATTTCCTCGTCGTCAGTCCCGACGAACAGCTTAAGCGCTTCGAGTCGCGTATCGAAGACCCGACAAAACAATGGAAACTAAGCCCCATGGACGTCAAAGCCCGGGACCACTGGTTTGACTACTCAAAAGCCTACGATCGGATGTTCAACGCCACGGATACCAAGCACGCACCATGGCATCTCGTGCGAACCGACGATAAAAAACGCGGCCGCCTCAACTGCATCACACACCTCCTCGACCAGGTTTCCTATAAAGACCTTCCCGCTCCCGACGTAAAGCTGCCACCCCTTCAAGATTCGAAAGGCATCAGCGACGAAGCCGTCCTGAAGACCCGGCAGTTCGTCCCTGAAAAATTCTGAACATAAGTCTTTTTCTCCCTCCTGGTCCTCCATGAAGGAACTCTACATCTCAGGCGCCTATGTCATCATCGTGGCCATTCTCGTCCTCGGTCTTGGCAACGCGGTCACAAAAAGAGTCCCCTTCCTCCAGAAATACAGCATCCCTATGGCTGTGACTGGAGGCCTTGTTTGCAGTATCGCCATTCTTATCATCGGAAAAGCCGGTGGTCCGAGAATATCCTTCGATCTTGAACTTCGAGACGTCCTCCTCGTCGCCTTTTTTAGCACGATCGGCCTCTCCGCCAAATTCTCCCGCCTTGCCGCCGGCGGCAAAGCCCTCGCTATCCTCACTGCCTGCGCCGCCGCCTTTCTCTTCATCCAAAACGGCACCGGTGTGCTATTGGCCAAACTCCTTGGAGCACACCCCGGTCTCGGCCTCTTCGCCGGCAGCATTTCCCTTGCCGGTGGTCACGGCACCGCCATCGCCTGGGGCCAGGAAGCCGCTAAAGCAGGGATCACTGAAGCCGAACTCGTAGGCATCGCCTTCGCAACTTTCGGCCTTGTCGCTGGAGGTATCATCGGGGGCCCCATCTCCGAATTCCTCATTAAGAAAAATAATCTCTCCCCCACCAATACCCCCGTCGAAGGCGGTAGCGCCGATCGAACCGAAGTCCCTTCTGAGAAACTTGAACCCGTTACTCTCGAACGGGCCCTCTCCGTCCTCTTCATCCTCGCCGTTTGCGTCGCGTTCGGAGAGGTCGTCAATGAGTTCCTCTTCGCACGGGATTTCCGCGTCCCCGGATTCCTCACCGCCATGCTCGTGGGCATTTTCATCACAAATATTTCCGACAAACTGAATCGCCCCATTCGCCTCCCCGACTTCGATAAAACCGGGTCCGTCTGCCTTCAACTCTTCCTCGCCATGAGCCTCATGAGCATGGACCTCTCCTCCCTCGCCGGTGCTTTCGGGTTCATCTTTGTCGTCCTCTGCGCCCAGATTCTCGTCCTTACCCTCTTCGCCGTCTTCATCATCTTCCGCCTCATGGGCAAAGACTACGATGCCGCGGTCATCGTGGGCGGGTTCTGCGGCCTCGGCATGGGCGCCACCCCCGTCGCCATCGCCAATATGTCCGCCATCACCAAAAAATACGCCCCTTCCTTCAAAGCTTTCCTCGTCGTCCCCCTCGTCGGCGCATTCTTCATCGATATCTTGAACGCCCTCATCATCAAATTCTTCCTCGACCTTCCCATTATGCAGCCGGCCGCAGAAGCCGCCACG
>JBCDBW010000119.1:0-13484 GCA_039182965.1 Verrucomicrobiota bacterium
CAAGGCCCGGGACACCAATTAGGACTAATTGGCGTCCTCATTGCGAGTGATCACGATACCTGCATCTCGGTAGGTTCCTCTCTTGGCGTCGATAATCTGATACCAAGCAAGTCTACCGTCTTCGACCTCGTAGCAGAAGTACTCCCCAAAGTAGGTTCTGGCAAAATAGACTCTCCTATCACCATCAGCGGCTAGCTCACTATAAGGCAGGTCAAGCTCGCGAACGTTTGAGCCAATGGTCACTTCCCCAGACTGCACTCTTTCCAAGAGACTCGGAGCCTGAAAATCTGTGGTGCTAACGAGTGCCAAGCAGACGATTAAGTACACTACTATACCGATTAGCGACATCGCGAGGGCGCACATGCACCAAAACAACTTCGATCCAAGAAATGATGTCATGCCTTTCCTCATACTTACTTTCCGGAATCGTAGTCGATGGATGAATCAAGAGCAATACAGTGCAAACGCGACACCTAGCCTCTATCTCTGTTGCTTTTCGCAGCCCCATGCTGCGAATATCAAGCCCAACCTCGGCACAACTCGAATGGCATTCGCCGAACTCGGCCTTCGGCACTTATACGAAGTTCCCCTTGATCTCCGCGCGAGCGCACAGGGCCGAACAGATTGAGGAGGTATCTGTTTTCTCTCGAAAAGCAGTCGTCTCAAACAAGGTTAGTTCAACGATTGCCTTTGTGTCAGCCAGTCTCTCGGGTTACCGCCCGTCGGAGTTGGAGCACGCTCTTCCTCCCTTGGCGGAGCCATCGCCTGGGAAATTGCGACTTGGCAGGCGAGGGTGGCTGTGTTTTCTTGCGACTCGCTTAGGTTTATTGGGCGAGAGACTTTTGGGCTGTCGCCGGCCACGGCGGGTGGACTCCGTTTGATATTAGAGACTTAATCACGGGCTGTAGCTCGCCTGAGGCGGGTGAACTCCGTTTGATAGTAGAAAATTTATCACGGGCTGTAGCCCGCCTGAGGCGGGTAAACTCCGTTTGGTAGTAGAAAATTTATCACGGGCTGTAGCGCAGTTTGGTAGCGCGCCTCGTTCGGGACGAGGAGGTCGCTGGTTCGAATCCAGTCAGCCCGACTCCTTTTGGGGGTAAGATGTATACGGTATACGTATTGCGAAGTGAGAAGACGGGGAGGCGATATGTGGGATCGACGGGTGATATGGAGAGGCGCTTTCGAGAGCATCAAGGAGGGAGGAACAAGGCGACGCGACATGGGGTTCCGTGGAGGCTGGTGTACACGGAGGAATACTCTGATCGAGCGGAAGCGGTGAGGCGTGAGAGGTATCTGAAGACCGGAGTCGGGCGGGAAGAGTTGGATGAGATGGGAGTCTAAGGAGGTGTGCCGACGGCGCGCTCGCCGCGGCGACAGGTCGCTGGTTCGAATCCAGTCAGCGCGATGGGTTCTGGATTCTCAGGGGGAGATTTTGGTCAGGAGTGCCGGTGGATGGGGGTGGGAGTGGTTGAGCTCGGCGGAATGTCGGGTGTTGGTCGCGCTGTCTGGTTTGGTGGCAGCGAAGCGCGAATTGGGGGATCGAGACCCGCCGAATCCCCGACGGGGCAAGTGGCTCGGGCGTGGTTGAGGGGACTGGGAGAGCGGCCGGGAGGTGAGGATTCGGTGGCGTGGGCCTTTGTAAACGATCTTTGGGTTGCGTCGGGGGGTGGTATGCGGTCAGGTTTGAAGGGATGAGGGGAGTCATGGAAATCACGCGAATTTTGGGGGTGCTGTTGGTGCTTGTCCTATGGGGGCCCCTTGACGGGTTGGCTCAGCGGGCGACGGATTTCCCCGTGGAGTCGCCTCATTTTTCCGCGCTGACGGCGGCAGAACCTTATTTGGAGAACGAGGACTTTGAATTACGGGAAGAGTTCTGGGGCGGAGAGTTATCGGGGGAGAAGGGGAAAGCGGTTCGGTTGCAGTTTTTTGCGGGGAACACCTATCGAGTGATCCTGGCGGCTCCGTTGGTCGCGATGAAGGTGGGGGGAGAGCTGAACTTGGCACTGGTTGATCCCTCGGGGCGTCGGGTGGCGAAGGCGTCGTCCAAGAAGGGCGAAGGAGCGGTGGTGATGAAGCATGTGGCCAAGAAGAGCGGTCTCTACATGGTATTGATGAGTATCGAGCCGCCCCGAGGCGCGCCCCGAGATGCCTCAATGCCATGTGTCATGTATTACGGCTTCGAGTGAAGCGGATCGCTTTACCAATTGGATAAGGCCTTAACTTGGTCTTGAAGTTTCGCGACGGTGTCTTTGAGCTTTCGAAGTTCGCGAAGTTCTTTTCTCATGGCGGCGATGTGCCGGAGGGAGGCGTGTTCCCGAAGGGCTTCTTTATACGGTCGAGCGGGGGCGCCGTATTGAAGGCTGCCGGGTTCGACGTTTCGGATAACGTCGGCACCGCCGAGGACAATGCTGCGATCTCCGATGGTGATGTGATCGGCGACCCCGACCTGTCCTGCGAGCACCACTCCGTCTCCGATCTTACAGGATCCGGCGATACCGACCTGGGCGCAAATGAGGCAGTTTTCTCCAATGGAATTGTTGTGTCCAATCTGGACGAGATTGTCGATCTTCGTGCCTTGTTTGATGCGGCTTTCGCCGATGGTGGCGAGGTCGACGGTGCTGGAGGCCCCGACTTCGACGTCGTCTTCGAGAACGACCGTTCCATTGGAATCGATCCGTTCCTGTCTCAGGATATCGGAGTCGGCGTCGATTCCTTTTCCGGACTTTGCGAACTCGAATTGGGAAGTCTCCTCACTGGCGAAGCTGAAGCCATCGGAGCCGATGCAGGCATTGGGTTTGATGATGACACGGTTGCCGATGCGAACGCGGGGACCGATGCGGACGCCGGGGTGAAGGAGGCAATCGGCGCCGACCTGAGCACTTTCGCGGATGGTGACGTTCGAGAGGACGCGTGTATTGGGGCCGATGGTTACTTTTGGGGCAATGGTCACGTTTGGGCCGATGGACGCGGAGGGATCGACTTCGGCGGACTCGTGCACGAAAGCGGATGGATGGATACCGGGATCTGCGTAGGGAGGTGGGGCGAAGATGCGATTCAGGGTGACAAGGGCGAAGCGCGGGCGTTCCACGACGAGGACGCCTTCGAGGCGTTCGAGCAGGGCGGGGAGACGTTCGGCGGCTTCCTTCGACACCACGGCGGCTTTGATGGGGAGCTGGGGGGCGGCGAGAAGGGCGTCTGCGATCCAAGGGGACGTGACGAGAGGGAGGTCGGCGGCGGACTGGATTTCGTTTGGGGCGACGAAGTGCTCGACGATGACGGAGCCATCGCCTTGGACGCGGGAAGCGGCGATGGCCGAGGCGATTTGGTCTAGCGAGACGGGGGGCTGCATATGGCGGGCGGGTGCGTGCGACGAGAGCGATCCGGCCGCGAGTGGTAGCTGAGCAGAACCCAGTATGGGGGTGGGTGCAAGCCTTGTATTTTGTCAGGGCATCGGGAAGCGCGAACGAGAGCTTGTATCGCGACGGACTATGAGGGATTTTGGTAGTATGAAAGAGGAGGGCAGCGTGCGAGAAGGCCGGAAGAACGGGGGGATGGGGAGGAGGCGATTCATGCGGGTCAGCGCGGGAGCGGCGGGAGCCGGGATTTTTGGAGGCATGACCCCGTGGGTGCAGGCGGGCGACTTCAGCGGCAAGATCAAGAAAGCGGTGAAGTTTCACATGGTTGATGATTCGATGAGTGTCATGGATCGGTTTCGCTTGATCAAGGATTTGGGCTTTGACGGCACGGAAGTCAGAGTGGGCGATGACATTGACGCGAAGGCGATCGTGAAGGCCGTGAACGTTGTGGGATTACCCGTGCACGGTGTTGTGAACAGCGCGAATCCGGATATCAAGAATGCGATTGATTTGGCGAAGTTGTATGGTGGCTCGAGCGTGCTGGTGGTCTGTCGTTATGACAAGAGTCTATCGATGGATGACAACTGGAGTCGGGACGTGGAGAACATTCGGGCGGCGGCGCCCTATGCGGAAACGCACGGGATCGATATTCTCGTGGAGAACGTGTGGGCGAGCTATCTCATTAGTGCATGGGATGTGCAGCGTTTTGTGGACGCGTGTGAAAGTCCTGTGGTGGGGGCTTACTTTGATGTGGGTAACAATGTGCGATGGGGGGTGGCACATCATTGGATACCGGTCTTGGGAGACCGGATTGTCAAACTGGACATCAAGGAATACGACACGGACAAGCAGGTGAAGGAAGGGTTACGGGCCGGCTTTGATACGAAGATTGGGGAGGGGAGTGTCAATTGGGAAGCGGTGCGCGGTGAGTTAGCGGGCATAGGATTTGAGGGGTGGGCGACTGCGGAAGTAACGGGAGGCGGGCGGGAGCGGCTGCAAGACATTGCCGACCGGATGGATCGGGTCCTGGCGTTGTGAAAGGATCAGGCGGCGGTAGGATCGGCAGGTGAGGCTAAGGCGTGGGGGCGCTCAATTTTTCGATGAGGAAGGCGGTCATGGTGGGGTAGGTCCGTTCTTCATGACCGGGGTAAGATACGTAGCATTTGAGATTCAGCTTGTTCATGGCCTCTTTGAGCTTGAGACCGAGGAGTGGGTGATGAACCCATGCACCGGGTTCGGTATCGCGGTAGACGGGGCTGTTTTCCCGGCTGTAGCTCATGTAGACCGGCACATCATCTGGGGATAGGTGGTTAATGGGGGACGCGTCCTCCGCGAGTCTCGCGACGCGCGGCGTGTCGGCAGACTCGCCATCTTGGATGGCATAAAAGTCGAAGAAGGCATCGTGGACAGGGAGATCAGGAACGCCGAACCATTCGCGGAAGGTTCTCATGTCGTAGGTTGATTGGCCGCCAGTGCTTCCGGCGGCCAGGATCCGCGTGGACTTGCGGGCGACGGGATCGTCGCTTTCGGGATCGGCGAGGTCATCGTGGAACGCGAGCCAGAGGGAGATGCCGGCGCCGGCACTGCCGCCGTAGCAGACGATGCGTTCCGGATCGATGTTCCAGTGTTTTGCCTTTGAGCGGATGAACTGGAGGCCTCGGGCGGCATCGTGCATTGCGGTGGGATAAGGGAACTCGCCGCCGTTGGTGAGGCGATAGTTCATGGAGGCGAAGGAAATCCCGTTCTCGAGGTATGGTTTCATGACGGAGGCGTTCACTCGTTTATCGCCGCCGCGGAAGCCTCCGCCGTGGATATAAATGCAGAGGGGGGAGGATTTGCCGTCCTTGGTGTCGGCGAGCCAGATGTCAAAGGTCTGCTGGGGGTGATCGCCGTAGGCGACATCGGCGTGGGTCGGTTTCGGAGCATTCGTACGCGCTGGCTGGCGGGAGCTTTTGGCAGGGCGATTGTTCTGAAACTGCCGGAGTTCTTCCGGTTTCAGGATGCCGTCTTTGTCGAGATCCGCTTAGGGGAAGCGTTCGAGGGCGCGGCGGAACCGATCGTCGGTCTGGGAGGACTGGGCGCAGAGCGTGCCGCTGGGGAGGAGGAGCGTGGCGAAGAGGAGAAAGGTCGGTTTCAGCATGAGACGATACAACCAGCAAGACGCGTTGAAGTTCCTCAAGGCGGTGCTGAGGGAATTTCCCAAGTGAGACGGTAGAACTTATTCGCCGTGCCGATAGAGGCGGGATCGGTCCATTGGGCGGTGGATCCCGTTGGGTTGAACGTTGACGTGGGTTCCGTGTTCCAAGAGCCGATTGTGGAAGAGGATTGGACGTGGTAGGTGGCGAGCGGGTCGAGATTCGAAAAAGAGAGAGTGGTGTGGTTCGAGGAAGTGACGGAAGTTTGCGTAAAGGGGCCCGCGCCGCTCGTGGTGCGCCAGGCGAGGGCGTAGCTTTCGTTTCGATCGGACGATATTTCGGCGGTATAGGTCCCGGCAGGGAGGTTTTTTGCAAAGATGTGTTCGAAATTGTAGATCGTGCTAACGCTTTGATCGAGCAGGCCACCGTTTGCGTTTTTGAGTGCAAGATCAATGTTAGCGAGAGGGAAGGGGTTGTCATTTGGACGAATGCGGCGATTCCATGTGACGAAGACTGAGAGTCGGTCGGCAAACTGTGCAGGAGGAACGACGAAGGTGTAGGCGTGGGTGTCGGTGTTGCCAATGGAAGCGATATTCCACCCGTGCGGGGTGACGGGGCCCGCGTTCTGTGGTCCGCTGGTGAGGATCAGGTGATTGTGGTAGACGTTGAGTTCACCGAGGCCGAATTGATTATCGAGGGGACGTGACTGCGTGCGATCCCATGCGGGGAACTCTTCTTTTGTGGCGCCGGCGAGCATCACTGCCCGGATCAGCATGGAAGCATCGGCGGCGGGGACGACGAAATTCTCGAGGAGTGTCTGGTAGTGGATGGCGGCGGCGGACGCGAGGGCGCCGGTGGCCCAAGAGGTTTGCGAGTGGACGGTAACGATTTCGGGTTTGATGCGTCCCTGACCGTCGAGACCAGCGGGAATGGGGCCATGGCTGTGGCTCCCGTTGGACAGTCCAACTGAAAGTGAGTTGTAACCTGTTCCAAGGAGATAGGGTACGGGCGAGGCCGCTCCGTTGTCCATGCCGACGACGGCGAGATAGCCGTCGCGATCGATGCCGCGATCGAGCCGGCGAAGGACTCGGTTCTCGGTGGTGCCCCCTGACATGGTTGTGCGGGAGACATAGGCGTGGGATTGGACCCGGCTTTCTTCCACGAAAGGGGAGAGGCCATCGAGCAAGAGATCGAAGAGACCGGAAGTGGTATTGTCATCGCCGGCGACATAGCTATGGATGTTGGTGATTCCCGGGGCGATGCTGAAGAAGGTGGAGGCGGGGTTGGTGTCGAGTCCGAAGAATGAATTTGCCACGTTGGCGGCATGGGATGACGTCGTGGAGGCGCCGGACTCTAAAACCAGCGTTTTGCCGGCGTAGTTGCCGGAACCATTGATGGTGCCGGTGCCTGAAACGGGTGCGTAGATGAGGTTCGACGTGGAGGTCGAGGCCTCGACAAGCGAGACACGAATTCCGGATCCGTCCGGGGTGAGGGAGCCTAGACTTGAGGAGAGGAGTCGGTAGCCGATGTCGTCGTGGGGATCGGCGGAGAGGGGGAGGGGCAAGGAGGAAGCGAAGAGCGAGAGGAGCAGCAGCAACAGCGGCGTGGGGCGGTGGGCTCGCATGGGACACGGTAGAATACAATGTAAATACCGCTGTTCGCAAGCGCAATGGTATCTGGAGAGGAATTCGTGGGGTCTATGATGGTGCCTTTTTCCGCAAGTTTATGAAGGAAAGAGAGCTGTGAAGGAGCGTGAGTTTCTCAGTCCAGGGGCGCGAGATCGATCCACCGGCGTTTTTGCCACGATTTGACGGCGGCATCGGCGAGTTCAACGCCTTTCGCCCCTTGCCTCAGGTTCCATGGGAAGGGCTCATTTGCGACCACGTGACGGATGAACTTTTCCCACTGTATTTTGAACGCATTATCCATGTTAGGATCATCCGGGACAAGTTCCCAGCTGTCGAAGAAATTGATGGGCTGGGGCACGTCGGGATTCCAGACGGGCGTGGGTGTCTTTTCGAGAGATTGGATTCTGCATTCGCGGAGGCCCGCGACGGCAGAGCCGAGGGTGCCATCGATCTGCATGGTAAAGAGGTCATCACGGCGGACGCGGACGTCCCACGACGAATTGAACTGACAAATGATCCCGTTATCGAGTTTGAATGTTGCATAACAGGCATCGTCGGCGGTGCCTTGATAGGCTTTTCCGGCTTCGTCGATCCGTTCGGGAACGTGAGTGGCTCCGACGCACGAAACGCTTGCGATATTACCGAAGAGGTTGTCGATGACGTAGCGCCAATGGCACAGCATATCGATGATGATGCCTCCTCCGTCCTCGTTTCGGTAGTTCCATGAGGGGCGTTGGGCGGGGTGTTCCGGGTCATGGCCAGTGAAGACCCAGTATCCGAACTCGCCGCGGACCGAGAGGATTTGGCCGAAGAATTGCTTGTCGATGAGACCTTGGACCTTGAGGAGGCCCGGAAGCCAAAGCTTATCTTGGACGACGCCATTCTTGACGCCGGCTTTCTCGCAACTCTCTGCGAGCCGGAGGGCTTCCCGGGGATCGACGGCGGTCGGCTTCTCGCAGTAGACCGCTTTTTTAGCGGCGACGGCCATGTCGATGAAACGGGCCCGATGGAGCGTGGAAGACGCATCGAAGAAGATCTGGTTATGGGGGTTGGCGAGGGCCGCGGAGAGGTCGGTGGTGTATCGCTTCACCTGATGGGTGGCGGCGAGGGTTTTGATCTTGGATTCGTTTCGTCCGGTCAAGATGGGGTCCACCTGGATCGTTTCGCCGTTGGAAAGCCGAACGCCTCCTTGTTCTCGGATGGCGAGTATGGAACGGACGAGGTGTTGGTTGGTGCCCATTCTTCCGGTCACCCCGTTGAGAATAATGCCGATAGACTGCTTCATGAGTGGTTGTGATAGGCTTCTTTGATTATTTCCAAGTAGTCTTGCTGGTTGTGTTGCCACCAGCGAGTTGAGAAGATTTCGACCTCCGCGAATCCGCGGAAGCCGGTGGCTTCGACCCAAGAGCGGATCTTTCGGATATCGATGCACCCTTCTCCCATGAGGCCTCGGTCATTGAGGAGGTCATTGGTTGGGGTCAGCCAGTCGCTAATGTGGAAAGCGTTTATGTAGCCGGAATCACCCGCCTTCTGGATCGATGATTGCAGATCAGGGTCCCACCACAAGTGGTAGACATCGACGGCGACTCCGACGAATGGCGAGGCTAGAGCGTCGCAGAGTGCATTTGCTTGAGCGAGGGTATTGATGGCGGACCGGTCGCCGGCATAGATGGGGTGGAGGGGTTCCACAGCGAGTTTGACGTTGTGAGCTTGGGCGTCGTCGAGGCATGCGGCGATGCCTTCGGCGATTTGTTTTCTGGACTCTTCGAGGGGCTGACCGGGGACAGCGCCGCAGACGAGCACGACGAGCGGCGCCCCAATAGCGGCGGCTTGTTCGATGGCGAGGCGATTGTCATCGATTGCCTTTTGTCGATCGACGGCGGAAGGCGCAGGGAAAAACCCTCCGCGGCAGAGTGAGGCGACGGTCAGATCTGATGCGTTTATGAGGCGGGCGGCCTCCTCGAGAGTGTGGTCATTGAGGGTCTCTCGCCAGACCGTGATTCCGGGAATACCTGCGACGGCATAGGCGTCCAGTGCTTTATCCAGGGAAAGGGGGCGGGTTGTCGCCGTATGGACGCAGAGTCGAGAGAGATCGTTCATTGTGCGAGTTTGAAGTTGGGGATGTCGAGGCGTTCGGCCATGCGGAGGGGGCGTCTGAGCGCTTCCCGCATGCGGTCATGTTCATCCGGTGGGCGTCGATCTTTGCACTGGGGATGGATCTCTGCTGACGTGATGACTCCGAGGAGTTGGAGGCAGACGGCGGTGCTATGTTTGTAGGCGGCGGCCGAGTTATTTTTGTCGAGACGGAACACGGCATCTTCAAGGGATTGGAGTGCTTCGAAGAGTTTATGGACGCGGGCGTCGAAGCTTGAATCGAGCCACATTTTTTTGGCGGCGCAGATCAGGGGGCAGGCCGAGACTCCCGCACCGATGAGCAGGGGGAGTCCGAGACGGATCGCGGTGGGCAGGCCGAAGTCGTCTCCGCTGTGGGGGCTGAAGGGGAGATCGAGGTCGCGGGTCATTGCGGCCCAATAGAGAAAATGAGGTTCATCGAGCGTTGAGATTTTTCCGCCGGCGACCTTTGGATGATTGGCGAGTTCGTGGAGGAGCCAGGGAGGGAAGGGTGTGGCCCATGGAACGAAAGCGGGCTCGAGCGCATGGACGATGGCTGGGACGCGGACCTCTTCAAGGATCTCGAAGTATGCGTCGCGACGACCGGCCGGTGCGAGAGCCTCCAATTCGGGGGATGTCATGAGCATCACTTCCGTGTGGTCGAAGGATTGCGCGATGTCGAGCTGAGGCACGTAGGATCCGTCCGTGGCGGTGACCCCGCAGATTATCTTCTGATTGGGGAACTGCTTTCGGAAGCGTGTGATAACCTCTTTGTAAAGTGAGCGATTGAGATTGAAGATGTAGCCTGTGTCTGCGTTTAGGACGAAGGCGATTTCGATATCGTAGTGTTGGGCGGAGTCGAGCATCCATTGAATGGATCGTTCGAAGGCGGACCAATCGGGTTTCCCGTTTTTGAAGGGAAGGAGGGTAGCGGGGCAGAGGCGGGTTTGGACGGAGTGGGTGGTCAGGGCGGACTCAGAGGTGTGAGCCCAGGTAGTATCCGTCCAGGGTGTGTCGGGTTGGAGTTGGGCGGGATCGGAGATCATCGACGGAACACTAGGCGAGGAAGGTGCGAGAGGGTTAGGAGCTGGCGTCAGAAATTAGCATTTATTCGACTTAAGTTTTGTGCTAAATTTCTTGAATGATCGTTGCGGGCGCTGATTGATGAGGAATTACCGGCCTATTTTGTTGAAGGACCTTGAGATTCGGGTACCGGGAACCGATGTCATCAGGGTGTGTTTGAACCGTCATCTACCGGAGGCGGACTGGGTGCGTCGGCATCGTCATGAGCATGCGCAATTCCTATGTTATTTGAGTGGGCATGGACGACAGGAAGTGGGGGGGCGTGCGTATGACGTGCGTGCGGGAAGTTTGGTATTGGTGCCATCGGGTGTGGAACATGCCTTTCGCAAGGCGCAGGTGCGGGCACCGCTTTGTGTGGTGGTGGACGTACGGTTGGGGCGCGAACCGTCCGAGGATCAAGTGTTGCGGCACTTGACCTCTGGTCAGCTCACGCGGGTGCGGCATTTGTTATCGGAACTGGCTTCGCTGACGAGGGATGACGACGTCTTGCGAACGGCGGCGGTAATCCTTCGTCTGGTGGCGGAATTTTCGGAGGTGGCCCGTGACCAGCCGCCGCGGATCAAGGGTAAGCCGATTGCGGGGCGGGTGATGAAGTTGTTGCAGGGGCAGGACTTACGAGAGTTAAGGCCTCAGGATATTGCGCGTGAAGTGGGGTATCAGCGGGATCATTTGAATCGGCTTTTGAAGCGTGAAGTGGGTCAGACGACGGGGCAGTTGCTTGCGGAAGCACGTTTGGTGCGAGCCAAGCATTTATTGGAGCGAGGGATGAAAATATCGGATGTGGGGGAGACTGTGGGATTTCTTGATCAGAACTATTTTGCGCGGTGGTTCAAGCAACAGACGGGTTGCGCGCCTTCGCGATGGCGTGGTAGTGCTTGAGAGGCGGCAAAAAAGTGGCGAAAGGCGAGCGACGGTTTTAGGGTGCGGGCTATGATGAGAGAGCGGCTAAAGGAAGTTTGCCGGTTGTTGGCGTTTTTGTTTTCTCTGGGAGTGGGGGGCATCCATGCGGCAGATGAGGCGCCGAACATCGTCGTGATTATTGTCGATGATTTGGGCTACGGTGATTTGAGCGCTTACGGTGCCAAGGATTTGAAGAGTCCGCACATTGATTCCTTGATCGCGGAGGGGATGCGTTTTGACAATTTTTATGCGAACTGCCCGGTTTGTTCTCCGACCCGAGCGGCCTTGCTAACGGGGCGGTATCAGGAGCTAGTGGGGGTGCCGGGAGTCATTCGCACGCATCCGGAGAACAGCTGGGGTTATCTTGCCGAGGAGGCGGTATTGCTGCCGGAGATACTGGGGCCGGCTGGGTATTATAGCGCGGCGATTGGGAAGTGGCATCTGGGTTTGGATGATGCGAGTCATCCAGTCTCGCGAGGCTTTGATTACTTCCAAGGATTCCTTGGGGACATGATGGACGACTACTATCATCATCGCCGGCATGACATTGACTACATGTATCGGAATCGTGAAGCGATTGATGCTGAAGGGCATGCGACGGATGTGTTTACGGATTGGGCGGTGGCCTTCATCAAGGGGCGTGCGCAGAGTGACGGTCCTTTCTTTTTGTATTTAGCGTATAACGCTCCGCATACCCCGATACAGCCGCCGAAGGATTGGTTGAAGAAAGTGATTGAGCGAGAGCCGGGGATCAACGAGCAGCGTGCGAAACTGGTGGCTTTGATCGAGCATATGGATGCGGGTGTAGGGCGGGTAGTTGAGGGGCTGATCAGCAGCGGGGAGTGGGCGAACACCTTATTGTTTTTTGTGTCGGACAACGGGGGGCAATTAAACGTCGGTGCCAACTGCGGGAATTGGAGGGGGGGCAAGCAGGACATGTATGAGGGGGGGCTCCGAGTGCCAGCGGGTGTGGTTTGGCCGGGGAAGGTGGAAGCGGGTTCGCGGACGGAGTTTATTGCCACGACGATGGATATTTTTCCGACGGCGGCGGCGGCGGCCGGCGTGGAAGTGGATTTTGGGATTGATGGGCGATCGTTTTTGCCGACCTTGCTCGGGGAGGGCCAGGCTCCGTTTGATCGGGATCTATTCTTTTGTCGGCGCGAAGGGAATGAGCGGTATATGGGAGAGATGAGTTGGGCGATGCGGCGTGGGGACTGGAAGCTAGTCAAGAATTCCCCGATGACGCCGTGGGAATTATATGACCTGCGTGTCGATCCGCTGGAATCGAAGGATTTGGCTAAAAAGAATCCTGAGAAGTTCCGGGAGCTTGCGGCGGCGATGCGTCGGCACATTCAACGTGGGGGGGCAGTGCCCTGGCAGAAAGCATTGGGAAGCGCGCCTTAGTTCTGGGTGATATCCTCGAGGGCTTGGCGTGCTGATTGGGCGGCTTTGGCGTCCTTGGTTTGGTTGGCGATCTTTTCGAGGCCTTCGAGGTGAAGGCGGTTGGAGGGATTCAGTTGATGGGCGTTTGAGAAGGCATCGACGGCTTCCTCCAGTTTCCCATGATTGGCGAGGGAGTAGCCGAGTTGGATGAGATTGTTGGGTTCCCGGGGTGAGAGGCGAAGTGCCTCTTTGTGTTGAGTGATGGCCTCTGGGAACTGTTTGAGGTGATCATGAGCGATCCCGAGGTTTGAGCGAGCGACGGGGTCGTCGGGATCGAGAGAGACGGCGATTTTGAGGGGATCGAGGGCATTCGCGGGCTGATTTTGCATCAAGAGGAGATAGCCGAGGTTGTTGTATGCGGGTTGGAAGTTTGGGTTGATTGCGATCGCATTTTTGTAGTGCGTGATTGCTTCCTTGGGAGCTTCGTTGTTGGACTTCGCGATACCGAGATTGTATGCGGCGATCACGCTTTGTGGGTTGACAGTCAGGGTGTGGTCAAAGAGGGAGACGGAAGAATTCCAGCGGGTCACTTGCTGGGATGAGATCGCGGCGAAGAGGCCGGCGATTGCGAGGGCAAGGAAGGGCGGCCAACTTGATTGGGTATTTCGAATAAGCAATGCTACGGCCAGAGCCACCCCGACCATTGCCAAGTAGCAATAGCGATCGGCCACCGTTGAGATGGCTTGAAAGGCGAACGGAACAAGGCCGAGCGTGGGAGAGAGGGCGATGATGGCAGCGGCGGCGGCGGCGGTGTATTGGGGGCGGTTGCCGGGTGCGGCGGCGGCGATGAGGGCGAGCGAGGCGAAGGGGATCAGGAGAAGTATGGG
>JBCDBW010000120.1:0-13039 GCA_039182965.1 Verrucomicrobiota bacterium
GCTGCCTGAAGTGTCGAACATGCCCATGCCCCATTTGCCCATGGTGGCGGTGTGGTAGCCGGCATCCTTGAGAATTTTGGCGATGGTGACCGTGTTGGGGGGGAGAGGGAGTTGGCCTTCGGGTTGGAGTTCGCGATTGGCTCGGGTGGGGGAATTCCCCATGTGGAGGCCGGTGAAGAAGGAGGTTCGCGCGGGGGCGCAGACGCTCGTGCCGGTGTAGGCGGAGAGGTAGCGTGTGCCTTCGTTGGAGAGGCGGTCGAGGTTGGGGGTTCGGATGAGTTCCTGGCCGTAGACGCCCAGGTCGCCTTGAGCGATGTCGTCGGAGAGGACGAAGATGAGATTGGGGCGATCGTTTTCGGCTTTTGTGGACGAGATCGCAGTGATGAAGGCGGTGGCGAGGGCCAGGAGGGGTGCCGTGCAGGTTCTGGTGAAGAAGGGGTTCATTGGTTTCTATGTGCTATGGGAATTTCGATGTTTCAAGTGGCGGCGACTTTCGGCTTTCCGGTGAGATTCTTGTGTGGGCTTGCTTTGCCCGTTGCGAAAGAGGTTATTGGTGGTCTGCGCGGGGCTATTTTTTCTGTTCGGCGGCGGGGGGAGCGGGGACGGGGGGGGCGTTTAGTTTACGAGCCCAGATATTGCGGAAGCGGAGGGGATTGTTGTGGTCCTGGAGACGGAGGCCTCCGGAGGGAGAGATGCCGCCTTCGGCCACGGCGAACTGGGTGACGACACCGTTGTGGAGGACCGTGATCGAGCCGTGTTCGATGATCTTGCCGTCTTTGTCCTTTTTCTCGCGAATGCAGATGATGTCGTAGGTTTGCCATTCACCGGGCCGGCGTGAGGCGTTCACGAGGGGGACGCGTTTTTTGTAGAGGGCGGACGCCTGGCCATGGGGGTAGGTGTCGTTTTGGTAGGAGTCGAGGATTTGAACTTCGGGATAGCCACCGATGAAGACGCCGCTGTTTCCGCGGCCCTGGCTTTTGCCCTTCACCTCGGCGGGCGTTTGCCATTCGACGTGCCATTGGCAGTCGCCTTCGATTTCTTTGATCGTTTTGATCCCGCCGGTTCCGGGGACGACTTCCATGAAGCCGTTTTTGACGAGCCATTTGGCGGAGTCGTCCTTCGGATCGAGGCCTTTTTTTCCGCCGTCGTGTTTCCAACTGGAGAGGTCGCTGCCGTCGAAGAAGACGATCGCGTCGGATGGCGGAGCTCCGGGTTTTTTGGCGGTAGTAAAGCCGGGCGGGGTGATGGCGGCGGGGCGGAGGGTTTCGATTTGTTTCTCGGACCAGGGGGCGTTGATGGGCGTCGGGGTTTTGCCGTCTTCCGCATTGAGCGGCGCGGTGACGAGGGCCGAGAGGAAGACTAAGACGGGTTTCATGGCGCTTCGAGTCATTTGAGTTCTTTTACTTTGAGATTGCGAAAGAGAATCGTGCCTTCTTTGCCGGAATGGATTTGGAGGCCGAAGAAGCCTTTGAGGTATTCGTCGGTTTTCCATTTGGCGGCGGGGATGCCGTTGAACCAGGTGTGAACGGTATCGCCTTTGGCCTGGATGGTGATGCGGTTCCAGTCGCCGACTTTGCGGGCGTTGCGGACTTCTTCGTGGGCGTCGAGCCAGAGGGGATACCACCAGCCGCCGCAGCTTTGGCCGTAGACGCCGCCGGACCAGTAGCGTTCTTTGGAGAGGGCTTCCATTTCGGCCTGTGGGCCGTAGACGACCTCTTTTCCTTTTTCTTTTTTGGAGCGGGCGCGGAACATGATGCCGGTGTTGCCGTCGACTTCCCATTTGAGTTCGGCGGTGAAGATGAAGTCGGCGAAATCGTCTTTATCGGTGCAGAGGTAAGTGCTGGATGATTTTGGGACACAGGTGCCGACGATGGTATCGCCCGTTGCCTTGAATTCGCAGGTGCCGCCGCGTGGGGTCCAGCCGTCGAGGTTTTTGCCGTTGTAGAGTGATGTGAAACCGTCGGTGAGGTTGGGTTCGGGTTCGGTGTTGAGGAGCATGTCCTCGGGAGCCATGAGGTTTTCTTGTTTCTCGTAATTGGCGACCCACTTTTGTTGGCTTTCCGCGATTTCATTGGCGGGAGTGGCCGGGGAGAGGAGCGTGAGGGTGAGAATGGCTGAGAGGCAGGCGAAGTGTTTCATGATTGGTTTTGGTTGTTTGTGAGGAGGCAAGGCAGGCGGGGCGCCTGCCCTACAATCTGTCGTCGGGATTAGGCGCGCTGAATGGAGGGGCTAGTTTTTTTCCCGGAGGGAGGTGAGGGTTTGGATGGATTTGAGGTTGGCGACGGGGTCTTTGCCGTGGCGGTTGGCTTCGTAGACGAGCCATTCATCGTATTCGGCGGCGTCGAGGGCGTCGGCGAGTTTTTGCAGGTCGATATCGCCTTCCCCGGCGACGCCGCTGTTGGCGGCTTTGATGTGGACTTCGCAGAAGTGGTCTTTGCCGTATTTGGCGATGGTTTCGTAGATATCTTCTTTTTCGAAAAGGTTGCCGGTGTCGTAGTAGACTTTGAGGTGATCCGGGTAGCCGAGTTTTTCGATGAGCTCCATGACGCGGACGGTGGTGACGGGGGCTTCGATGCCGATGACGACCTCTTTTTCTTCCGCGTATGGGAGGAGCTCCTTCATGAAATCGGCGACGCCCTCGAGGGCTTCGTCGCTTTCCTGAAAGTTGGAGGGGCCGAAGAAGGGGAAGAGCATGACATTGATGCCGAGCGCGTGGCATCCGTCGATCGTTTGTTTGGCGATGCGCATCGCGGCTTCGCGATCGGTATCCCAGATTTCGCAGGCGTTCAGGCTGCCGGCGCAGAGGGAGACGATCTCGACACCGTGTTCTTGCGAGGCCTTTTTCCAGGATTCGAGAACGGCGGGCTCGTCACCGATCGCGAGGCTGGCGGCGGGATTGACGGCGCCGCGTTTCATGCCTTCGGGTTTACCGGAGTGCATTTGGATGGCGTTGTAACCGGCTTCTTTGGCGGCGGCGAAGCTATCGACATCTGCGGCGAGCCCGAGGGCGGTTTCCATCACCGCGATTTTGGGTTGGTCTGCGAGGGACGGGCTTGCGAGGGCGAGTGACAGCAGGATCAAGGAGAACGGTTTCATGTTTGGATGGGAATTAGTTGTTGAGGGGTTTGTAAACGAGATTGCGGAAGCGCATGGTTTGGTGAACGCCCGCGTGGAGTTGGAGACCGATTTTGCCCGAATCGGGGATGACGACGGCTTCGTAGTCGACGAAGGATTCATCGTTGAGGAAGGTTTGAATGCGTTTTCCTGTGGCGACGATGCGGAGTTTGTTCCATTCGCCGAGTTTATGGACGGACTCGACTTTATCGGTCTCGGCGGGGTATTTGCCGCGATCGTCTTTGGGTGCGTAGATGCAACCGGTGAGATCGCGCTTCAGGGACCGGGAGACGCCGATCTGGACCTGATGTGTTTTGCCACGGACGAAGACGCCGGAATCGTAGTCTTCGGAATCGGTTTGGTATTCGAGGGTGAGCTCGAAGTCGGCGTGATCGGTATCGGTCCAGAGGACGGAATTATTTTTACCGGGATTGTCCCCGACGATCATCCCATCTTTCACGGACCAATCCTTGGCGGTGTCCTCGGGATCGGCATGCCAGCCGTCGAGGTTTTTGCCGTTAAAGATGGCGGTGTCGGCGGCGAGGGTTATGAGGGGAAGGCAGAGTAAAGCGGCGATGAGGGGTGCTAATTGTTTTTTCATGTGTGTCGGCGTGGTTGGTGGTTTCGTTGATCAGCCGACGAGATCGTTGATCACACGTGCAGCTTTAACGCCGGTGAGGCGTTGGTTGAGTCCTTGGAAGGGGAAGTTCAGTTTTTCGTGATGGAATCCGAGGGTATGGAGGATGGTGGCGTGGAAATCTTCGAGCGGGACGGGGTTGGCAGCGGCTCCGTAGCCGACCTCATCTGTTTCGCCGTAGGATAGGCCGGGTTTGATGCCTCCGCCAGCCATCCATGCGGTAAAGGCGCCCGGGTTATGGTCGCGGCCGACGAGTTTCATTTCTCGACCGCCGCGATTTTCGCGCATCGGGGTGCGGCCGAACTCGCCGCTCCAGACGACGAGGGTATCTTCGAGGAGTCCTCTTTGTTTGAGATCGGCGAGCAATGCGGCCATGGGTTGATCGATCTCGCGGCATTTGTTTTGGAAGCCTCCGTTGAGGGCTTCGGACTGGGCGGCGCCGTGTGAGTCCCATCCCCAATCGAAGAGTTGGACGAACCGGACGCCGCGTTCGATGAGGCGGCGGGCGAGGAGGCAATTATTGGCGAAGCTTTCTTTACCGGGCTGGGTGCCGTAGAGGTTGTGGATGTGTTTGGGTTCCTTCGCGATGTCCATGGCGTCGGGGACGGCCATTTGCATGCGGAACGCCATTTCGTATTGGGCGATGCGGGTGAGGGTTTCGGGGTCGCCGAACTCGGAGTAGGTTTGTTGGTTTAGGTTTTTGAGAGTATCGAGGGCGGCGCGGCGGATGTCGCGTGGGATGTTGTCGGGGTTGGAGACATTGAGGACGGGGTCGCCATCGGAGCGGCATTGGACGCCTTGGTAGACGGAGGGCAGGAAGCCGGAGCCCCAGAGGGCTTTTCCGACGCGGGGGAGGCGTCCGCCGGAGAGGAGGACGACGAATCCGGGAAGATCGGTATTTTCGGTGCCGAGGCCCCAGGTGACCCATGACCCGACGGAGGGGTATCCGATTCTGGCCTGGCCGCTGTGGACGCGGAGCTGGGCGGGCCCGTGATTGAACTGATCGGTTTGGAGGGTTTTGATGAACGAGACATTATCGACGACCTTCGCGAACTTGGGGAGGCGATCCGAGACCCAGGCGCCGGAGTCGCCGTGTTGTTGGAAGGGGAACTGAGGGCCGAGCATATTTGGTGTTCCCTGGATGAAGGCGAAGTTTTTTCCTTCGAGGAACGATTGGGGGCAGGCTTGGCCATCGAGGCGTTTGAGGTCGGGTTTGTAGTCGAAGAGTTCCAGCTGGCTGGGTGCGCCGATCATGTGGAGGTAGATTACGCGTTTGGCGGTGCCGGGGTAGTGTGGGTTGAGGGCGCTGAGGGGATTGGCGGGATCGTGTTTGGGCGCGCCGTGTCCTGCTTTGGCGGCTTGGGATTGCGCGGCGAGAAAGAGCGCGCCGAGGCCGGTGGTGCAATGGGTCAGAAACTGGCGCCGGGTATTTCGCTGAAGGGTCTGCTGTGCGGTCTCTTGAAGTAGCGTTTCGATATTCATGGCGTTGTCTCGATCAGTAGGTGAGCGTTTCATCGAGGTTCATGAGGACTTGGGCAATCACGGTCCAAGCTTCGTAAGACGGGCCGGCTTCCGGCATTGGTTCTCCGTATTGGGAGGCGGTGTTGTGATAGAGATTTACGAGTTCGGTGAGGCGTTCGGCATTGGCGGGGCGCCCGGTGACGAGGCGATGGGCATCATTTAGTTTTTCTTCGATGGGACCTGAAAGTTCCGTATTGATTCGTTTTCCGAAGGCTTCCGCGCATTCAACGAAGGCTGGGTCGTTGAGAATGGCGAGGGCTTGGAGCGGCGTGTTTGAGGTGAGGCGACGGGGATTGCAGAATTCACGTGAGGGGGCATCGAACATTGCGAAGGAGGGATAGGGGATACTTCGTTTGGTGTAGGTGTAGATGGAGCGGCGGTATCGGTCTTCCTCGTTCGGGGCCGGGGTTTCCCATTTATCGCCCTTTTCGAAGGGGCGCCAGACACCCTCCGGGAGGGGGGGATGGACGGGGGGGCCACCGATCTTGGTTGAGAGGAGGCCGCTGGTGGCGAGTGCCTGGTCACGGATCGTTTCGGCGGGCAGTCTGATGCGGGGGCCGCGTGCGAGGAGGCGGTTATCGGGGTCGTGTTCGACAAGGGCGGGTGTCATGCGTGCGGATTGTTGGTAGGCGTGGCTGAGCACCATTTCGCGAAGGATGGCTTTGATGTTCCAGTGATGATCTTTTTGGAAACGGACGGCGAGGTAGTCGAGTAGCTCTTTGTGGGTGGGCTTTTCACCGGAGGACCCAAAGTCTTCGAGGGTGGGAACGAGACCGACGCCAAACAGCTGTTCCCAGAGGCGGTTGACGAAGACGCGGGCGGTGAGGGGATGGGAGTCGGAGACCCACCATTGGGCCATATCGAGGCGATCGTGCGTTTTTTTTGCGCTGTTTACCGGTGCGACCTCAAGGAGGGATGCCGGAAGGCCCGCGGAAACGCGATCTGCTTTTTCGAGGGAATTGCCTCGAGTGAAGATGTGGGTGGGGCGGGCGACTTGAGTGGGGCGCGGCTGCATGATGGGGACGGTTGTCCCGGGAATCCTAGCGAGTCGATTTTCGGCCAGGAAGAGTCTCTCTTTGAGTGCGCCGGCTTGACAGTGACCTTTGCCGAGTTTGGACCAGCGGGGATCGGAGGTGCTCGCCAAGTGACCGCGTTGGATGGCCATGGGGTGACTGCCGTGGCCGGTTTTGTTGCAATGGAAGCGCAGTGCTAGGCTGCCGCCTTTTGGGATGAGAATGGGGTTTTCTGGGACGAGGACCAGCCGGCGGGCGTGATGGATGCGGGAGTCCGCGCCCCAATCGGCGCCATCGGGTCCGATATTGCCGGTGGGTGCGGTGGGCATCCAGGGAACGTCCGGCACGCTCCAGCGGAACTTAACAGGATTTTTCTTTCCGTCGGCGGAGACGATCCATGCTTCCGATTTGGCGAGGACGAACCCCCATTCCGGGCTATGGATTGACGTTTTTGGACGGAGCGGCAGGACCGTCAGGCGTAGGGCGGTGACCGGGGTATCGCCGAAATTGGTATGGGGTGCGTCGATGAGCGTGTGGGTTTTGGTTTCGACGGTACCGACGGTGTGAAACTCGGCATGGGCAGCCTTGTTGTCGACGGCGTAGCGGGAGCTGTTGTTGGAGGTGACCTCAAGATCATTCAGGGCGGTCCAAGAGACGTCGTCGCGAAGTTTCGTCCCTTCTTTCCACAGTTCCTTTTTGAGTTGCAGAACCTCCTGTCGCAAGGCGGCAGCGTCGGAATAAATGTTAGGGTCTTTGGGAACCTTCAAGAGGGGTTCATCCTTTGGCAGATCGGAGTCCGCGGAATTATTAAAGAAATCCATGAACTGGTAGTATTCGGCATGCCGGATGGGGTCATAGGGATGGTCGTGGCATTGGACGCAACTAAAGGTGATGGAGCCCCAGGTTTGCCAGGTGGTATTGACGCGATCGAGCACGGCTTCGACGCGGAAGGTTTCGTCGTCCGTTCCGCCTTCGTTGTTTGTCTGGGTATTGCGCTGGCAGGCGGTGGCGACGAGGTCGTTGATGGATGGGTTGGGGAGGAGATCGCCGGCGAGTTGTTTGATGGTGAACTGATCGAACGGGAGGTTCTGGTTGAAGGCATCGACCACCCAATCGCGGTAGGCCCAGATGGTGCGTTTTTGGTCCTGACCGAGGCCTCCCGAATCTGCGTAGCGGACGAGGTCGAGCCACATGGCGGCCCACCGTTCGCCGAAGGCGGGGCGCGAGAGGAGATCATCGACGGCAATTTTGACGGCGTTGTCCGGGTTTTTGGCGTGGGCGGATTCGAAGCGGTTCAGTTCATCGAGGTTGGGGGGGAGTCCGGTGAGGCCGAGGCTGAGGCGACGGAGGAGGCGGCCGGGATTTTCGGTGGGGCCGGGTTTGAGGCCTTCGGCTTCGAGGCGGTGGAAGAGGAAGCGATCGATATTATTTTTCGCGATGTTGTCGAACGATGATGTTGGGACGGGTGATCTTGCCGGCGGGACGAAGGCCCAGTGGTTGCTCCATTTTGCGCCTTCTTCGACCCACTGCTTTATGAGATCGACCTCCTTCTTCGAGAGCGGCTCGTGGTCGTCTGGGGGCGGCATGGAATCGTCTTCATCATCTGTGGTGATGCGGTAGATGAGTTCTGATTCCTTCAGATTGCCCGGTTTGACGACAGGATAGCCGGAGTCGCTTTCGTAATTGATGACGCGGTCTTGGTAGACGAATGACACGTCGCCCGCCGCTTTGACCCCGCCGTGGCATTCGGTGCAGCGGGCATTGAGAATGGGTTGGATATCGCGCGCGAAATCGACCTCAGCCCGTGCGAATGGGGCGAGGGCGAGGCAAGCAACGATCCACGGGAAAGAAATCGTTTTTGAAAAGCGGGCCTCGTTGAGAGGGCGGCTATTGGGGTTTGAGAAGCGTTTTTCCATCGTCGGCGAGCGGGAATTGGGCACCGGCGTCCTCTAAATAGTTGTTCATCGCCCGGGAGATTTCACGCAGTTTTTCCGGGTGGGAATCGGCGAGGTTATTTTCTTCGAAGGGGTCTTCGGCGAGGTTGAAGAGTTCGTTTTGATCCCAAGGGTCTTTTTCCTGGAGGCGGTAGTGGTGGATGAGCTTCCAATCGCCCTGGCGGAACGCGGTGAAGTAGGAACTGCGGTGGCTGTGGGGGAAGTGCATGAGGAACTCGCGTTCGGCGGGAGGATTTGAGGGATCGGCGAGGACGGGGAGGAGATCGGTGCCGTCGATCTGGATGGTTGGGGAATCCGTGTTGGTGGCGGCGAGGATGGTGGGGAAGAGATCGCAGACCGTGGCGACTTGAGGGGAGAGGGCGTCTTCGGCGACGGGGATGTATTGTTGGAGCGGGTTATCAGCGGCGGGTTTGGCCCAGGCGGCGATGAAGGGGACGCGCATGCCGCCTTCGTAGTGGGTCCCTTTTTTGCCGCGGAGGGGTTCGGCGCAGGCGACTTCGTGGACGCCGCCGATGGGGGCGTCGGTTCCGTTGTCGCCAAGGAAGAAGACGAGGGTATTTTCGGCGACGCCAAGCGAGTCGAGGTGGTCGAGGATATCGCCGAGGGATTTGTCCATGCCTTCGATCATGGTGGCGAAGGCGAGGAGATTTTTTTGGAGGTCCTGGTCGGCGTAATTTTTTTCGAAGCGAGTGTCGACCTGGAAGGGGGAGTGGACGGCGTAGTGTGACATGTAGGCGAAGAAGGGTTTGTCGTTCTGCACGGCCTTGGTGAGGGCGTCGTTGAGTTCGAGGGTGAGGGCTTCGGTGAGGTGGATGTCCTGGCCGTGATATTTCTCGAGACCGGGGACGGCGCGGATGCGGCGTTTTTCGAGGGCGTGGCCGAAGTCTTCGGTGCCGTAGTAGCTGCCCGGGGCACCGAAGGCGCAGCCGGCGATATTGACATCGAAGCCCCAATTGGACGGGTCTTCGCCGAAGGAGCCGACGGGGCCGAAGTGGGCTTTACCGGCGTGAATGGTTTGGTAACCGGCTTCGCCGAGGACGGCGGGGAGGGTCACGGATTCCTCGGTGATCCCGACCCACTGCCATTCTTGGGCGCCGTGGTCGCCGGCGTTGTTGGATTCGGGTTTGATGAACTGGGTGGTGTGGTGGCGGGCGGAGGTTTGGCCGGTCATGATGCTGACGCGGGTGGGTGAGCAGACGCTCATGGCGTAGAATTGGTTGAGGCGGGTGCCTTGCGCCGCGAGGCGTTCCATGTTGGGGGTGCGGAAGAACTTGTTGAGGGGGTAGGTTTTGGGTTTGCCGTTCTTGTTGGTGAGGAAGGGGACGGAGGTGTCCATGATGCCCATGTCGTCGACGAGGAAGACCAGAACGTTGGGACGAGTGCTTTCCGCTGAAGCGAACGGGGGGATGCACGCAGCGAGGACGAGTAGGGAGAGGATGTGTTTTTTCATGATTATGACTCCTTATTTTCCGGATCGATCCACGGGGCTCGGTCGAAGGCGTCGTTCAGGCGGGGATCATCGGTATCCTGCATGATTTTGTCCACCTGCGAGCGGAATTTTTCGAGCACGGGTGCGAGTTCGGGATCGTCGGCGAGGTTTTCGAGGTGATCGGGGTCTTTTTTGATGTGATAGAGTTCTTCGGAGGGACGGTGGTTCATGGTGAGGGCGAAGCGTTCGGCATCGGTGCCGGGCTGATCGCGTTGCGACATCATGTATGCTTTTGTTAGGGAGCCATCGAGGTCCGGGTAGGCGGGCCGGGTTTCGATGCCCATGGCGTAGAGTTCATCGGGATTGGTGATGTTTGCTGCGGTGTATGGGTTTCCCATGGGCCAGCGGTCGGGTTTGAAGTTACGGATGTAGAGGTAGTCCTTTGTTCGGATGGCGCGCATGGGGTAGGGGAGGTTGTCTGTTCGGGCTTCGGGGACATGGCGTTCGCGGCCGAGGACGACGTAGTCGCGTTCTTCATCGATCCAGCCGTTTTTCTTGCTGGTGAGTTGGGGGTGAAAGCTGCGGCCGTCCATTGTTTCGGGAACTTCGAGGCCGGCGACTTCGAGGAGGGTGGGACCGACGTCCATGACGGAGACGAAATCGTTGACGCGGCGTCCCGCGGGGATGGTGGGCGGGTGGCGCACGAGCATGGGGACGCGGGTGGCGAGGTCGTAGCAATTGGTTTTTCCTCGCGGGATGCCGGGAACTCCGTGATCACCCGAGAGGATCACGAGGGTGTTGTCGAGGACGCCGGCTTTCTCGAGTTCCTCGAGCATGGCGCCGAGTTTGAGATCGAGCGCGAGGACTTCGCCGAGGTAGTCGGAGAAATCGCGGCGCACGTCGGGGACATCGGGGAGGAATTTTGGAATGAGTCCTTGGAGAGTATCCGGTTCGATTCCCCAGAGTTCTTTTCCGGAGTCGGGCGTGTAGGGTCGGTGGACATTGATGCTGCCGTAGACGAAGAAGAAGGGGTGGTCTTCGGGCGTGCCGGCGAGAAGTTTTTGAATCTCGCGACGGGAGTTTTCGACGATTTCGTTGTGTCGATTTTGGCGTTCTGTTTTGTCGGCGGCGGTGCCGACGTAGAGGCCGTAGCGTTCGTAGCTGACTGGTCCGAACTTTTTTTCCGCCTCGGTGATCTTGCTTGGATCGAAGAGGAATGTTTTTTGGGAGCGCTTGGCGAAGTATCCGTTCTGGCGGAGGAGATCGCCGAACTTGGGCAGGGTTTTCAGGGGGTTTTCGACGTCTTTCCAGCTTGAGGGTTTGCCTTTGAGGAAGGCGCCGGCGCCACAGTTCCAGAAATATCGGCCGGTGGCGAGGGACGCGCGGCAAGGGCCGCAGGAGGCGACGGGGACGAAGGCGTTGTCGAAGACCACCCCTTCGCGGCCGATGCGATCGATGTGGGGCGTGGAGATTAGGTCGTTGAGGGACGGATTCTTGGGATCGGCGTAGATGGAGGCGTAGCGGCCCCAGTCGTCGGCGAAGAAGAAGAGGATGTTTGGCGCCTTTGGCGCCGTTGATTGGTTAGTCGGTTGATCGGTTGATCGGTTGGCGGGCCGATCGGAGCCTGGGGTTGAATCGGCGCCCTGCGTTGGTTGAGTGCTGATCAGGCAGAAGAAGAGGAGGATGCGGGGAGTCATTTGGGTTGTTTGAAGGCGTTGGATTGGTAGGTGACGGGTTTGTCGGGGGCGGGGTCCTTAGCGGGGTGGACGAGGGAGTGGTGGAAGGCCTCGAGTTTTTGTTTTCGTTCGCCGTGGTTAAACGCTTGCTCTTCATCGAAGGCAGCGGCGTCGAATTTGGGATTGGTGGTGAGCGGCCGGGCGTCGACGTCTTTTTTCCAGGCAGCGAGTTTCTTGCTCATGGATTTGACGCGTTCCGGTTGGGCGATGGCGAGGTCATTTTGTTCGCCGACGTCGTTGGTTACGTTGAACAGGCGGAAGGACCCGTCTTCGAGGTCTTCGATGAGTTTCCAATCGCCTTCGATGATCATACTGACTGGTTCGCCGCCTTGGTTTGAGTAGTGGGGGTAGTGCCAGAAGAGCGGGCGATCGGGGAGGGATGCTTCGCCTTTGAGGAGGGGGATGAGACTCACGCCGTCGACGTGTTGCTCGGGGCGGAGGTCGAGGCCACAGGCTTCGAGGATGGTGGGGTAGAAGTCGGTGCCGGTGACGGGCGTGTCGTTCACTGCGGGTTTGGCGCCGGCGGGCCAGCGGATGTAATAGGGTTCGCGGATGCCGCCTTCGTATTCGATCCCTTTGCCGCCGCGGAGGGGGAGGTTCGAGGTGGAGAAGGCGTCGCCGGCTGAGACGCCGCCGTTGTCCGAGGTGAAGATGACGACGGTGTTTTCGGCGAGGTCGAGTTCGTCGAGTTTGTCGAGGACGATCCCGACGGCGTCATCCATGGATTCCATCATCCCGGCGTAGATGGGGTTGTCCTGGACTTGGCGGACGGGGATGCGGACGTCGTTGAGGAACCGTTCTTTCGGATTGGGGAGTTCAAGGGCTTTGGCGCGGTATTTTTCGTAGAGTTCGGGGGTGGTTTGGTCGGGGCTGTGGACCGAGTAGAAGCTGAGCATGGCGAAGAAGGGTTCGTCTCTGGAGGCGTCGATGAACTTCGCGGTTTCTTCGCCGAGGCGGATGGGGAGGGATTCGCCGTCGGGGCCGCTTTCGAGTCTGGGGTTGTTGTAGGGCGCGAAGAAGCCTCCGGGAGGGGAACCTCGTTCGTGGCCGCCCTTGTTGATATCGAAGCCTTGGTCTTCGGGGTAGAAGCCCTCGCTACCGAGGTGCCATTTACCGGCGAAGAAGGTCTTGTAGCCGGCCTCTTTGAGGGCTTCGGCGATGGTGATTTCTTCGTGGGGGAGTTGGAGGGCGTGTTCGGCGGGGAGGTGGGACGTGTTGCGACTCCATTTATCGGGTTGGAGCTTTCCTTCGGGGTTGATGAAATTGGTGATGTAGAAGCGTGTGGGGTATTTGCCGGAGACGATGCTGGCGCGTGAGGGGCTGCAGACTTGGCAGGTGGCGTAGCCGCGGGTGAAGCGGACCCCTTCGTTGGCGATGCGATCGATATTGGGGGTTTCGTGGAAGGTGGAGCCTTCGACGGTGAGGTCGTTCACGCCGAGGTCGTCGGCGAGAATGAAAACTACGTTGCAACGTGACGTTGCCTCCAGAGGCGGCTTCGCCGCGACGAGAGGCGTAACGCCGAAGATTGCTTGTAGGCAGATGGCGCAGACTAAGAGGATTTTTTTCATGGATGGATGAAGAGGGCAAAAGGGTGGACGACAAGGTGCCATGGGTCTGGGGGGAGGCGAAGGGTA
>JBCDBW010000121.1:0-12915 GCA_039182965.1 Verrucomicrobiota bacterium
GAAAGAGCAGGGTGAGGCGCATGGTTCGTGCTGATTGAGGGATGGGCGAAGCGTTTTCTCAGGCGAAGACGTCGGTTACCGGGGTGGCCCTTTCACCGCCGATGTAGAAGGGGCGGCCCTATGGAGAGTAGGCGGGGTCTTTGAGGGGGAGGCCGGCGGCCCAGCCGATGGTGGCATGGAAATCGGGGACGGTGACGGGTTTGCTGGGGCGGTCGCCCTTTGAACCACTGCTGCCATGGACGTAGCCTCGTTTTACTCCGCCCCCGGCGAGGACGGTGGTGAAACAGATCGGGTAGTGGTTTCGTCCATTGCCGCTGTATTCGGGTTTGCGTCCAAACTCCGTGGTGAGCGCGACGAGAGTGCTGTCGAGCAGCCCCCGAGACTCGAGATCCTGGATGAGGGCGGCATAGGCTTTGTCCATGGGCGGCGCTTTTTCCTCCATCTCGGCCTCGAGATTGGTGTGCATGTCCCATCCATTGTCGGTGACTTCGACGTATCGGATACCGGCCTCGACGAGTCGCCGGGCGAGAAGGCAGCCCTGACCGAACTTGCCTTCGCCATAGCGTTCGCGCGTTTGTTTTGATTCCTTGCTTAGGTCGAAGGCTTCGAGGTCTTTGCTCCTGAGGAGCCGCATGGTCGCATCGTAGAATTCCTGGTAGGCTTTGGTATTGGCATCCGGGAAGCGACTCATGAAGTCGGTGCTAAGATCCTGAGAGAGGGCTAGGCGGTTTTTGAGAGCTTCGGTGCCGCCCTGAACGTCAATGTTCTGCACGCCGCGCTCGGGATCGTGGATGGGGATCGGGCTGTAGGAAGGCGGGAAGAAACCGTTCCCGTGGCGAGGGCCTTGATTGATGCAGGCGGAAGACGGGAGGGTATCGTGGCTGGGGCCAAGGTAGTGTTCGGCCCAGGCGCCGAGGTTCGGGTGCTTGACGGTGTTGCGTTCGGCGAAGGCCGTGCGCATGAAATAGGAGGCGGGCCGATGCACACCGATCTTGGCGGTCATGGAGCGGATGACGGTTAGGCGATCGGCGACCTTGGCGATCTCGGGCAGGTATTCGGTGACCTGGAAGTCGGCCGCGGTTTTGATGGCTGAGCCAGGGCCCTTGGTATCGCCGTCCTTGGGATCGAAGGTATCGATGTGGCTCATGCCGCCGCCGATGTTGATGAAGATGATCCGCTTGGCCTTGCCGAAGCCGATCTGGGTGTCATCGGCTGTGGCGCGCCCGGCGAGCCCGGGCAAAACGGCGAGGCCGAACGCGGACTGGGCGCAGCGTTCGACGAAGCGGCGCCGGGAGAAGGAGTTGTCTATTTTCATGGATGGCTTTGGTCGTTGATCCTTTCTTTTTTGAGAGGGTTCGTTGACGTTGGCTATTGAACGAAGAGGAATTCGGGGGTGTTGAAGAGGACCCATGCGAGGTCGCGCGTGCCGGTTCCGGTGTCCATGGCTTCCTGAAGACGGGCCTGTTCGGCGTCGGTCGGCTTGCGGCTGAAGAAGTGGAGGTAGAGAGTCTCGATTTGGGAAGCGCGGTCGCCCTGGGAGTCCGCATCGCTCAGGACCCTGGAACTTCGCGAGCCGAGGAGGTCTTGGACCTTGCCATTCATGAGCATGAGGAGTTGGGGAATACTGCCTTCGCGGCTGCCATCGTCGGCGAGTTCGCGGGCGGACTGTCCGAACGTGCGCAGGAAGTGCGCCTCGGCGGCGGGCTGGGTCAACTCGGAAGCGCGGGCCAGCATCTGACCACTCATGGAGGACGGTGTCTTGCCGTCGAGAAAGTCTGCTGCGTCCAAGCGATAATCCATACTGAGTGTTCCGTTTGATTTGAGGGCCTCCATGGCTTCGAGAATGTTGTCGTCGCTGAGGTCATCGCCGGGCAACCGGAAACGAGTAACGGCCGCAGACCGGTCGCTCATGTAATCATCGGCCGCGGTGCCTTCGACGAGGACGATCGTTGAGTCCCATGCCTGCTCGGCGGTCATGCGACGGAGGATGGGGCCGGGAAAGCGGTAGGACCCGATTTCGCTCCCGTGGGGCGCGGGGTTGGCCTCGGCCTGGTAGGCGGCGGTGTTGAACATCACGCGTTGAAACTCGCGCAGATCGAACTGGGCGCTGACCATTATTTTTCCGAGGAAGGCGAGAAGGTTGGGATTGGAAGCGGCGGAGAGATCGTCGAGATCGTCGATGGGTTCCTTGACGGCGATACCGAAGGCTCGTTGCCAGAGGCGGTTTGCGACCGTAAGCGCGAAGCGGGGGTTTTCGGAATGGGTCATCCACTGCGCGAACTGTCCGCGAAGTGTTTCGGGGGTTTTGTTGTCAATCTTGTAGGCATCGCTTCGCAGATCGTCTTTATGCCAGATCACCAGTTCGGGGCGCACCTCGGCTCCGGGCCGGGCATTGCCGTAGGCGTAGTCCTCCGGGTAGGTGAGTCCCTGGTCGTCGAGGGTTTCGATATGGGCGACGTTGGGTGCGACGACGTTCGCGATCATACGCTTGGAAAACTCTTCCGTCTCGAGTCGCTTGCCCACTTTGCGAGGATCGGCATCGCTGACTTCTGTGGCGCCGAAGAAAGCCGCCATCTCGTAGAACTCTTTCTGGGTCCAGTCTGCGAACGGATGATCGTGGCATTGCGCGCAGGACACGTTTGCGCCGAGGAAAACTGTGAGGGTATTGGAGAGACCGTCGAGGGGCATGCCTCGATCACGCATGAGGAATCCCGTAGCGGGGCTGGAAGCGAGGCTACCTTCGGCGGTGAGAAGGTCGGAGACGAACTCGTTCCAAGGCCGATTCAAGGCGACCTGATCTTTGAGCCATCGATCATAGGTATAGTAGCCGGTTCTTCCGCCATCCATGTGGCGCAGCATATCGGCGAGCCAGTTGAAAGTGTGGGAGCGATAGGCGGGCGAGAGGAGGAGTTCGTCGATGAGTTTGGCGCGTTTATCGGGGTCGTCGTTTTCGAGAAAGGCGGCAGCTTCTTCGGCGGAGGGGATGCGGCCGGCGATGTCGAGGTAGATACGGCGCACGAAGATGGAGTCATTGGCGGGTGCATTGGGTTGAAGTTGATCGGCGGCGAGCCCTTCGGCGACGAGGCGGTCGATGGCGGCGGCCCCGTTGGCGACCTGATCGGCGGTCAGGCGGAACTCCTGCGAGGGCGGGACGCGCGGGGCGTGTCTTTCTTTTGCGAGAGCGGGGCCGGGGACGAGAAGAAGGCTGATGAGCGGGGCAATGAGGACCAGTGATTTCATGTTTGGCATGCGGTTCTTTGGGGGTAATGGCCTTCGATGGGACTAAGTGGGAACCACAAAATTGAAAAAAGGTTTTTGGGGTGAAGGGTTCGGTGGCCGGGATGTGGCAGGTGGCATTTTTTTACGATTGTAGTTCCCACCAGGCGGGGGAAAGAGTCATTACCCGTATGGAATGCGAGACTTGGAATCCATTGACCGCGGCGAAGCTTTTACCAGGCTGTTTATTGCCAGCGAGAAGCGCATCTTTGGTTTGATTTTTGCTTTGGTGCAGGATCGGGTTGCAGCGGAGGACATTCTCCAGGAAACCGGGGCGCGACTTTGGCAGAAGTTTGACGAATTCGAAGAGGGTACGGATTTTGCGGCGTGGGCGCTTCAAGTCACCCGATTCGTCGTGCTGGAGTGGCGCCGGTCTCAAAGGCGTGTGCCCTTGCCGCTGGAGGATGAAGAACTTCATGCCCTGGCGGATACATACCAAGATGTGGAGGAACCACTCGCGTCGGTGCGGGCGCATCTTGACGAGTGTCTTGAGAAGTTAAGCGATCGTCAGCGGGCATTGCTGCGGTGTCTTTATGTTGAGGGGCGCACGGTGGTGGAGACGGCCTCGCTATGGAATCGCAGCCGACGCACGATTCACAAGCTGCTGAGGAAAACCAAGGAGCAACTGCTTGCGTGTATCGCACGTCATTCGGGCAGAGAACTTCAACAGTCGATTTCTACATGAACGAAGAGGAACGACAACGGATTGAAGAACTTTCGGAGGAACTGTTCCGGCGGCAAGGGCTTGAGTCTTCGGACGCGACTGAGCTTCGTGATGTGCTTCGGGGTTCATCCGAGGCGCGCCGGGAATTTCTGATGCGGTCTGAACTTGAAGCCGCGCTTAGTGATGCGGCGGAGCAGGGGATGCTTGGGCCTGTTGGGCTCAAGAAAAATGGGTCGAGGGTTGGTCGAGGTCCGCTGCCGGAAGCGGCGTCGCGACGCTGGATTGGGCCGGCTGCGGCGAGCTTGGCCGCGGTTGCGGCGGTATTGATCGGCTTGGGCGCTTGGTGGTTGGCGAGCGTTTCTCCGGTTTCGGAAGGCGGTGGGTCTTCCTTTGCCGAAACGGGATTCAATGAAGATGCGAGCGCCGATGACGTGCCGCAGCGGGAGCTTGAGTTGAGGCCGGAGTCTCGCGTCACGACCGAACCCTCGAATCATTCGGATTTGGTTGTCGTTGCTGACGATTCCTCCGAGGGAGAGTCGGATCGCCGGTTGAAACGGAAGAAGAACAAGGATGAGCCTGGCGATGAGGAAACGATGGAGGTGGTGAATGAGTTCAGATCGGTTCCCGGGCTCCCGGATGTGACCTTTGGGAGAGTTGTTTCGGCAGTGGAGAATGGCGGGGAGTGGGAGGGCGGCGAGGAGCTTGCAATTGGTGAACACCGAGTGACGAAGGGCGAGGTGGAACTTTATCTCGAATCCGGGGTGCGATTGAGCGTCGTGGGACCTGCGCACTTCGCGATTGAGGATGGCATGGAGCTGCGCCTCCTTTCAGGCCGGCTGTCGGCGGAGGTCTATCCCTCGGCCTATGGCTTCCGAGTGAATGCGAATGAAGTCTCGGTGGTCGATTACGGGACACGGTTTGCGGTGACGGCGAATCTGAAAGGAGATACGGCGGTTCATCTTTACGATGGTCTTGTTACGGCGGGAACGGGCCGGGAGGATGGGGGTGAGCCTCTGTTTCTCGAGCCAGGGGAGACGGTGCGTGTCAATATGGCGAGTGGCGTTCTTGAACCGGTGGATTTCGATCAAGCGCTTTTTGCGGCGAAGCCGAGGTGGTCGGGAGGCATTGAGTGGATCAGCGAAGGGGTGGAAGTATTGGAAGAGGCTCCCCGGGACGCCGATGAATTGTCCTTGCCGGAAGGGCGACCTATCGTATTCCGGGAGCGCAGCGGCTTGGTCCTTCGTCGAGGGACGCCGGTGAATCTAACGCCGGGTGAGGGGGTGGTGTCCCTTGATGAAGATCTGCCAGAAGTGGCGAGGGGACGCAGAGTATCCACTTACCTGTTGCACGGTAAGGGTGTCGGGGAACGTCCGCGGATCGTGGGAGAAATTCGATTCGATAGTCCGGTGTTGGGTCTGATCTTCGATGTGGATCTTTTGAACGAGACAGACCGGATTCTTGGCGCACCGCGCACGGATTATCCCAGCGAATCAAGTAATCGCGGACCCGATGGAGGGAGTCGAGAGAGTGAGAATGCGATTGAATTTGGTGAGGACGGCCGGACGGTTCGATTTTCCTTTCATGCGCCCAGGCTGGATCAGATTCGGATTCTGGTGGCGGAGGACTGAGTGGGTGTGTTCGCGCGGCGATCGTTCTTCACTCTAGAAGCTACGAAGGGTGCGCGGGAGCGCTTCCCTGCTCAAGGGATGGGATGGCGGCCGGGATGGTGTTGGTATGTCGTTGCGGACGATACGGAGGATCGTCCCTACCGGCTTGGCCTGGTGATAATGGGGACGTTTATGTGGGGGGCTGCGCGGGGGCTAGTAGATTTTGAGGGACCAGAGGCCGGGGGTGCGGGTGATGTAAAGGATTTTGCCTTCGGGGCCGAAGGTGGCGTTGGTGCAGCCGAAGTCGCTGATGCGCGAGATTTCGTTGCCGTCCGGGGCGACGACGACGAGGGCTTTTTGTTTGGGGACGGTGATGTAGAGGTTGCCGTGTTTGTCGAGGGTCATGCCGTCGCCGCCGACTTCGGTGAAGAGCGTCTGGGGTCCGGGGGTGCCGTTTTCGTCGAGGGTGAACTGGTAGGTTTTGCTGTCGCCGGCGTCGGTGATGAAGAGGGTTTTGCCGTCTTCGCTGCCGACGATGCCGTTGGGTCGATTGAAGGTGGCATCGATGCGGTGGACCTTGCCTTCGGGAGTGACCCAGTAGGCGAATTCTCCTCCCTGCGGCAGAGGGCCGCGCCCGTAGTTGGGATCGGTGAAATAGATATGGCCGCTCGGCGACACCCAGAGATCGTTGGGTTTATTGAAGGGTTTATCGTCGAACGTTTCGGCGACGGGGACAAATTCCTCGGGTGACTTGATCTCGATGACTCGATCAAGGTCGCCCTGGGTAGCAAGGAGTTTACCATCCCGGAAGAAGAGGGCGCTGACGGGGTATTCTCCTTGATAGAAGACGGAGTTCGATCCGTCTTTGATCGAGTAGCGGATGATGGCGTTTTGACGCGGCGAGGTGAAGAGGATGTTTCCGTCCGCGTCGAGGATGGGGCCTTCGGTGAATTCGTGGCCTTCGACAAGCGTCTTGAGGTTTTCTTTTTTGAAGTTCTTTGCCAAGTCAGCGTGGCCGATGGCGGCGAGGAGGAGGAAGAGGCAGGCGTTTGCGAAGAGCTTCATTTCTTTGCTTGCTTGGTGATTTGGAAGTCGGGGTTTTCGGCGGAGAAGAAGGCGCGTTTTTCGTTGATGAGGCCTTCGAGAGTTTTGGGCCAGGAGTGGAGTTCTTCTCCGGTGAGGGCGTAGACGCGGAGGTTGTTGAGGTATCCGGTTTCGGAGACGTGGGTGAAGAACTCCCAACCGGCGGGTTTGTCACGGAAATGGTCGTGCTGCAAGAAGTAGCTGGGGCCGTCTTTGAAAGAGACGAGGATTTTGTCGCCGAGGATTTCGGCGGTGACGTGATACCATTTGTGGCGTTCGATGTGGAAGCGATCGTCTGCCATGGCGTCGCCGTGACCTATGTTGAAGTCGATGCCGGTGTCCGGGCGCCATTGGAACTTGGCGGCGTAGTGGCCGAAGCTGAAGCGGTGACCGGAGCTGTCGGTTTCGTGGTGTTTGTTGGATTTTTTTTCGTTGGGGTTTTCTCCAATCTTGAAGGAGAAGGTGAGGATGTAGTCCTCGGGGAGGATGCCGTCGTTTTGTTTCGAGTGAAGGCGGATGAAGGGACCGTTGCCGCCGGCGTTGGTGCCGCGGAGGACGCCGTCTTCAATGATCCAATGGGATTTTCGGAGCATCCAGTTGGGTTTGGCGGGGGCGACGCCGTCGTCGAAGGTGGCTTCGAAGAGGAGATTGCCGGGTTGCAGAAACTTGGTTTCGAGTTCGGCAGCGGTAAGGATTAAGGGTGAGAGAAGGAGGAGAAGAAGAGGTCTCATCACTTGTTGGTAAAGGCTTGGCTGGTGAGGGTGGCGAAGAGGAGGTCGTTGAGGCGGTGGCCATCGCTGGCGGTCGATTCGAGGATGGAATGGATTTCTTCGTCGTCGGCGACGGTCATTTCGCGGCCGGTGGCGGTGATGAGGAAGTTGGTGAGGAGGTGTTTGGCGACGAGGTCGATGGTTGGACCGTGCATGAGATCGAGGAGGCCCTCGATGTTTTTGAATTTCTGGCCGTCGGGCATCTGTCCGGTGGCGTCGACGGGGAGACCTCCTTCGTATTGGTCGCGCCATTGGCCGACGGGATCGAAGTTCTCGAGGGCGAAGCCGAGGGGATCGATGTCCTGGTGGCAGCGGTTGCAGGAGGCCTGGGTGCGGTGGGCGGCGTACATTTCCTTGATCGTGGTGGTTCCGGTGGTATCGGGTTCGAGGACTTCCACGTCAGGTGGCGGTGGTGCGGGCGGCGTGCCGAGGAGGTGTTCGAGGACCCAGATACCGCGGACCACGGGCGAGGTGTCGATGCCGTTGGCGGAGGTGGTGAGCACGGAGCCTTGGCCGAGGAGGCCGCGGCGTTGTGGGTCTTTGAGGGAGACTTGTTCAAAGGCGCTGCCGGTGACGCCCTCGTGACCGTAGTGACGGGCGAGGGCGGAGTTCATGAAAGTGTAATCGGCGTGGATGAGGTCGGCGGCGGGGGCATTGAATTTCAGGAGGTGTTCGAAGAAGCGGGTGGTCTCTTCACGGAAGAGGTCCTTGATGAAGAAGTCATGGTAAACGACGTATTCCTGGGAGGCGGGCATGTCGTCCATGTTATCGAGGCCGAGCCATTGGTGGGTGAAGCGGGAGAAGAAGCTTTGCGCCTTGTCGTCGGCGAGCATGCGGCTGAGCTGGGCGCGGAGGGTATCTTCGTCGCGGAGTTGACCATTGGCGGCGAGTTTGAAGAGTTCCTCGTCGGGCATGGAGTTCCAGAGGAAGTAGGAGAGGCGGTTGGCGAGGGCGTGATCGTCGAGGGTGCCGTCATTCTCGCGGTGGTAGAGAAAGTGTGGTGAGCAGAGCATCGCCTTGAGAGCGCCGCGGTATCCGTTGTTTTCCGCGTAGTCGAAGTAGGGTTGGAGTTCTTCTTCGGTGACGGGGCGGCGGAAGGCGCGGCGGGCGAAGTGGGCGAGTTCCTGGCGTTGGAAGTTGGTCTCCTCGTTAACCCGGGCGAGGTAGTCGGTATTGGGGGCGCTTTGATCTTCGAGGGGGCCTTCGATCACGATGGAGTGGAAGCGGATACGGGGGAGGGGGAGGGAACCGAAGTGATCGACGATGGCTTGTTGGAGTTCCGATGGGCGCTTCATGACGTTTCGAAGTTCCGAGAATTCGTCGTCATAGCCGGTTGCGATCCCTTTTAGATCGGTTAGGCCCTTTTCTTTCATGAGGTGGAATAGGATGGCGGCCTGGGCGGGATCGAAGCGGGGGCCGCTGTCGAAGTTGATGCCGAGGGTGTAGAGGCCGCCGGGGAGCCAAGTTTCGACACTGATCGTTTTGCGGGTGCCATGGTCGAGTTCGAAGGTGGCGACTCGTTGGTCGATGTTGGGGGTGATGGAGCGGGAGGGACGGCGCAGGAAGAAGCCGAAGCGAGGGGTTTCGTTCGGGTCGGGTTCCCAGTCGAGACCGAGTTTTTTGACGAGTTCGTAGCCGGCCGGATCGGCGGTGTGGAGGGTTTCGGCATCGACGGTGATGCGGTAGGTGCCGCTATGGGGGAGGAGGCGGTTGTCGGTTTGTTTGGCGGGAAAGACGAGCGTTTTGAATCGTCGGTTGGTCCAGGCACTGTGCATGAGGTCGATGTATTCGTCCGTACGATTCATTCCTCGCCAGTAGATAAGAGGCTTGTCACCGGGATTTACCGGGACTTCGAGGCGAAACGAATTTGAGTCGGCGTGGGCGGCGGCGCGGGCTTCCCATCGGCTTACGACGTCTTCGGCGGCGGCGAGATAGGCGTCGACGTGGAGGTCGGAGATCGTGAGGGCTGAACCGAGGTTATCGAAGCCGTGGGCGACTTCGTCAGGCGGCAGGGAGCGGGCCGGGTCTTCGACGGTGATGTTGATGCCGAGGAGGTCGCGGACGGTATTGCGGTATTCTTCCTGGTTGAGGCGGCGGAGGACGACCTTTTCGCGGGACACGTTGTTGAGAGCGCTGGCGATGAGGGGCTCGAGGTATCCGGAGAACTGAGCGATTTCCTCGTCGGAGAGGGCGAGGTCGTCTTCGGGAGGCATGTCGAACTCCGTGACTTGTTCGAGGGCGGTCTTCCACGTTTCGAGGTGATCGGCGTCGAGGCTGCTCAGTGGGAGTTGGTCGAAGCGGACCTCGCCTTTTTGTTTGTCCGGGCCGTGGCATTGGACGCAGTGCTTGTCGAGGAAGGTGCGGAAACCTTGCTCGTTGAGGTTGGAGGCAGCGGAGATTTTGCCGCAGATTACGCAGAAGGCGCAGATTAGGGATAACAGGGGCAGGCGCATGTTACGACGGGCGGTGGCTCAGGAACGAACAAGCGAGACTGGTTTTTAAGCCAGTGCGATTCCTTGGAGGGATTTGTCGGCGTTGTTGTATGCGGTGAGGGCGGGATCGAAGGTTTGGAGGATCGAGAGGTAGAGACTATTGAGGTTCTGCTTACTCTCGACGTTAAGGTGGCTGCCGTGTTTGGCTTTTCCGCCCGCGAGGATGACGGGGAGGTTCTCGTTGGAATGGGTGGCGCCGTTGCTCAGGCCCGAGGCGTAGAGGACGTAGGTGGAATCGAGGAGGGAAGAGCCGTCGGGTTGTTTGTCGTTTTTGAGTTTCTCAATGAAGCGGCGGTATTCGCCAAGGATGTAGCGTTGGATGGTGCGGAACTGGTCCTTTTTCCATTCTTCCTGACCGTGGTGGCTGAGGGCATGAGCGCCGGTGGTGACGCCGGGGAGATCCCAAACGCCGTCGTTCATGGGGATGGCAGTGGTGGTGACCCGGGTGGAGTCGGTGACCAGAGCGAGATGCATGAGGTCCATCCAGGCGGCGAGGGTGCCCCTGTTGCCGAGGTCGTCGGTTTTTCCGGAGGTGACGGCCTTGGTGAAGTTAGGGTCGGGGCAATCGGGTTTGGGGCGGTCGAGCCATTGGTCGCGATCGCTCATCTGGAGTTCGACGGTGCGCACGGAGTCGAAGAATTCTTCGAGCTTGTCGTTGTCGGCTTTGCCGAGGTCGCGGGCGAGAGCTTTGGCGTCGCCGGAGACGAGGTCGAGGATGCTTTTGCCTTCGTTGAGCAGGGCGCGGGCGTGGGCTTTTTCTTCTTCGGTGCCTTGGAGGAAGAGCGCTTTGTAGAGTTCGCTTGGGGTATTGGCGCTGGAGGGGAGGCGGGAGCCTTGGCGGGAGTAGCTGGAGGAGAGATTCTTGCCGCCCCAGCAGCGAAGGGATGAGTAACGGACGGCGGGTCCGACGATTTCCGCGGCGCGTTGGTCGACGCTGATCGCGCCGAAGGGGGAGCTGGCCGCGTATTCGGGTTTCACCCCGTTGAGGACTCCGCCGGCGCCGTGGTGTCCACCTTTGATGCCGTGGTCGATGTGGGAAAAGACCGTCATGTTGTCCCGGATGGTCGCGAGTTCGGAGAGCACGGACGGCATTTCGTAGTTCATGCTGCTCGGTCCCACGGGGAAGAAGGTGTCGTGGAGGACGCCGAGGTCCTGGGTGACGACGGCGAGGCGTTTCGGATTTGCGGCGGCCGCAGCGGCGGTGGCGCGGGTGGGGAGCATGGACTCGAGGAAGGGGAGGGCCATGCCGATGCCGGAGGCGCGGAGGAAGGTGCGGCGGTTGAGTGGTTGTTTGAGGTTTAGATGGGACATCGGTTCTTCGGTTCTTCGGTTCTTCGGTTGATCGATTCTTTGGTTGAGCGGTTGGGGTCAGGGAATTTGGACGATTTGGAGGCCGAGGAGGACGGAGCGGCCGTGATGGGGGGCATTGTTGATGGATCGTTCGCGCGAGTAGCGTGTGATGAAGGTGGCCCAGTCTTCCGGGCCGGAGACTTCCACCTCATCGACGGCGTAGGTGAGGCCGGGAACCCAGGTTGGTTCCGTGGCGTTGTCCATGGTGGGGATGATGGCGGGCTCTGGGAGTTGCCGGTCCAGGTTCACGCCAAAACTGACATCGTACGAGGCTTCCGGTCTGCGGACGGAGCGGCAGAGGGCGTAGATGCGGTATTTGCCCTTTGGCAAACCGGAAATGCGAAGGCCGAGGTCGAAGTCCCAGGGGCGATGATCCTGGCAGAGGGCGGAATCGAAGACGCCACCGGCCTTGGAATAGATGCGTCCCCAGGGATCGACCGGTTCGGCGTCCCAGTCGATCACGCCATCGCCATGGCCGTAGTCGACGACGATGGGGTGTGGGCAGATATTTCCGTTGGCCATCACGAAGGTGCCGGATTGATCGCCGACAATCTGGGTCCAGGCATTTTCGTGGGCGAGGAAGTCGCCGGCGGCATGACCGGGGGCGTTGGTGCCGGAGTAGATACCGGCGCGATGGCCGATGTCGAATTGGAGCTTGATGGGTTGTGAGCGGAGGAGGGTATCGCGTTTGAGAGGCGCGAAGCTTTTGTCGTCGTATTCGACGGCATCGATGACGCCGGCATTGGGGTCGAGATCGACGGCGCCGTGTTCCAGGAGATTTTTTTCGGCGAGGATGTCTTCGTTTTCGTCGGTGAGGGCGACGACGACTTCGCCGCTGAGGACTTGGACCCTTGTTTTTCCGGTCTCGGAAGATTCCATGGCGAACTCGGTGCCGAGGTCGACGACGCGGCCTCCCGGGAAGCGGACGGTGAAACCGTAGGCGGATTCGGGGCAGTTGGCGGCGAGTTTTCCGTAGTGGGAGAAGCAGTGGAGGGGTTCGTCGATGCGGAGTTTAGCGGGGCCTTGGATGGTCACGACGGCGCCGCTGCTGAAAGTGATTTCTGCGATACCGGAGGCGAGGCGAAGATGTTTTTCGGTGATGGGCTCGCCGGGGACGGCCTGGAAGCGCCGGGGATGTTCCCATTCGACGTCGATGGCGCGGGTGAGGACGGGGGTGGGGGGCGGGGTGTTCGAGGATTCGCCCGGGTTCGTGTTCAGAGTGGCGAGAATGATGGCGCTCAGGGCGAGGAGGGCGGCGGCAGCGGTGAGCCAGGGGAGGCGGCGGCGCGGATTCATGCGGACGACTTTTTCCGGGGAGAGGGATTCGTCGGGAGAGGTGAAGGCGCCGTCTTCGAGTCGGCGATGCATGCGCATGAAGTCGGCGTAGGTTGTGCGGGCCGACTCGTTATTGGTGAGGAGGGTATCGAGTTCGGCGAATTCTTCGTCGGTGATCTGTTCGTCGCAGAGGCGGCCGGCGAGTTCGAGGGTTCGTTTTTTTGGGGAGGATTCGTTCATAGGGCGAAGCCTTCCTTTGCGAGTTGGTTGGTGATGCAGTCGTGAAGGATTTCGCGGAGGCGCTGGAGTTTTTTGTAGAGCGCGTTTGGGGTTTGGTTTTGGCGTTCGGCGAAATCGCGGAGGGAGACTTTGGCGAGGTATCGTTGTTCGACGAGTTC